>NZ_JBITEO010000037.1:0-46314 GCF_044455245.1 Streptomyces sp. NPDC051310
CCGGGGTCGAAACCGCCGCGCGGATCGGTGTTCCACAGCCGGTACGTGCCGTTCCGCAGCCGGGGCCCCGACGGCCCCCCCCCCCCCCCCCAGAACCCCCCGGGGGCCCGCCCCCCCGGGCGCGGCCCCCCCCCCCCCCGGGCCCCGCGCCCCCGCGCCCCCCCCCCCCCCCCCCCCCCCCCCCCCCCCCCCCCCCCCCCCCCCCCCCCCGCGCCCCCGGCCCCCCCCCCCCCCCCCCCCCCCCCCCCCCCCCCCCCCCCCCCGCGGCTCTTGTGTGTTCCGTGCTGGTCGCGGTATCCGCGATCAGGCGGACTTCCGGCTGTCGCGCGGGTGCACGGCGATGTTCATGGCGCCGGACCGCAGGACCGCCAGCCTTTCGGCCAGCACTTCCTCCAGCTCTTCGCGAGTGCGCCGCTCCATAAGCATGTCCCAGTGCGTACGCGCCGGCTTGCCCTTCTTCTCCTCGGGGCCGTCCCCGTCCACCAGGAGTGCCTGGCTTCCGCAGACCTTGCACTCCCACTCCGGCGGAATCTCCGCCTCGACCGAGAAGGGCATCTCGAAACGATGCCCCTTCTCGCATGCGTACTCCACCGCCTGGCGCGGGGCCAGATCGATGCCGCGGTCGGTCTCGTAGCTGGTCACCACGAGGCGCGTGCCGCGAAGAGCTCGCTCACTCATGAATCGTGCCTCCCGGGCTTGTCGCCCACAGGACAGGTGTCGCTGTCGTCGTCATCCGGTCAACGTCCGGTCGGCGGTAAAGATTCCCGTTGCGGGTCATGCGTCGCCCGTCGTGCCGCCCCTTTTTGTACCCACCAGTGCCCGGTTTGTCACATCTGACAGAAGATGTCACCCCGCGTCGTCATTTCTCCGGCGCGCAGTAACGGTCCGCCTGGCAGGCCAAAGGCGTACACTACCGGCCTTTGACGGCCGCGTCTAAATCCGGTCCGGTACGGGGTTTCCCGCGGCGGCCACCGCGCGGCGCACCGGCACCCGCGCCAGCAGCACGAAACCCAGCGCGAAGAAGACCACCAGGGACACGATGGCGTCCCGGTAGCTGCCCGTCAGCTGGTACGCCAGCCCGAACACGAGCGGCCCCAGCCAGCTCAGACCCCGGTCGCTCATCTCGTAGGCCGAAAAGTACTCGGCCTCCTTGCCACGCGGCACCAGATGGGAGAAGAGGGACCGCGACAGGGCCTGGCTCCCGCCGAGCACGAGCCCGATCGCCGCGGCCAGCACGAAGAACCAGACCGGCGCGCCGGCCGGCAGGAAGTACCCGCCCGCGAGGATCAGCGTCCATACGGCCAGCGACCCGAGGATCGTGCGCTTGGCCCCGTAGGAACGCGCCAGCCGCCCCATCCCCAGGGCCCCGGCCACCGCCAGCACCTGCACCAGCAGCACCGCGGTGATCAGCGTCGTCTGGTCGAGGCCGAGCTCCTCCGAGCCGTACACCGACGCCTGGGAGATCACCGTCTGCACGCCGTCGTTGTAGATGAGATACGCCAGCAGGAAGGACAGCGTCAGCGGGTGCCGGCGCATGTCCGCCAGGGTCGCCCACAGCTGGCGCCACCCCGACCCGACCGCGCCCTCGCCGTCCGGTGCCACCCGCCGGTCCCGCAGCCTGCGCAGCGGTACGAGCGTGAAGGCGCCCCACCACAGGCCGGCCGACGCCAGGCAGATCCGCACCGCCTCCGGCTCCGACACCCCGAAGGAGTCGTGGCCCGTGTACAGGACGAGGTCGAGCACGAGGACCAGGGCCCCGGAGGTGTAGCCGAAGGCCCAGCCGCGCGAGGAGACCCCGTCGCGTTCCTCCGGCTCCGCGATCTGCGGCAGGTAGGCGTTGTACAGCGCCATGGACACCGCCAGGGAGGCGTTCGCCACGATCAGCAGGAACGCGCCCAGCAGATAGCGATCCCCCTCCAGGAAGAACAGTCCCGCCGTCGCGGCCGCCCCCAGGTACGCGGCGGTCGCCAGCAGCGGCTTCTTGCGGCCCGTGCGGTCCGCCACCGCGCCCGCCAGCGGCATCACCAGGACGGCCAGGACGACCGACAGGGACACCGCGTACGCGAAGACCGAGCCGGCGCGGACCGGGATGCCGAGCGGGTGGACGAAGCCCTCGGCGTCGGCGGCCGCCCGGGCGACCGAGGTGAGGTACGGGCCGATGAAGACGGTCAGCACGCTGGTCGAGTAGACCGAGCACGCGAAGTCGTAGAAGTACCAGCCCCGCTGCTCACGTCTGCGGTCGTGGCCGGGCTTCCGGGCGTCCTGGCCGGCGGTCTCGGCGGTCATCGCGCGCCCCCCTTGTTCGTCCCCGTGGCGAGGCGACGGCACGGCGGGAACCTCAGACCCACACTCCCCGGTCGGTCAGCACCGTACGCAGCGTCTCCAGATGATCGGTCATGATGCCATCCACCCCCATGTCGGCAAGAGCGGCCATCCGCTCCGGATCGTTCACCGTCCAGACGTGGACCTGGAGCCCCCGCTCGTGCGCGGCCCGGATGAAACGGCGGTCCACCACCCGCACCCCGTTCTGGGTCTCGGGCACCTGGGCCGCCACCGCCCCGCGGCGCAGCGCCGCCGGAATCCCGTACGAGCGCAGCCGCAGCGCCAGGACCCCTGCCACGCCGTACGAGGTGGCCAGGCGCGGTCCCGCCAGCCGCAGCGCCCGGGTCACCCGGCCCTCGTTGAAGGAGCCGACGCACACCCGGTCCCAGGAGTCCGTCCTGCGGACCAGCTCCACCAGCGGTTCGAGGGCGGACTCGGCCTTGATGTCCACGTTCCAGCGGGCCTCGGGGAACTCCTCCAGCAGGTCCTCGAAGAGCGGCAGCGGCTCCTTGCCGGCCACGCGGGCTTCCCGGACCTCGCTCCAGGGCAGGTCGCCGATCCGGCCGCGGGCGTCCGTCACACGGTCCAGCGTCGCGTCGTGGAAGGCGACGAGCCGCCCGTCGGCGGTGGTGTGCACATCGGTCTCGAAGTAGCGGTAGCCGGCCGCGGCGGCCCTCCGGAAGGCCGTCGCGGTGTTCTCCAGCCCGTCCGCCGCCCCGCCGCGGTGGGCGAAGGGTATGAGGGACGGGTGGTCGAGATACGGGTGGCGAACGCGAGTCACCGCCGCAGTATCGCCTGCTCGGGCTTGCCGGAGGCAACCACGGTGCTGCCGGCCGGCCCGGCCGGAGCGCCCGGGACGGTGAAGACCCGCAGGAAGAACTGGGCGAGCGGGCCGATCGCCAGGGCGTACAGCACCGTCCCGATCCCCAGGGAGCCGCCCAGCAGGAACCCGGTGAGGACCACCGTGAGCTCGATGGTGGTGCGGATCAGGCGGAGGGAGCGGCCGGTGAGCCGGTGCAGGCCCGTCATCAGACCGTCGCGCGGGCCGGGGCCGAAGCGGGCGGCGATGTAGAGGCCGGTGGCCACGCCGTTGAGCACGATCCCGCCGGCCATCAGGGAGACCTGGGCGGCCGCGCCGCGCACGTCCGGGACGGACCACAGGGTGGCGTCCATCGCGAAACCGATGACCAGGACGTTGGAGACGGTGCCCAGGCCGGGCCTCTGGCGCAGCGGTATCCAGAGCAGGAGCACGGCGGCGCCCACGATGGTCAGCACGACACCCATGCTCAGACCGGTCCGCTCGGCCAGCCCCTGGTGCAGGACGTTCCACGGCTCCAGGCCGAGTCCGCTGCGGACGAGCAGCGCCGAGCTGATGCCGTAGAGGGCGAGGCCCAGGTAGAGCTGGACCAGCCTGCGCGTGAGATGGCGGGGCGTCGCGCCGGCCACGGTGGCGGCGGCGGTGACAGGACGGATGACGGGCTCCGGTGTGCCGGATGTCGTCGACATGGGTTGTGCCCCCCGAAGTGGTGGTGTGGACTGGCTCATGTCACCCTGTGGCATGGCTTTGGACGCCAACCAGGTCCAATTCGAGGAAGGTGGACTGAATTCCATGACTGAATGGACTTCCGCGGTGGGCGCCGCCCAACTGGCCCGGCAGCTGAACGCCCAGCAGCCGCGGCCGGCCGGCCCGGGCACCCGTAAGCCGCCCGCCTACCGCGCGCTCGCCGACGGCATCCGGCTGCTGGTCCTGGAGGGCCGCGTGCCCGTCGCGGCGCGTCTGCCCGCCGAGCGCGAACTGGCCCTGTCCCTGTCCGTCAGCCGCACCACGGTCGCGGCCGCGTACGAGGCGCTGCGTGCCGAGGGCTTCCTGGAGTCCCGGCGCGGCGCCGGGAGCTGGACAGCCGTCCCCGCGGGCAACCCGCTGCCCGCCCGGGGCCTCGAACCCCTGCCGCCCGAGTCCCTCGGATCCATGATCGACCTGGGCTGCGCCTCCCTCCCGGCGCCCGAGCCCTGGCTGACCCGGGCCGTCCAGGGCGCCCTCGTGGAGCTCCCGCCGTACGCCCACACGCATGGCGACTACCCGGCCGGGCTGCCCGCGCTGCGGCAGATGCTCGCCGACCGCTACACCGCGCGGGGCATCCCGACGATGCCCGAGCAGATCATGGTCACGACCGGCGCGATGGGCGCGATCGACGCCATCTGCCACCTGTTCGCCGGTCGCGGCGAACGGATCGCCGTCGAGTCGCCCTCGTACGCCAACATCCTCCAGCTCATGCGGGAGGCCGGCGCCCGGCTCGTGCCCGTCGCGATGGCCGAGGGGCTGGCCGGCTGGGACCTGCCCCGCTGGCGGCAGGTGTTCCGGGACGCCGGGCCCCGGCTGGCCTACGTGGTCGCGGACTTCCACAACCCGACGGGCGCGCTCGCCGACGAGGACCAGCGGCGCCAGCTGGTGGACGCCGCCCGTTCCGCCGGGACCGTGCTCGTCGTCGACGAGACCATGACGGAGCTGCACCTGGAGGACGGGCTGGAGATGCCCCGGCCCGTCTGCGCCTTCGACCCGGCCGGCAGCACCGTGCTCACGGTCGGCTCCGCCAGCAAGGCCTTCTGGGCCGGGATGCGCATCGGGTGGGTCCGCGCCGCGCCCGACGTCATCCGCTCCCTGGTCGCCGCCCGCGCGTACGCCGACCTCGGGACGCCGGTCCTGGAGCAGCTGGCCGTCACCTGGCTGATGAGCACCGGCGGCTGGGAGGAGGCGGTCGCCCTGCGGCGCACGCAGGCGCGCGAGAACCGGGACGCGCTGGTCGAGGCGGTCCGCAGGGAGCTCCCCGGCTGGGAGTTCGACGTCCCCCTCGGCGGGCTCACCCTGTGGGTCCGCACCGGCGGCCTGTCCGGCTCCCGCCTCGCCGAGGCGGGCGAGCGCGTGGGCGTGCGGGTGCCGTCGGGACCGCGCTTCGGTGTGGACGGAGCCTTCGAGGGCTACGTACGGCTGCCGTTCACGGTCGGCGGCCCGGTCGCCGACGAGGCGGCGGCCCGCCTCGCCGCGGCGGCCCGCCTGGTGGAGTCGGGTGCCACGGGGGGCATCCCCGCGGAGACGCCGCGCACGTTCGTGGCGTGACGGCCGCCGGCCGCGCGTGGGTACGGCCGTGATGTCGCCGCGTCCGTTCGTGGCGTGGGCCGGCCGCGCGCGGAGCACGGCCGCCGAGTCGCCGCGTCCGTCCGTGACCTGGCCTGCGGGGGTGCGAACGGGCGCTTCGGCGGCCGCCGGTGGGTGGGACCCGGTCACCCCGTCGTTTCGTGGCGCCGGCCGGCGATGCGGTCCATCTCCAGCGCGTCGGCCGCCGTCCGGTGCTCCGGGAGCAGTTCCAGGACCGCCTGCCGGTGTGCGTCCGACGTCGCCTCGTCGTACGGGTCCGGCGTCGCCGGCACCTGGAGCCTGAGCACCGGCCCCGTGCCGAGCCGGGCGTAGCCGCGGCCGGGCGGCACGCCGGGGACGGGCGTCGTGTGCGGCGCCCTGCCGAGGACCGCCTCCGCCTCGTCGCGGGTGGCGGGCCCGAGGACGACCCGCGCGCGCGTGTGCGTGCGGACCGCCTCGCTCAGCGTCTCGGCGCCGTCGAACTGCTCGGCCACGACGACCGTCACGTGCGCCGCCCTGCCGTGCCGCAGCGGCACCTGGAGCAGGTCCTGGGGGTCGGGCCGGCCGTCGGCCGCCGCGAGCTGCGCGAGGACACCGGGCCGGTCCATGAGGATCCACAGCGGCCGCTTGGTGTCGCCGGGCACGGGCCGGCCCGCCTGCCGGGCGCGGTTCGCCGCGATCAGCCGCCGTTCCGTCTCGTGCGCCGCCCACTCCAGGCTGGTGAGCGCACCGGCCGCACCGCACTCGACGCCCAGCACACCGGAGCGCCCGGTCAGGGAGGCGTACTCCCCGGTGCCGCTGCCCTCCACGATCAGGATGTCGCCGTGCTCCAGCGCCTGGAGCGCGATCGAGCGCAGCAGCGAGGTGGTGCCGCTGCCGGGCTGGCCGACGACCAGCAGGTGGGGTTCCGTCGAGCGCGGGCCCGTCCGCCAGACGACCGGCGGGGCGTCACGCCGTTCGTCCCCCTCCCACACCGGCATGGTCCGCTGCACGGCGTCGTCGTCCGTGAAGCCGAGCACCGTCTCGCCCGGCGCGGTCACGAACCGCTGCGCCGCGATGGAGGTCGGCAGCGCGGGCAGCACCCGCATCAGCAGCTGGTTGCCCTCCTCGTCCCAGTCGAAGAGGTACTCGCGGCCGCGCCCCGACTTGGCGTGCAGCAGCCGCTCGACGCGGGCCCTGGAGGCCGCCTCCCCGTCCGGGAAGTACGCCGGGTACGCGATCCTCAGCCGCACCGGCCGGCCGTCGCCGTCGAACGCGAAGTCGCTGAAGACCTTGCCCCACTCCCCGCCGTGGAAGAAGAGCGGAGCGGGGTCCTCGGGCACCGAGAAGTGCGGCACCAGGGCCTCGTACAGCGCCTTGAGCCGCTCGGTCTCCGCCTCGTCGGGCCCGGTCCTGACGACCGGGCGTTCCCGTCCGTGCCACGCCGCCGCGCCCATCAGGGAGATCAGGGCGAGGAGCGGGCCGTACGGGAGGAGGGCGACGACCACGACGCAGGCCGCGGCAAGGAACAGCGCGGGACCGCGCCGTTCCTTGGGGGTCGCGGCCCACTTCGCGCGACCTGCAGCGGCCAGCCTCCGCAGACCGCGGGTGACCGTGATCAGCGGATGGAGCACGTCCGAGGCGCCTTCGGCGGCCGTGCGCGCGATCTCCCGGCTCCGCGCGATCCGGTCGCTGCCGCTGCTGAGAACGCGGGGAATCGGGATGCGGGGGAGCGGTCGCCGGGCCACGTCGTACTCCTGTGGGGGTGGAAGAGGGGTCGCGGGCGGCGTCAGAACTTGATCCCGCCCAACAGGCTCGCGAGGCTCGCGCCGCCCGCCGTGATGCTCGGGGCGATGGCGGTGCCCGCGAGGTAGAACCCGAAGAGGGCGCAGACGAGGGCGTGGGAGGCCTTGAGCCCGTCCTTCTTGAAGAAGAGGAAGACGATGATGCCGAGCAGGACCACGCCGGAGATGGACAGGATCATGAGTTTCTCCTGGGTGAGGGGACAATCACCTTGAGTACTTCCAGCCTCACAGCAAGTATCTATGCGGCAAAAGGTGCAATCGGGTGAATAAGCTGAGTTTTCACTTGAATGGCGGATGCCGGATTCCCGCCGCACCCCGATGTGACGCGCAGGCGCGTGCCCGCGACCCTCGGCCGACGCGGTCCGGGTGATCTTTGCCACCGAGGGGCCGGGTCATGCCCCGGCACGGGCAGTACCCTGTCGGTTCACTCGCACGGCGGCCCTCGCCGTGCGTACCGGCCCTCCCGGGTCCCTGCAGGTCAGCGCGGCCGGCGCGGCCCGGGTCAACAAGGTGAAAGGCGGTCCGTCCGATGAGTGAGACCCCGGACCCCGAGGTGATCGAGCTGGCGTCCAAGGTGTTCGACCTGGCGCGCCACGGTGACGCGGACGCACTCGCCGCGTACGTGGACGCCGGTGTGCCCGCGAACCTCACCAACGACAAGGGCGACTGCCTGGTGATGCTCGCCGCCTACCACGGCAACGCGGACGCGGTGACCGTCCTGCTGGAGCGCGGCGCCGACCCCAACCGCGTCAACGACCGGGGCCAGACCCCGATCGCCGGAGCGGTCTTCAAGGGTGAGGACGACATCGTCCGCGCCCTCCTGGCCCACGGCGCGGATCCGGAGGCAGGCACTCCGTCCGCCGTGGATACCGCGAGGATGTTCGGGAAGGCACACCTCCTGGAGCTGTTCGAGTCCCGGTGAACGGGCACTGAACTCCAGGTGGGAGCGGCACGGTAAATGTGGTCGCGGTGGCGAAATGGCTGGGTCATCATGACGTCGGGCCTGCAGGAGGCCACCGACGAGAGGCAGAGGAAGATGGTCGACACCAAGCGGAAGACGACGGGCGGCTCCACATGTTGCTGCGCGGCCTAGGCACCCACCGGTCCCCGGGATCCCGGGGTTGCGTCGACAGCTTGATGTGAGGCATTTTCCATGTTCGATCCAGTCATAGCGCCGAGCGGCACCTTGCTCGGCCTGCTGCAGAGGGGCCGCGGCGACGGCACGCTGCACGCGCTCGCCGCGCCGCGCACCGAGGCCCTCGCCGCCCTCGACCACTGCGTTCTCCACGACCCCCGCCAGGACTGGCAGGTCGAGAACCGCTCCCTCTACTACGCACGCCTGTACCTGGATCTGCACGGCGCGCTCGACGCCATCGAGGCCCACCTCTTCTGCGCCGAGGACCACCTCGACACGGACGAGTCACGCACCGGGCTCGCCCTCGCCGTACTCGGCCACCTCGCCTCGTACGGCCGCGAGGACGCCCTCGCGCTGCTGCGCAGGTACGCCGCCACCGGAGCCAACTGGGCCTGGGCCCTCGACGAGCTCGCCCTGCGCGACGACGACTCCGCGCTGCGCACCCTGGCCGTGCCCGTGCTCGCCCGCTTCCCGGCCACCCCGGCGGGCGACGCCGAGCTCGCCGTCGCCGTACGCGATGCCTTCGAGCCCCGTCCGTGGCGGCTGTGGGCCGAGGACCGGCGGGACGCCGTCGGCGCCCGGGTCCGCGCCGCTCAGGAGCGCGGCTGCTTCGACCGCTGGCAGCGCCAGATGCGCCCCAGCGGGCCCCGCCCCGGCTGGAGCGTGCGAGCGGTCTTCGACTGGGCCCAGGAGGGCCTGGACCGGGGCGCCGTGCTCCATGTGCCGGCCGCCCGCTGCCTGAACGCCGTCGCCGGCCCCGAGGACCGGCCCCTGATCCTCGAAGCCGCCCGCAGCGGATCCGACGGCGCCCGCTGCGCGGCCCTCCACTACCTCGCCGAGGTGCAGGACCCCGCAGTCCTGGACCTGATCGAGGCGGCCGCTGCCGCCGGCTCCCGCACCGTCGCCGAGGCCGCCGTCGCCGCCTTCGAGCGGATGTGCGGCGAGGCGGCCGTCGACCGTGCCCGCGGCTGGGTGCACCGGCCGGACGCGCTCGGCGCCTCGGCGGCCGGCGTGCTCGCCTGCCGGGGCGGCGCCCAGGACGCCGGCCTGGTGCTGGGAGCCCTGCGCGAGGCCGTACGGGCCGAGGGCCCCGACGCGCCCTCGCTCTACCCGCTCGTCGACGGGACCGGCCGGCTCGGCATCGCCTGCGCGGCGCCCGTCCTGCGTCACGTCTACCGGGAGACCGCGGCCTCCCAGCTGCGCGGGCGCACCGCCCGCGCCCTCGCCGCGACCGACCCCTCCTTCGCCACCGGCTTCGCCGTCGAGTGCCTGTGGGACTGCGAGGAGACCACCCGGGAGATCGCCGCCCTGCACGCCGAGACCGGTGACGTACGCGTCGCCGAGCGGCTGCGCCGCCTCGCCGCCGACCCGGCCGAGGAGGACGAGGTGCAGACGGCCGTCCGCAGCCGGATCGGCCCCGACATGCCCGCGGTCTGATCTTCCGGAGCCGGCCGCCCCGGCTCGTCGCGGCGCCGCGACGGCCCCCGCCGCCACGACCGGCTTCCGGGCGGTGACCGGCGGCCGCGCCTGGTTCGGCCGGTCCGGCCGGCGGGCGCCGCGCGGGCGCCCCGGCCCCCGGGCCGCGGAGCGCGCGGGGTGTGGAAGCGCGCCACGGGGCGACGGATACGGGGCGACGGGTCCGGGGCCGGAGGTGAGGAACGCGCGGGACGGGGCGCGCGGGGGTACCGGGCGACCGGCTCCCCGTCCCCGCGCCCGGGAGCCCTCCCGGCGCCAGAATGGGGGAGTGAACGGGCTCTGGGAGTTCTGGATCGACCGGGGCGGCACCTTCACCGACATCGTGGCCCGCCGCCCCGACGGGAGCCTGCTCACCCGCAAACTGCTCTCCCACGACCCGGAGCGCTACCGCGACGCCGCCGTCGCCGGGATCCGGCTGCTGCTCGGGACCGGCCCCGGCGAACCCGTGCCCGCGGACCGTATCCACTCCGTCAGGATGGGCACGACGGTCGCCACCAACGCCCTGCTGGAGCGCCGGGGGGAACCGACCGTCCTGCTCATCACCGAGGGGTTCCGCGACGCCCTGCGCATCGCCTACCAGAACCGGCCGCGCCTCTTCGACCGCCGCATCCTGCTCCCCGAGACGGTGTACGACCGCGTGATCGAGGTGCCCGAACGCCTCGACGCCCGCGGCGAGGTCGTCCGTCCGCTCGACCCGGCCGCCGTGCGCGCACACCTTCGGGCCGCCCGCGCGGACGGCCTGCGCAGCGCCGCCGTGGTGCTCCTGCACGGCTACCGCCACCCCGGCCACGAGGTGCGGGTCGCCGAGGCGGCGCGGGAGGCGGGCTTCACGCAGATCAGCTGCTCGCACGAGGTCAGTCCGCTCATCCGGCTCGTGCCGCGCGGTGACACCACGGTCGTCGACGCGTACCTGTCGCCGATCCTGCGGCGGTACGTCGACGAGGTCGCCACCGAACTCGCCGGCGTGCGGCTGATGTTCATGCAGTCCAACGGCGGGCTGCGGGAGGCCGCGCACTTCCGCGGCAAGGACGCCGTGCTGTCGGGCCCGGCGGGCGGCGTCGTCGGCATGGCCCGCACCTCCCGGCAGGCGGGCTTCGACCGGGTCATCGGCTTCGACATGGGCGGCACCTCCACCGACGTGTCGCACTACGCGGGTGAGTTCGAGCGGGAGCTCGGCACCGAGGTGGCGGGGGTGCGCATGCGGGCGCCCATGATGAACATCCACACCGTCGCGGCGGGCGGCGGCTCGGTCCTCCACTTCGACGGCCGCCGCTACCGGGTCGGCCCCGACTCCGCCGGCGCGGTCCCCGGACCGGCCTGCTACCGGCGCGGCGGCCCGCTGACGGTGACCGACGCCAACGTGATGCTCGGCCGGGTGCAGCCCGCCCACTTCCCGGCGGTCTTCGGCCCGGACGGGGACCAGCCGCTCGACGCCGAAGTGGTCCGCGAGCGGTTCACCCGACTCGCCGCGACGGTACGGCGCCACACCGGCACCACCCCCACCCCGGAGGACGTCGCGGCCGGCTTCCTGGAGATCGCCGTCCTCAACATGGCGAACGCCGTCAAGAAGATCTCCGTACAACGCGGCCACGACATCACGCGGTACGCCCTCACCAGCTTCGGCGGCGCGGGCGGCCAGCACGCCTGCGCGGTCGCCGACGCCCTCGGCATCGACACGGTCCTGGTCCCTCCGCTGGCCGGAGTGCTGTCCGCGTACGGCATCGGCCTCGCCGACGCCTCCGCCATGCGGGAACGCTCCATCGAGGCGGAGCTCGACGAGGGCACCTGCGCGCGGGTGCGCGAGGCGTGCGACGCACTCGCCCGGCGGACGAGCGGGGAACTGCGCGCCGAGGGCCTGCCGGACCACGCGATCAGCACCCGCGCGCGCGTGCTCCTGCGGTACGCCGGGACCGACGCGAGCCTGCCGGTCCCGCTCGGCTCCGCGCAGGACATGAGGTCGGCCTTCGAGGCGGCCCACCGCGCGCGGTACGCCTTCACCACGGACAAGCCCCTGGTCGTCGAGGCGGTCTCGGTGGAGGCGGTCGGCACGGCGGGCCCCCACGGGCCGGCCGGCGCCGCACAGGCACCCCGCGACGGCGCACCGGAGCGGCACGCCACGGTCGGGATGACCGTCGCCGGGAAACAACGGGACGCCCCGCTGTACCGGCGGGAGGACCTGCTGCCCTCCGACACCGTCGCCGGCCCGGCCGTCATCGCGGAGCCCGACGCCACGACCGTCGTCGACGACGGCTGGCAGGCGTCCGCGACCGGCACCGGGCACCTGCTGCTGACCCGGTCCCGCTCCCGGCCCGGCCGCACCGCGGTGGGCACGGACGTGGACCCCGTCCTCCTGGAGGTCTTCAACAGCCTCTTCATGGCCATCGCCGAACAGATGGGCGTGCGCCTGGAGAACACCGCCCACTCCGTCAACATCAAGGAACGGCTCGACTTCTCCTGCGCCCTCTTCGACGCCGACGGCAACCTCATCGCCAACGCCCCCCACATCCCCGTCCACCTCGGCTCGATGGGGGAGTCCATCAAGGAGGTCCTGCGCCGCAACCGAGGGGCCCTCCGGCCCGGAGACGTGTACGCCGTCAACGACCCGTACCACGGCGGGACGCACCTGCCCGACGTGACCGTCGTGACGCCCGTCTTCGGACCCTCCGGAGACCTGCGCTTCCTGGTCGCCTCCC
Source organism: Streptomyces sp. NPDC051310 (assembly GCF_044455245.1). Lineage (NCBI taxonomy): Bacteria > Bacillati > Actinomycetota > Actinomycetes > Kitasatosporales > Streptomycetaceae > Streptomyces > Streptomyces sp. NPDC051310. The sequence goes on from NZ_JBITEO010000037.1 coordinate 12,544, forward strand.
GCGGCCACCACGCCGAGATCGGCGGCATCACGCCCGGCTCCATGCCCGCCTTCAGCCGCACGGTCCACGAGGAGGGCGTCCTCTTCGACAACTGGCTGCTCGTCCGGGACGGCCGGCTGCGCGAGGACGAGACCCGGCGCCTGCTCACCGAGGGCCCGTACCCCTCCCGCGACCCCGGCACCAACCTGGCCGACCTGCGGGCGCAGATCGCCGCCAACGAGAAGGGCATCGAGGAACTGGGCCGCATGGTCGACCAGTTCGGCCTGGACGTCGTCCACGCCTACATGCGGCACGTCCGGGACAACGCCGCCGAGTCCGTACGCCGCATCGTCGCCGATCTGCGCGACGGTTCGTACCGTTACGAGACGGACGGCGGCGCGGTCATCCAGGTCGCCGTACGCGTCGACCGGCAACGCCGCAGCGCGGTCATCGACTTCACCGGCACCTCACCGCAGCAGCCCGGCAACGCCAACGCCCCCACGTCCGTGGTCATGGCGGCGGTGCTGTACGTCTTCCGGACGCTCGTGGACGACGACATCCCGCTCAACAGCGGCTGCCTGGAGCCGCTGGAGGTAAGAGTGCCCGAAGGGTCCATGCTGGCGCCCGTCCACCCGGCGGCGACGGTGGCCGGCAACGTCGAGACGTCGCAAGCGGTGACCGGGGCGCTGTACGCCGCGCTCGGCGTGCAGGCGGAGGGCTCGGGCACCATGAACAACGTCACCTTCGGCAATGACCGCGTGCAGTACTACGAGACCGTGGCCAGCGGCTCCGGGGCGGGCGACGGGTTCGACGGAGCCGACGCCGTCCAGACGCACATGACGAACTCCCGGCTCACCGACCCCGAGGTCCTGGAATGGCGCCACCCGGTCCGGGTGGACGCCTTCGCGGTACGGCGGGGCAGCGGCGGCCCCGGCCGGTGGCGCGGCGGCAACGGCGTGGTCCGCCGCATCCGGTTCCTGGAGCCCATGACCGTTGCCCTGCTGACCGGGCACCGGCGCGTCCCGCCGTACGGCATGGCGGGCGGCGCTCCGGGCGCGCTCGGCGAGAACAGGGTGGAGCGCGCCGACGGTGCCGTGGAGCCGCTCGGCGGCGTGGACATGGTCGAGGTCGGCCCCGGGGACGTCCTGGTCGTCGCCACCCCCGGGGGCGGCGGCTTCGGGCATCCGGCCGTGGACACCTGACCGTCCCCGGTGGCCAACCGGCTCCGTGGTGACCGGTCGTGCCCAGCGGTCGATCGGCCCGGCGACTGGCCGTGCCCCGCGGCCGTTGGCCCGGCGGCGGTCGGCCGGCCCCCGGTGGCCAATCGGCTCGGTGGTGGCCTGGTCACGCCTGCGGCTGACCGGCCCTGCGGTGGACCGGCCGCGCTCGGAGGCGTACCGCCTCCGTGTTGACCGATCGGCCCGGCGGTGACCGGCTGCCCCCGCGGTGACCGAATGCGCCCGGTACCGGCCGGCCCGCGGCGGTCGGGGCCCCGCGGACTTCGTGGCGGAAGCCGGGCACCGTCGCAGGCGCGGCTCACCCCAGGGGCACGAACCGCACCGGTGTCCCCGGTGCCGCCTGCGCCGCCGCCGCCAGGTCGCCGCCCCGGACGACGGCCACCACCGGGTAGCCACCGGTCGTGGGGTGGTCCGCCAGGAACACCACCGGCCTGCCGTCCGGCGGGACCTGTACCGCGCCCGTCACCATGCCCTCGCTGGGCAGTTCGCCGGGGACGGCACGCTCCAGCGCCGGCCCTTCGGTGCGCAGCCCGATCCGGTTGCTCGCGGGAGACACCCGGTACCCGCGCGTGGCGAAGGTCCGCAGCGCCGCGGCCGTGAACCAGTCGTGGCGCGGGCCCAGCCGTACCCGCAGGACCAGCTCCCGCGGGGGAGCGGGCCAGGGCGCCGCATCGAACCCGGCCGCGGCGCACGGCGACGGCCCCAGCGGCAGCACGGCGCCGTCGCGCAGCGGTGCCGGGCCGAGGCCCGACAACAGGTCGGTGGAGCGGCTGCCCAGGACCGGCTCGGCCGCCACACCACCGGCGAACGCCAGATAGGAGCGCACGCCCCGCACCGCCGCTCCCGCTTCGAGCACGGCGCCCGCCGGAACGCGCACCGCGGCTCCCCAGGCCACCGGCCGGCCGTCCACGGTGACGGGGCACGGCGCACCGCCCACCGCGATCGTCACGGCACAGCGGGGACGCACCGCGCAGCCGTTGACCGTGGTCTCCAGGACGGCCGCGTCGTCCGGGTTGCCGACCAGCCGGTTGACGAGCCGGCTCGCGTACGGATCGAGGGCTCCCGACCGCGGCACGCCCAGGTGCGCGTGGCCGGACCGCCCGAGGTCCTGCACCGTGGTCAGCGCCCCGGCCCGTACGACCGCGAAGGCACGGTCGTTCATCGCCGCCCCACGCTCCGCGCCGCAGGACCCTCGGGCACGAACCGCACCCGCGTCCCCGGCGACAGCAGCGCGGCCGGCTCGCGCGCCGGGTCCCACAGCACCGCGTCCGTCGTCCCTATCAACTGCCAGCCGCCCGGCGACGAGCGCGGGTAGACGCCCGTGTACGTGCCCGCCACCGCGACCGAGCCCGCGGGGACGGCCGTGCGCGGCGTGGAGCGGCGCGGCACCTCGTACCGCGCGGGCAGTCCGGTCAGGTAGCCGAAGCCGGGCGCGAACCCGCAGAACGCCACCCGGAACTCCACCCCCGCATGGATGCGGGCCGCCTCGTCGGGTTCCACGCCCCACAGCGCCGCGACCACCGCCAGGTCCGGCCCGTCGTACCGGACCGGTATGTCCACCACGGGCTCCGCGCGCGCGTGCAGCGGTTCCACCTGCCACCCGCTGACCAGCGCGGCGAGGCGCCCGGGGTCCTCCACCCCGTCGAGCAGCACCGTCCGGGCCGCCGGCACGATCTCCCGTACGGCGGGCAGCGCACCGGACGCACGGCGGCGCAGCAGCTCGGCGTGGAACGCCTGCGCCTCCTCACCGCTGCCGAGCTCCACGAGCAGGGCCCGTTCCCCCACCGTCAGGGTCCTCATGCGAAGGCCTCCACCCGCACACCCGCGTCCTCCAGCCGGGTGCGGACCCGGCGGGCCAGGTCCACCGCGCCCGGCGTGTCCCCGTGCAGGCACAGCGAGCGGGCGCGCACGGCGATCGACCGACCGCACCGGGAGGTGACCACACCGGAGCGCGCCAGCGACACCGAACGCTCCACGACGGCCTCCGGGTCGGTGATGACGGCCCCTTCCTCCCGGCGCGGCACGAGGGTGCCGGCGGCGGTGTACGCCCGGTCACCGAACGCTTCCGTGACGACCGGGAGTCCGGCGCTCTCCGCCCTCTCGTGCAGCCGCGAGCCGGGCAGGCCGAGCAGCGGCAGCCGCTCGCCCGCCAGCAGCACACCGTCCACCACGGCCTGCGCCTGCTCCTCGTCGTGCACGACCCGGTTGTAGAGCGCCCCGTGCGGCTTCACGTACGACACGCGCGCTCCCGCGGCGCGGGCGAACACCTCCAGGGCACCGATCTGGTACGCCACTTCGGCGGCCAGCTCGTCGGCGGGGACGTCCATGGAGCGCCGCCCGAAGCCGGCCAGGTCACGGTAGGAGACCTGGGCGCCGATCCGGACGCCACGTTCGGCCGCGAGCGCGCACACCCGCCGCATGGTGGCGGCGTCACCGGCGTGGAAACCGCAGGCGACATTGGCGCTGGTGACGACCGACAGGAGTTGCTCGTCGTCCGTGAGCCGCCAGCGGCCGAAGCCTTCGCCGAGGTCCGCGTTGAGGTCGATCGAGACCGGGGTCATGGTGGTGTGTCTCCTCCGGAGTGCGTCATGCGAGCTCCCGGCCGCGGGTCTCGGGCAGTCCGAGCAGGGCCAGTACGGCGATGCCGTACCCCACCGCGCCGAAGACCAGCGCACCGCCCACGCCCCAGCTGTCCGCGAGGAAGCCGACCAGCGTCGGGAAGAACGCGCCCACCGCGCGACCGGTGTTGTACGTGAACCCCTGCCCGGTGCCGCGCACCGCCGTCGGGTACAGCTCGGCGAGGAACGAACCGAACCCGCTGAAGATGGCCGACATGCAGAACCCGAGCGGGAAGCCGAGCACCAGCAGCAGTCCGTCCGCCCCGGGAGGGATGTTGGTGTAGGCGACGATGCACAGCGCCGAGAGCACGGCGAAGATCACGATGTTGCGCTTCCGGCCGAGCCGGTCGGTGAGGTACCCGCCCGTCAGATAGCCGAGGAAGGCGCCGGATATCAGGAAGGTCAGATAGCCGCCCGTGCCCACCACGGTGAGACCGCGGTCGTTCTTCAGGTACGTCGGCACCCAGGTGGCCAGCGTGTAGTAGCCGCCCTGGACGCCGGTGGACAGCAGCACCGCGAACAGCGTCGTGCGCAGCAGCCCGCCGCGGAAGATGGCGGAGAAGGAACCGCGCTCGTGGCTCGCTTCGCGCACCGCGGCGACGTGCGGCGCGTCCTGGACGTTGCGGCGGACCCAGATGACCAGAAGGGCGGGCAGGGCCCCGGTCCAGAACATCACGCGCCACGCGGTGTCCGCGTCGAGGAAGTGGAACACCAGCGTGTAGACGATCACGGCGAGCGCCCAGCCGGCGGCCCAGGCGCTCTGGATCCCGCCGAGCGTTCGCCCGCGGTGCTTGGCGGAGGCGTACTCGGCGACCAGGATCGCGCCCACGGCCCACTCGCCGCCGAAGCCGACTCCCTGGAGGGCGCGGAACACCAGCAGCGTCTCGTAGTTGGGGGCGAAGCCGCAGAGGACGGTGAACAGCGCGTACGTGATGACCGTGATCATCAGCGCTTTCACCCGGCCGATCCTGTCGGCGAGGATCCCGGCGAGCACGCCGCCGACCGCCGAGACGACGAGGGTGACGGTGGTGAGCAGTCCGGTCTGGCCGCTGTTCAGGCTGAAGTAGGCCGAGATGGCCACCATGCTCAGCGGCAGGGTGAAGAAGTCGTAGGAATCGAGGGCGTAGCCGCCGAACGCGCCACCGAAGGCGCGCCGTCCGCGTGGTCCGAGCGCGCGCAGCCAGGCGAACGCGCCGCTGTCCTCGGGCAGTTCGCCCAGGGTGGCCTGAGGGGTCCGGGTCGTACTCATCTGCACCTCGCAAGGGGGGAGGCAGGCGTGAGTGAGGGGGCGTGGAGCGGGAGTCGTGCGGTGTCGCCAAAGTAGGGGATTGTTGAACGATCCGACAAGGGGGTTGTCCTCACGTTCTTCCTTCGGGTTTTCCTTCTACGATGAGCCGCGAGGCGCGGGTGACCGACGAGAAGAGGGCGTTGTGGGTACGACGGGCTCCGAGGCCGGCGGGCTGGCGGACGACCGCGCCCTCCTGGGGCGCACGAGCACGGCCGAGCGGGTCGCCGACATCCTGCGCACCCGGATCGCGGAAGGCTTCTTCCGTCCCGGCGCGCGGCTCTCGGAGGACAGCATCGCCGGCGCGCTCGGTGTGTCCCGCAACACCCTGCGCGAGGCGTTCCGACTGCTCACCCATGAGCGGCTGCTCGTCCACCAGCTCAATCGCGGCGTCTTCGTCCGCGTCCTGGCGGTCGAGGACGTGGTGGACATCTACCGCACCCGGCGCCTGGTCGAATGCGCCGTGGTGCACGGGCTGGGCAAGCCGCCGTTCGCGCTCGACGCACTGATCCGGGCGGTCACGGGCGGGGAGCGGGATGCCCGCGAGGGCGACTGGAAGGGCGTGTCCACCGCCAACATCCACTTCCACCGCGAGCTGGTGGCCCTCGCCGGCAGCGCCCGCACCGACGAGCTGATGCGCAGCGTCCTCGCCGAACTGAGGCTCGCCTTCCACATGGTGGACGACCCGCAGGCGCTGCACGGTCCCTATCTCGTACGAAACCGGGAGATTCTGGACGCCTTGAGTGCGGGGGAGCGCGAGAAGGCGGAGCACCTTCTCGCGGACTACCTCGACGATTCACGCGACCAGTTGGTGGAGGTCTACGCGCACCTCCTCGGCGACGGCTCCGGCCGCGACGGCTGACGGCTGACAGCCGACGGCTGGCGGATCCGCTGCCCCGCCCGGCCCGCCCCCGCCCGGCCCGCCCCCGCCCGGCCCGGCCGCACCCGACCCTCCACCCCCTCCGCGCCCGGGACGCACACCGCGGCGCACGGCATGCGGGCGCGGTGTACGGAGCGGCTCCCGGCGGGGCCATCTGCGCCGTTTCGACCGTTGTCGGTGCGAGGACCTAATCTGTGCACCGTGACTTCGCCTGCCTCGACGGAATTCGTTCCGCCCCAGCTCAGCGCGGGGCCGCGACCCGCTCAGGGCCCGGCCGCCGACGAGGGGCTGGCGCGGCGCCTGCGCGCGCTCGCGTGCACCGCGCCGCTGCACGACCTGGACGCCCGCAAGGCGAACCTGGCGGGGGAGTACTCGGTCTACGGCATGGCGGAGGTCGCGCTCGCCGCGATCGACCTCGTCACGCTCAACATGGACTTCGACACCGGCGCCGACCACGAGCAGATCGTGGCCCGGCTGCTGCCGAGGGTCGCAGCCCAGGCTCCCCAGCGGCCCGCCGCCGAGCACGAGCGGGTCGCCCGCTGGGTGCTGGAGAACCTGATCAACGTCGGAAGCGTGGACCGTGGCTTCCGCGCGGTGTACGGCACCTTCGGGCCCGACGGCACGTACGTCCGCCGTGACTACGACTTCAAGCTCCTGGAGGAAGTCCCCGGCTACGGCGGCAGCGTCTACCTCCGCACCACCGACGAAGCGGTCAACGTCCTCGTCGGCGCCCTCGACACCGACGTCACCAGCGCCCAGATCGCCGCGGAGGTGAAGCTGGAGGTGCTCATCAGCCGCGGACGCCTCGCCGACGCGCAGCTCGCCGCCGAGCAGGCGCGGTACCGCACCGTGCAGTACGCCGAGACGCTCCGCAAGACGCTGGAGGCCACCCGGCGCAACGTCCGCGCCGTCGACTGGCTCCGCGCCGTGCCCGACATGATCGACGAGGCGCTCGCCCACGTCGCCGACCGGTACCGCCACGAGAACGCGATCCTCACCAACATCCGCAAGGCCCGCGACGAGGCCGTGGACCAGGAGCACAAGCGGCGCGCCGCCGAACTCGTCGACATCGTCAAGGACTGCATCCGCCGGCACACCCAGCTCCAGTCCCGGCTGCTGGAGGCCGGCCCGCTGTTCCGCGCCGAGCAGGACCGGCAGGCCTTCGCCACGCCCACCGCGCGGGCGGGCCTCGACCTGTACGGACAGCTGGTCGCCCCGTTGCTGCCGCTCCCCGTCGAGCAGTCGATCCGGGTCACGGACGCGTACTTCGCCCGCGGCACCGGACTGCGCACCCCCGCGTCCGTACGCCTCGGTGACCTGGTCGATCTGCTGCTCACCCCGCCGACGGAGCGCGAGCACCTGGGCGCCGAGATGCCCGAGCCGGACCTGATCGCCACGCCCGACGACAGCCGGTTCAGCGAGGAGCAGCTCGCGACCGCCATGGAACTGCTCGACCTGGAGCACGACGCCCCCCGCCGGCTCTCCGGACTGCTCGCCGAGGCCCGCCTGCGCGACCCCGAACTCCCCTACCTGGTCGCCCTCCTGGCCATCCACGCCGCCAGCCCGCCGGTGGGGACGGCCTACCGGCAGGGTGAACAGCGCCTGCTCTTCGCCGTCGACGACGGCACGGAACTGGACGACCCGGAGTTCGGCGGCGCCGACCTGATAGTCGGTACGGCCCTGCTGGACGCGGCGGGCATGGCCGCGGACCGGAAGGACGCGACATGACCCCACGGCCCCCCGCGCGAGCCCCGCGGTCGTCGCTCCGCGCCCCACGGCACCCCGCCCGGCGGTCCGCGCCGCCCGTCCCGGACCACCCCGCGCCGGCCCCGCGGCGCCCCGCGCCCGCCCCGCCCCGCGCCCTCCGTGCGCACGCGGATGCCGACGCGGCAGTGACCGCACCGGCGAGCCCCGCACCCCGACCGACCCCCCGCAGCAAGGAGCCCCAGCCGTGAGCGACCACCACGCAGAGCACGCCGACGCGTGGAGCGAGCCCGAGGCGCCGCAGGTCTCCGAGCACACCGCGGGCGGGGCCGTCACGCCCGCCGACGCCGCCGACGCCGCGCGGCTCGTCTCCTTCGGCCTCCAGCCCAAGCTGCTGCCGGCCCGCGACGCCGAATACGCCGACCTGCTGCGCCGGTACCGCGAGGAGCCGGCCTTCGCACGGCTCGCCGACGCCGTCGCGACCGGCCTCGGGCTCATCGTCCTGGAGGTCTCCCCCCGCGCCGGAATGGCCGTCACCGCGGGCGAGGACTCGGTCTTCGCCGTCCGCATGGGCGACTACGCCCGCCGCGCCTCCACCGACTCCGCCGACCGCTTCCTGCACGGCCTGGCCCACCTCGCCGTCGCCGCCATGGCCTTCCCGCGCCCCGAGGACCTCGCCGACGACGGCTACATCGGCCGCATCACCGTCAACGGCGTGGACGCCTTCGTACGCCAGGCGTGCCGCCGCCTGGAGGAGCGGGCCGAGCAGCAGGGCGAGAACACCGACCCGGCCACCGACGCCCCCGGGCTGGAAGCCGCCTGGCGGATCTACGCGCGGCGCAGCGCCACCGGCGCCACCAAGGACGCCCGCCGGCTCGCCGGCTCCACCACCGGCATCATCGGCAAGGCCGTCGCCTTCCTGACGGAATCCGGCTTCCTCCAGCGCACCGGCGACGAGGGCGGCGGCTCGTACCGCACCACCGCCCGCTTCCAGCTGCAGGTCCGCGACATGGCGGGCAGCGCCGCCATGGCCGAGCTCCTGGAGCTCGGAGTCGTCCCGGTGAGCGACGGATCCGCCACGCTCCTCCCGCCGCCCGACGGCGACGACCTGGAGCTGGCCGCCGACGCCGGCCTGCCCTTCCACGCGTAACACGTCAGCACACGACTGAGAGTCCGCCGCCATGTACGAGCTGTCCCGGGTCCGCCTCTACTCCATCGGGCCCGCCGGTGCGCGCTACGCCGACACCGTGCTGGACCTGCGCGGAGTGGGCGCGCCCGTGCCCCACCCCGCCCCCACCCAGGCGGAGTTCTTCGAGGAGGAGCCGGTCGGCCCGCCGCGCCGCCCCGCCCCCGCGGGCGTGCTCTTCCTGGAGAACGGCGGCGGCAAGTCCGTCCTCCTGAAGCTGATCTTCTCGGTGATGCTCCCCGGCCACCGCAACACCCTGGGCGGCGCGAGCTCCGGCGTGCTGCGCAAGTTCCTGCTCGCCGACGACTGCGGGCACGTCGCCCTGGAGTGGCAGCACACCCTCACCGGTGAACTCGTCGTCGTCGGCAAGGTCAGCGAGTGGCGCGGACGGCAGGTCTCCAACGACCCGCGGAAGTTCGCCGAGGCCTGGTACTCCTTCCGCCCCGGCCCCGGGCTCAGCCTCGACTCGCTTCCCGTCGCCGAGTCCACCGCGGTCCGCCCGCCCGTCGAAGGCGCCTCCGGCGCCCAGGGCCGCCGCCGCACGATGAAGGGGTTCCGGGACGCCCTCACCGACGCCGGCAAGGCGTACCCGCACCTGGAGGTGTACTGGGAGGAGATCCACGACCGCTGGAACGAGCACCTGGGCGACCTCGGCCTCGACCCCGAACTCTTCCGCTACCAGCGGGAGATGAACGCCGACGAGGGTGAGGCCGCCGGGCTCTTCGCGGTCAAGAAGGACTCCGACTTCACCGACCTGCTGCTCCGCGCGGTCACCGACACCCGCGACACCGACGGCCTCGCCGACCTGGTCGGCGGTTTCGGCAACAAGCTGGGCCGGCGCGCCGAGCTCACGGCCGAACGCGACTTCACCGCCGGCTCCGTCGACCTCCTCGGCCGGATCGTCGAAGCGGCCGACACGCGCGCCCGCGCGCGCGACGTCCACGCGGGCGCCGAGCGCCGCACCCGTACCCTCGCCCGCCGCCTCTCCGCCCGCGCCGCCCGGGAACGCGGCCGCGCCGCCGAACTCGCCGAGCAGGTCACCACCGCCGCCCACGCCGTGACCGAGGCCGAGGAGACGCGCGCCCGCGCCTCCCGCATCGCCGCCGAACTGGCCTACCGCCACGCCTCGCTGGCCCTCACCGCCGCCGAGAAGGGCGCTGCCGCGCAGCGCCGCGAGCTCATCGACGCCCGCACCCTGCACTCCGCCTGGCAGGCCACCGAAGTCGTGCTGCGCCACCGCTCCGCCGCCGACCGCTCGGCCCGCGTGTCCGCGGCCATTCGCGAGGCCGAGCGGGACGCCGCGCCCGCGCTCGCCGCCCGCGCCAAGGCCGCCGCCGACCTCGTACGGGCGCTGCACGCCGCCGCGGAGGACGGCGAGCGGCACGCCGACGAGGAGGAGGAGCGCTCCGCCGCTCTCCAGGAGGCCGCCGAGACCGCCCACCGCGACGCCACCGCCGCCGCCACCGAGGCCCAGCGCGCCCGCAGCGAGGCGGGCCACCTGCGCCAGCGCCTCGCCGAGGTCGAGCAGGAGACCGCCGAAGCGGTCCGCGCCGGATGGCTCGACGACACCGCCCCCGACGCGGACCCCGCTCGCGCCGCGCTCGCCGCGAGCGACGCCGAGAAGACCACCGTCGCCGCGTGGGACGCGGCCCGTGACGCCGCCCGTGCGGCCGCCGACCGCGCCCGTGACGCCGCCGCCACCGAATCCCGCGCCGAACTGGCCGCCGCCCGCGCCGCCGACGCCGCCCAGGCCGCCGAGAACGCCTACCAGGCCGAGCGCCGCGCCGCCGCCTCCATCGCCGCGGAGGAGCGCCTCGCCGAGCTGCTCAGCCTGCCGTCGGCGCCGGTGTCCCGGGCCGCCGTCCCGGCGCCGCGCCGCGAGGACACCGCCGGCGGCGAGGACCGCCCCGCCGCCGACGGCAGCGCTCCGGCGGACACCGCCCCCCACCCGCACGGCGAGGGGACCGGCACCACCCGTCCCGCCTCCCACGGCCCGCTCACCGCCGAGGAACTGGACCGCTGCGCCGACGAGCTGCGCGACCTCCTCGACCAGGGCATCGCCTCCGCCGAGCGCAAGCTCTTCGAGCTGCGTACCGCCGCCGCCGACGACTCCCGCATCCTCGGAGCCCTCGGCGACGGCGGTCTGCTGCCGCCCGGCCCCGACGTCCTCGCCACCGTCGAGTACCTCGGCGAACAGGGCATCCCGGCCCTCCCCGGCTGGCGGTACCTGGCCCAGGCGGTCGACCCCGCCGACCACGCCGCGGTGCTCGCCGCCCGCCCCGAGCTGGTGGACGGTGTGGTGATCACCGACCCCGTCTCGTACGCCCGGGCCCGCGAGGCCCTCGCCACCGCCGCCCTCCTGCCGCGGTCCGCAGTCGCCGTGGGCACCGCCGCCGCGCTCCTCGCGCCCGTGCCGGGACACACCGACGGCGACACGGACGTCTTCCTCGTACCGCCGAACCCGGCCATGCACGACGAGCACGCCGCCGACGAGGAGCGCCAGGCCCTGCGCGCCCGCGCAGCCGCCCGCGACGAGGAGATCCGTACGCTCGCCGCCCGCCTCACCGCCGACCGGTCCCTCGCCGCCCGCATCGGCTCCTGGCGCGCCGACTGCCCGCCCGGCATGCTCGCCGAGCTGGCGGAAGCCGCCGCCACCGCGCGCGAGGCGGCCGAAGCCGCCGAGGCCGCCCTGGCGGAAGCCCGTACCGTACGGGCCGAGGCCGAGGAGGCGGCCGCCGACGCCGCCCGGGTGCGCGACGAGCGGCAGGAGGCCGCGCAGCGGGCCCGGCGCGCCGCCGATGCCCTCGCGGGCCTGGCGTTCCGGCTGCGCGAGCGGGCCGGCTGGCAGGCGCGCCTGCGGGAACTGGCCGACGAGGCCGCCGAGTTCGAGGCCCGCGCGCAGACCTGCCTGGAGCGGGCCCGTGCCGCGGACGAGGACCGCCGTGCCGCCCAGCGCGCCGCCGACGACGCCCACCGCACCGCCCGCGCCCTGCGGGCCGAGCGCTCGGAGATCGCGGGCGCCCCGGAGAACCTCCCCGACGACGCGCCCGATGACGCCCCGCGCGTTCCGCTGGCCGCCCTCCGCGAGGCCTACCGCGCCGCTTCCCAGCTGTACGAGAAGGTCGGCGTCGGGGCCGACCTGCGCGCGGAGCAGGCCCGCGCCGAAAGCGACGAGAGCGCCGCCCTCGCCGAGCTCGACCGGCTCACCAACAAGGTCCGCACCCGCGCCGAACAGCTCCTGCAGAGCCCCGACGGCGCCGACGGCCCGTCCCGCCAGGCCGCCGCCGCCCGCGCCGAATCCCTGGTGCAGATGCTGGAGTCCCGCGCGTCGGAGGCCAGCGAGAAGCTCGGCCGGCTGCGCGGCGAGGCGGAGCGGCTCGCCCCCGCCGACGGCGAGGCGCACACCGAGCTCCCCGAGGAGCTGATCCCCACCGACGCCGACCACGCGCAGGCCCTTCTGCGCTCCGCCACCACCGACCTGGCGGCCCGCACCGACGCCCTGGAGGCCGCCCGCACGAGCCACGCCCGGCTCCTCCAGGCCCACCGTGCCGCCGAGGACGCCGCCGGCGGCTTCGACGAGACGGCGGCGCTCCTGCGCGACCTGCTGCGGGAGCACACCGAGGAGGAGCCCGAGGCGCCCGAGCCGTACGCCGGCAGCCTGGCGGAGGCGCGGCAGTCCGCCACCGAGGCCCGCCGTTCCCTGCGCGGTTGCGCCGCCGACCTGTCGGCCGCGGAGTCCGCCGTACGCGAAGCGTGCGACGTCCTCGTCCGCCACGCCAACTCCACCCGCTACGAGCAGGTGCGCACCCCCGCCCGGCAGCAGATCCGCGAGCTGCCCGCCTCCGCCCTGCCGGAGCACGCCGCCAAGTGGGCCGAGGCCTTCGCGCCCCGGCTGCGCGTGCTCACCGACGAGCTGGCCCAGCTGGAGCGCAACCGCGACTCGATCGTCGACCGGCTGCGCGGCCTGGTGGAGTCGGCGCTCACCACCCTGCGCTCGGCGCAGCGCCTGTCCCGCCTCCCCGAGGGCCTCGGCGAGTGGTCGGGGCAGGAGTTCCTCCGGATCCGCTTCGAGGAGCCCGACCAGGCGACGCTGACGGAGCGGCTCGGCGAGGTCATCGACGAGGCCACCCGCGCCGCCGTCAAGAAGAACTCCGACATCCGCCGCGACGGCATGTCCCTCCTGCTGCGCGGTGTGCAGGCCGCGCTCCAGCCCAAGGGCGTGGCGGTGGAGATCCTCAAGCCCGACGCGGTGCTGCGCGCCGAGCGGGTACCGGTGGGGCAGATGGGCGACGTCTTCTCCGGCGGCCAGCTGCTCACCGCCGCGATCGCCCTGTACTGCACGATGGCCGCGCTGCGCAGCAACGACCGGGGCCGCGACAAGCACCGCCACGCCGGCACGCTGTTCCTCGACAACCCCATCGGGCGCGCCAACGCCACGTACCTGCTGGAGCTGCAACGGGCGGTCTCCGACGCCCTCGGCGTCCAGCTCCTCTACACGACGGGTCTGTTCGACACGACCGCGCTGGCCGAGTTCCCGCTCGTCATCCGCCTGCGCAACGACGCCGACCTGCGGGCGGGACTGAAGTACATCAGCGTCGAGGAGCACCTGCGCCCGGGACTGCCGCAGAAGGCCCAGGAAGGGGAGACGGCCGTGCACGGCGAGATCACCGCCACCCGGATGTTCAAGCGCACCCCGGTCCCGGCGGGCACGACCGACTGACCCCGCCCGCCCGCACGGCCCCCGCCCATCCCGCCCCGGAGCAGGGGCCGTGCGCGAGGCCGGGCGTGCCGCCGCCGGGCCGTCGGTGAGGCCGTGCGCGCCGTGACGCCGGGCCGTGCGCGAGGCCGGGCGCGACGCGGCGCCGGGGGCTCAGGCGCGCGACAGGCTGCTCGCGCCCCGGCGCTCCCGCTGCGTGCCGGTCCCGTCCTCGGCCCGTATTCGTACCGCCTGGCGCGCTTCCCGGGCCTCCACACGGGCGGTTCGCCGCTCCCGGCGCCGCTCCCGCCGCAGTTCCCGCGCCGTGCTGCTCGGCATGGACACCACGCCGTGGCGCTGCTTCCACACCTGCCGGGTCACCCACACGTCCGCCGCGGCCCAGGTGGCGACCACCGTGCTGGCCACGCTGCTGAGCACCATGGGGAAGGCCAGCCACGAACCCGCGAGCGTGCACAGGAACGCGACCGTCGCCTGTATGAGCGTCAGCGAGGCGATGAGCACGGCCCGCACGGCCGCCGCGCGGACCGGATCGGGCAGGCGCCGCCGCGCCGCCGGCTCCTCCACCCACAGCTCGCGCCGCTGCCGCGGCTCATCCCGCCGCTCCCACGCGTCGTACCCGTCCCGCTCGTCCCGCTGCCCACGCCGATTCGTCGCCATCGAAAACGCCACTCCCCACCAACGACCGTCTTCAGGTTGGCTGCCCGTCTTCGTGCGCTTTACGCCGACAGTCCCGACAGTCCCACGCCTCCCCGTATTCGTAGACGTACGACGGCCGGAGAAGATTCCCCGCGACACACAATTCCAGCCAACCGTTACCGCCGGGAAAGTGACGCCTCGCCAGCTGTCATCCCGCAGCGCCCGGATTGCCAACTCCCCGAATACCAGGACAACTCATGATCAACGTTTCGACCTGCGGCTGAAAATCGCCCGGACGCACCTTCGTGATGCCTGTGGTGCAGTAGTAGGCTCGCGCCGTTTGTTGATGTGTTGATGTGTACACCCGCGCCGGACGGAAGCCTCACCGGTCGGGTCCGAGGTGGGGGAGGCCATGCGCTTTCGCGGGAAGTCGATCCGCAGGAAGATCGTGGCGTTGCTGCTCGTGCCGCTTGTCTCCCTCACCGGCCTGTGGGGATTCGCGACACTTCTGACCGGCCGTGAGGCCAATCAACTCCTCGACGTCGGCTACATCATCGAAAAGGTCGGTTACCCCCTCGAGGACACCGTCCGCGTCATTCAGAAGGAACGCCGCCAGACCCTCGTCTACCTGGCCGATCCCCGTGCCTCCGACGCCCTTCCCGCGCTGCGCCGCGACCGCGCCGCCACCGACCGGGCGATCGCCCGGATCCAGGCCAACGCCGGTGAATCCGGTGTCGCCGACGCCATGCAACCCCAGGCGTCCCGCCGGCTGAACGGTCTCCTCGACGCCTTCGACGGCCTGGCCGCGCTGCGCCGCTCCGTCGAGAACCGCGCCGTCGGCCGGATGGAGGCGCTTGAGTTCTACAACCGGCTCGTCGACCCCTGTTACACCTTCCTGCTCAATCTCCACGCCCTGGAAAACGTGGAGATGGACAAGCAGGGCCGCGCCCTCGTCGGTATCGTCCGCGCTCGCGAGGCGCTCTCCCGCGAGGACGCCCTCGTGGCCTCCTCCCTGATCAGCAGGCGCATCACCGCCGAGGAGATACGCGCCGTCTCCGACCTCGTCGCCCAGCGCCGGCTCTTCTACGAGGTCAACCTGGAGCTCATGCCGGCGTCCGAACGCGAGATCTTCCGGCAGTACTGGCACAGCCCCGCCACCGCACCATTGCGGGACGCCGAGGAGGCGCTCATCGCCGCCGGCGCCACCACCGCCCCCAAGGCCGTCCAGGCGGCCCAGTGGCAGGAGAGCGTCGCCCCCGTCCTCGACCACCTCGCCACAGCCAACACCGAGGCGGGCGACCGCTACCAGGACCGGGTGCGGCCGGCCGCGTACAGCGTCCTGCTCAAGGCGGGCGTCGCGGGCGTCCTCGGCTTCGTCGCCCTGCTCGTGTCGATCGTCGTCTCCGTACGCATAGGCCGCGACCTCGTCCGCGACCTGCGCCGCCTGCGCAAGGAGGCCCAGGAGGTCTCCGGGGTCCGGCTGCCGAGCGTGATGCGCCGGCTCGCCGCGGGCGAACAGGTCGACGTCGGGACCGAAGTGCCGCACCTGGAGTACGACAAGGACGAGGTCGGGCAGGTCGGCCAGGCGCTCAACACCCTCCAGCGCGCCGCCGTGGAAGCCGCCGTCAAACAGGCCGACATGCGCCGCGGCGTCTCCGAGGTCTTCGTCAACCTCGCCCGCCGCAACCAGGTCCTGCTGCACCGCCAGCTGACCCTCCTGGACACCATGGAGCGGCGCACGGAGGACACCGAGGAACTGGCCGACCTGTTCAAGCTCGACCACCTCACCACCCGCATGCGCCGCCACGCCGAAGGCCTGGTGATCCTCTCCGGAGCGGCCCCCTCCCGGCAGTGGCGCAAGCCGGTCCAGCTCATGGACGTGGTACGAGCCGCTGTCGCCGAGGTCGAGGACTACGAGCGCATCGAGGTGCGCAGGCTTCCGCGCATCGGTGTCGGCGGACCGGCCGTCGCCGACCTCACCCACCTGGTCGCCGAACTCCTGGAGAACGCCACGGTGTTCTCACCGCCGCACACCGCGGTCCAGGTCCTCGGCGAGCCGGTGGCCAACGGTTTCACCCTCGAGATCCACGACCGCGGACTCGGCATGACCCCGGAGGCACTGCTCGACGCCAACCTCCGCCTCGCGGAGACGCCGGAGTTCGAGCTCTCCGACACCGACCGGCTGGGCCTGTTCGTGGTCAGCCGCCTCGCCCAGCGCCAGAACGTACGGGTGTCGCTCCAGCCGTCGCCGTACGGCGGAACGACCGCGGTCGTCTTCATCCCGGCCGCGCTCCTCACCGAGGCGCCCGAGGCGCAGGGCACGGACTTCCGGCTCGACCGCAAGAGCGGAGACCGCAGGAGCGTCGCCGACGGCAGGAGCGCGGACCGCACGGGCCTGGAGCGATCGGGCCCGGACCGTGGGGGACCGGAGCGTGCGGGTGCGGGCCGCTCCGGCCCGGACCGCCGCGCCGGGGACGGACCGCCGCGGCGCCCGGCGCTGTCCCAGGTGCCGTCCGGGCTGTCCGCCACCGGCCCGTCCGTGCTGGACGGTCCCATCGAACTGGAACCGCCGGTCGACGTGCTCGGCTTCGACGAGCGGCTGGGGGACCTCGACGACACCGAGAGCGAGCGCGGCGGGCTGTTCCGCCCGAGGACACCGCTGCGCCCCGTGTCCGGCCGCCCGGCCGGCTCCGACGAGGCACAGCACCAGCAGGCCGCCGACCACGACCCGGAGCGCCCGGCCGAACGCCCGCGCGGCGCCACCGTACCGCTGCCCCGCCGCAGGCCCTCGGCCCCGACCCTGATCGCGGACCGCGGCCGGCGCCTGGACGACGGCGGCCGCGCCCACCCGGCCTCCGCCCGGGCCGCGGGACGGCCGGCGGACGAGGGACCGGCCGGCGAAGGCCCGGCAGGCGAAGGCCCGGCGGCCGGGGCCCCGGAGCCCGGGACCCGGAACCGGACGACCCCGTACCGGACCATCCCGTACCGGACCGACCCGGGTCCCGGCATGCCGGACCGGACCGGTCCCGGCCGGAGGCACCCGGACCGCACCGACCCGGCCCCGGCCGCCCCGGACGGCCCCGCCGCCGGAGCGGACCACGAGACGACCCTGCCGCTCGGTGGGCTGCCCCGCCGCGTACGGCAGGCCAGCCTGGCCCCGCAGCTCCGGAGGACCACCGGGCAGCGGGACGGCGAGCGCGACGACCGGCCGGCCGGCGGGGAGCGCGACGCGCACCCCGGCGCCGAGCGGGACGCCGAAGCCGTACGCAACCGCATGGCCGCCATGCAGCGCGGCTGGCAGCGCGGGCGCCGGGAGAACGCCGACGGCGCCGCACCGGCCGCCCACGGCGAGACAGCACCGGGAACGACACCTGAGGGGGACGGTCGATGACCGCACCGAACGCCGCAACAACCCACTCCACCGGCTCGACCGGAGAGCTCAACTGGCTCCTCGACGAACTCGTCGAGCGCGTCGGATCCATCCGCAAGGCCCTGGTGCTCTCCAGCGACGGCCTGCCCACCGGCGCATCCCGGGACCTCAGCCGGGAGGACAGCGAGCACATGGCGGCCGTCGCCTCCGGCTTCCACAGCCTCGCCAAGGGCGTCGGCCGCCACTTCGACGCCGGCCGCGTGCGGCAGACCGTCGTGGAGCTGGAGGACGCGTTCCTCTTCGTCACGGCGGCCGGAGACGGCAGCTGTCTCGCGGTGCTGGCGGACGCCGACTCCGACGTCGGTCTCGTCGCGTACGAGATGACGCTGATGGTCAAGCGGGTGGGGGCCCACCTCGCGACGGCTCCGCGGTCCGGTCTGCCCACCGGAGGGTGAGTGGGGATGCGATGAGTGACGCAGCAGGCCAGCAGAGCCGGCACCGAGTCCGGGACCGCCACGAGCCGCACCACTGGTTCGACGACGACGCGGGCCCGGTGGTCCGCCCCTACGCGATGACCCGCGGCCGCACCAGCAGCGCCACCCGTCACCACCTCGACCTGATCGCGGTGGTCGTCCCCGAACCCGCGGCCGACGATCCCGGCCGCGACCAGACGCTCTCACCCGAGCATGTGGAGATCGTCGAGCGCTGCAGCGACCTCCCCCAGTCGATCGCCGAGCTCGCCGCCGGACTGGATCTGCCTGTCGGCGTGATCCGGGTCCTGGTGGGCGACCTCGTCGAGGACGATCTCGTCCACGTAACCCGTCCCGTTCCGCCGGCCGAACTGCCGGACGTGAGCATTCTGCGTGAGGTGATCAATGGCCTTCGGGCGCTCTAGCTCCCGCCGCGGCAAGCGGCCGGTGGTCGAGCCGGTGACACTGAAGATCCTCGTCGCGGGCGGCTTCGGCGTGGGCAAGACGACCCTGGTGGGCGCGGTCAGCGAGATCCGGCCGCTGCGCACCGAGGAGACCCTCACGGAGGCCGGCCGGCCGGTCGACGACCTGCACGGGGTGGAGACCAAGTCCACCACCACCGTCGCCATGGACTTCGGGCGCATCACCCTGCGCGAGGACCTGGTGCTCTACCTGTTCGGCACGCCGGGCCAGGACCGCTTCTGGTTCCTGTGGGACGAGCTGGCGCAGGGCGCGCTGGGCGCGGTCGTGCTCGCGGACACGCGCCGCCTCGACGACAGCTTCGCCGCCATCGACTACTTCGAGCGGCGTGGCATCCCCTTCGCGGTGGCCGTCAACTGCTTCGAGGGCGCTGCCCGGTTCCCCGCGGGGACGGTACGGGCGGCGCTCGACCTGGACCCCGAGGTGCCGCTGCTCATGTGTGACGCGCGGGAGCGCGAGTCGGTCAAGGAGGTGCTCGTCGCGGTCGTGGAGCACGCGCTGACCCTCGCCGACCGGCAGCGCGAGCCGGCCGCCACCTGACGGCCACGGCAGCCGGGGCCTGCGGACACACGGCCTAGCGGCTCAGCGGACGGTGACGACCGCCGAGCCGTGCCCGAAGAGGCCCTGGTTGGCGGTGATCCCGACGCGCGCCCCGGGAACCTGCCGGGCACCCGCCGTCCCGCGCAGTTGCCAGGTCAGCTCGCACACCTGGGCGATGGCCTGGGCGGGCACCGCCTCACCGAGGGACGCCAGACCCCCGCTCGCGTTGACGGGGAGGCGCCCTCCGAGCGCCGTGACACCCTCCCGGACCAGCGTGGCGCCCTCGCCCTCGCCGCACAGCCCGATGGCCTCGTACCACTCCAGCTCCAGCGCGGTGGACAGGTCGTACACCTCCGCCAGGGACAGGTCCCCGGGCCCGATCCCCGCTTCCTCGTACGCGGCCGCCGCGATCGACGCCCGCAGGGACGAGGTGCCCGGTGCCAGGCCGGCGGCGGAGTCGGTGGCGATGTCCGGCAGGTCCAGTTCGGTACGGGGATGGACGGGCGTGACGGTCGAGACGGCACGGATCCGGACCGGGTCCGCCACCCCGCGCCGCCGCGCGTACGCCAGGGAGGACAGCACCAGCGCCGCCCCGCCGTCGGAGGTCGCGCAGATGTCGAGCAGGCGCAGGGGATCGGCGACCACGGCCGAGGAGGCGACCTCGGCGGCGGTGACCGGCGTGCGGTAGCGGGCGTACGGGTTGAGCGCGCCGGCGGCCGCGTTCTTCACCTTGACCAGCGCGAAGTCCTCCGGGGTGTCCCCGTGCACGGCCATGCGCCGTCGTGCCCAGAGCGCGAAGTACGCGGGGTTCGTGGCCCCCAGGACGCGGAACCGCAACCAGTCGGGGTCGTCCGGCCGGTCGCCGCCGGCCGGTGCGAAGAAGCCCTTGGGGGCGGAGTCGGCACCCACCACGAGCACCACGTCCGCCAGCTCCGCGAGGATCTGCGCCCGCGCCGTCGCGATCGCGTGGGCGCCGGACGCGCATGCCGCGTACACGCTGGTGACCGGGGCCCCCTGCCGGCCGAGCGCCCGCGCGAAGGCCGCGCCCGCCACGTACCCCGGGTATCCGCCCCGCACGGTGCCGGCGCCGACCACGGACCGGATCTCCCGCCAGCCGACCCCGGCGTCGGCGAGCGCGGCGCGGACCGCGACCGTCCCGTACTCGGTGAAACCCCGGCCCCACTTGCCCCACGGATGCATGCCCGCCCCGAGGACGGCGATGTCCTTCACCGGGCCGTCACCGGCCGCCAGTGCCAGGTGGTCCACACCGTCCCGGCATCCTCGTGCAGGACGCCGGGGACGACCTCCACCTCCATGCCGACGGCGAGATCGGCCACCCCCACACCCGGCGCGGCATGCCCGAGCACCACCATGGCTTCCGCCTCCAGCTCCACGGCGACCAAGGTGTAGGGCCGCCACACGACGTCCGGGTCGGACACATACGGCGCGGGGGGCCGGTAGCGGCCGTCCGTGTACGACCAGACGCGCCCGCGCCGCGACAGCGGAACCTCCAGCATCCGGCCCCCGCCCTCGCACGCCGGATTGCGGCAGTGCACGTCCTCCCGCGGGAAGCAGACCGCGGAACAGGCCGAGCAGCGCGTGCCCAGCAGCCGGAAGTCCTTCTCGCCGCTGTCGTGGGTGAACCATCCGGTCACCACGGGTGTGCGTGTGCGCGTCACGGCCCCTCCCGGCATCCCGAGAACTGACGTAGCGTCAGATGGTCAGTGTGCCACGGACCCCGCCCCGCGGGCAGGGGCCCGCACGAGGGAGCAACCGGACCCGGCCGGGCTGCGTCGAAGTGGAGGGAGCGGGCGCCCGGGTCCCACGGGGGTGGCCCCGGCCGCCCGCTCCACCGCCGCGGTCAGTGACCGGCCACCGAGCGCCGCGCCACCGGGAAGTCGAAGTACGTGTCCGGGAAGGGCTCCGGCTTGTACGTGAAGTGCCACCACTCCTCCGGCAGGTTCACGAAGCCCTGCGCGGCGAGCGCGTCCTTCAGCAGCCGGCGGTTCGCGCGCTGCACACCCCCGACCCGGGGGTCGTCCGTGTGCGACAGCGTGTCGAAGCAGTCGAAACCCGTCCCCATGTCCACGGAGTTGTCGGGGAACCGCTCCTCCCGAGGCGCGGAACACGACACCAACGGCTCGCCCGGCACGTACGGACGCGTCGGCCGCGCGGGCAGTGCCACGATCGTCACGTCGACCGTCGAGCCCCGGCTGTGCCCGGACTTCGCCGCGATGTAGCCGTCCGCGAACAGCCGTGTCTTGTCCACCAGCGGATAGAACTCCGCCTTCATCCTCTCGTCCCGCAGATCCCCGGCCCACCGCACGAAATGGTCGACGGCCCGCTGCGGCCGGTAGCAGTCGTACACCTTCAGGGAGTACCCCTGCCGCAGCAGCCGGACCTGCGCGCGGTGCAGCGCCCGCGCGGCCGGCCGGGTCAGGATGCACAGCGGCTGCCGGTACCCGTCCACCGGCTCACCGACGAAGTTGTGCGCCGTGGTGTAGCGCATCTCCTGGAGGATCGTCGGATCCACGGAGCGCAGAGCCACGAACTGCTGCGGCGCCTTCGGCTCGGACGCGGCCTGCGCGACGGGCGACGTCACCGTTGCCGTCACCGCGCAGACGAGAGCGGTGCAGACGGTCGCGACGGCGCGTACGGCGGAAGCAAGTCTGGTCATGGGCACCGTCTACCAGCCCCGACGGCGTCGGTACAGTCCGCCCCGTGAAGGACACCCACTGCACCGCGTGCGGCGCGGCCCACCCGCCCTCCGCCGCCTGGCCCCGCACCTGCGCCTCCTGCGGCGCCACCGCCTACCGCAACCCCCTGCCGGTGGCCGTCGCGCTCCTCCCGGTCACCGGCGCGCGCGGGGCGGGGCTCGTCGTCATCACCCGCGCGATCGAGCCCCACCGCGGCGGCACCGCCCTGCCCGGCGGCTTCATCGACCACGCCGAGGACTGGCGGGACGCGGTGGTACGGGAGTTGCGGGAGGAGACCCGTATCGAGGCCGCCGCGGCCGAGGTCCGCCTCGCCGACGTGATGAGCTCGCCCGCCGGTCACCTGCTGGTGTTCGGTCTGCTGCCCGCACGCCCCGCCGGCGGCCTGCCCGCGTCGGCCCCCACGGACGAGACCGCCGGCCACCACATCCTGCACGCACCGGCCGACCTGGCCTTCCCGCTGCACACGGAGGCGGTCCGGAGGTGGTTCGCCGGCCGGTACGGCGAGCGCTGAACCGCCGCGGGGCGGCGCACACGACGGCCCGCACCCCCGCGGCGGCCGCCCGCCGCCCGGCCCGCGGATGCGTCCGGGTGGCGTGCGGTCTGCCGGCAGAGCGGCGGCGTGGGGGCGACATGCCGTCCGCCGCCGGAAGCGGGTGCCGTCGCGGCTACCAGCGGTCCAGCGACCGCAGAGCCGCCTCGTCCGCACCCCGGTCGGCCGACAGCGCCGGGTCGCTGCCCGTGTTCCCGTACTCCTGCACGGAGTAGTTGCCGTTCTGGGTGTGTACGCCCCGGTCGCCCACGGCCGCGGCATCGGCGGCGGCGGCACCCAGAGCGGCCGCGGCGATCCCCGCGGTCGCCAGAACCTGCTTGATCATGGCTCATCCTCTCGTCGAGCGACCCGGCACCCGGTCGGCCGGACCCGCTCTGCGTAACGTCCCGGCCGCACCCCACGTGCGCCGCGTTCACCCGAATGCCCCCACTCCGGCCGCCGTGCGGACCCCGCGCCGCCGTGCGCCCTTGCGGAGAGCCACCGCCGGTGAGGGGTGCGCGTCCGGCCCGCCGCCTCAGCCCCGCTCCGGGTCCAGCCCCCGCACCCGTACCCGCCGGTCCTCCACCGGTACCGCTCCGGCGTCCGTCACCCGCTCCACGCGGACCCCGCCGTCCACCAGCCGGGTCGTGTAGCGCTCGACCTCGGCGTGGTCCCAGCCGTCCCCCGCGTCGCGCACCACCAGGCCGCCGCCCGTGCGCCCCGGGGCCGGGGCCCACACCTCCAGCTCCCCGGAGCCCTCCGCGTCGCCCCGCACCGGCAGCACCGCGCCCGCGCGGGCCAGCACCGGGATGCGCGACAGCGGCGCGTCCAGCAGCACCTGCCCCGGGCCCTCGTACGCCCGGCCCGTCACCGTGTCGTACCAGCGCCCGCGCGGCAGCCGCACCGCCCGCCGGTCCATCCCGCGCGCCAGCACCGGCGCCACCAGCAGCGCGTCACCGAGCAGGAACGCGTCCTCGCAGTCGCGCAGCGCCCGGTCGTCGGGAGCCCCCCACCACAGCGGCCGCACATAGGGAGCCCCCGTGAGCCGCGCCAGGTGCGCCAGCGTGACGAAGTACGGCCGCAGCCGTTCCCGCTCGTCCAGCGCCACGCGCGCGTGCTCCAGCACCGCGGGCCCGAACTCCCACGGCTCGCGCCGCCCCGCGTCGATCGCCGCGTGCGTACGGAACAGCGGCAGCCACGCACCCAGCTGGAACCAGCGCAGGAACAGCTCCGGCGACGGGCTGCCGTCGAAGCCGCCCACGTCCGGCCCCGAGTACGGCACCCCGCACAGGCCCAGCCCCAGTACCAGCGACAGCGAAGCGGACAGCCCCGGCCAGCCGGTGGACACGTCGCCCGACCAGGTCCCGCCGTACCGCTGCATCCCCGCCCAGCCGGACCGGGAGAAGAGGAACGGCCGCTCGTCCGGGCGCAGCCGCCGCAGCCCCTCGTAGCCCGCCGCGGCCATCGCCAGCCCGTAGACGTTGTGCGCCTCGCGGTGGTCCCCGCCCCGGCCCTCCAGCGCGTGCCGCGCCGAGCGGGGCAGCGTCATGTCCCCGAAGGGCGCGAAGGACACCGGCTCGTTCATGTCGTGCCACACCCCGGAGAAGCCCTGCGTGAGCCGCTCCTCGTACAGCCCGCCCCACCACTCCCGCACCGCCGGGTCGGTGAAGTCGGGGTACACGCACTCCCCGGGCCACACCAGCCCCTGCACCTCCCTGCCGCGCCCGTCCCGGACGAACGCCCCCGACGCCCCGACCGCCCGCCCGCTGTCGTAGACCGCGTTCCCGGGCTCGGCCCGCACCCCGGGGTCGACGATCGAGACGAGCCGCACACCCTGCTCGCGCAGGTCCCGCGCGAGCCCGGGCAGGTCCGGGAACCGCTCCCGGTCCACCGTGAAGACCTGATGCCGGTCGTAGTGGTCGATGTCGAGGTGCAGCGCCGACAGCGGAAGGTCCCGCTCCCGGTACCCGGCGACCACCCGCCGCACCTCCCGCTCGGTGCCGAAGCCCCACCGCGCGTGCTGCGGCCCGAGCGCCCAGGACGGCGGCAGCGCCGGCGCCCCCGTCAGCGCCGTCCAGCCGTGCAGCACGCGCGCGGGGGTTCCGGCCACCACCCAGCAGCGCAGCGGTCCGCCGCTCATCCGCAGCTCGCTCGTCCCCGGCCGGTCGTGCCCGGACCCGGCCCCCTCCTCGCCCTCCCGCAGCGTCACCTGCCCGTCCCAGGAGCTGTCGTGGAACGCCAGGTGGGTGCCCGCGTCCGAGACGACCAGCTGGACCGGCATGGTGATGTAGAGCGGGTCGTCGCCGGGGTCGAAACCGCCGCGCGGATCGGTGTTCCACAGCCGGTACGTGCCGTTCCGCAGCCGGGGCCCCGACGCCCGCCCGCCCAGCCCGAAGAACCGCGCGTCGGCCGGCACCTCGGCGCGCTGCACCCACCGCGCCGGGCCGCCGCTCACCGGCTCCCACCAGCGCGGCGGCAGCTCCCGCCGCAGGACGACCCCGCCCGGCGTACGGACCTCCACGGCCCCGTTGCGCGAGACCGCGATCGTCACCCGCTCGGCGACCACCCGCCAGCCGCCGCCCTTGTCGGGCTCCAGGACGGCCCGCGGGTCGGGCTCGGGCGGGTCCCCCGCCAGCGCGTACGAAGGGAGCGGCTCCGCCCCGTCCCACCCCCAGAAGACCGTGCCGCCCGCCACGAACACCCGAAGCTCGGAACGGGCGAACCGGACGATCCCCCCGCCCGGCAGCGGCTCCGCACCCCGCGCCGGCCCCGGGACCCGCGCCCGCTCGGCGCCCCGGGGCGGCAGCCCCCACGCGTCCGTACGCCGCTGCCGCCACGCCGACCGCGCCGCGCGCAGTCCCCGTACCGTCGCGAACACCTTTACCGAACGCACCAGATCACGACCGTCCATGCCGTTCACCCTGCCAGCACTCCAGGGGCTCGGGAGAGCCGTTCAACTGCCGTTCACCCATGGTGGGACCACATATTCAGTCATCCGACCATGGGCGGCGAACCCTGGTGCGAACAACGTTCACATGGCATCGTCCCTGTCAGCCGCGTCACGCGCACACCCCCGCACGTGCGCGCGACACACGCAGACCCGCGTTACAGCCAGGGAGCAGCCCACATGACTTCAGAGCACGCGCAGACCGAGCCGCTCTGGCAGCCGGACCAGGACCGCATCGCCACCGCCGCGGTCACCCGCTTCCAGGCCTGGGCGGCCGAACGGTACGGCGCCCCGGCCGACGGCGGCTACCCGGCGCTGCACCGCTGGTCCGTCGAGCAGCTCGACACCTTCTGGCAGGCCGTCGCCGAGTGGTTCGACGTCCGTTTCGCCACGCCGTACGAGCGCGTCCTCGGCGACCGCTCCATGCCCGGCGCCCAGTGGTTCCCCGGCGCCACCCTCAACTACGCCGAGCACGCCCTGCGCGCCGCCGCGGACCGGCCCGACGAGCCCGCCCTGCTCCACGTCGACGAGACCCACGAGCCGGCCCCCGTCAGCTGGGCCGAGCTGCGCCGCCAGGTGGGCACCCTCGCCGCCGAGCTGCGGGCCCTGGGGGTACGGCCCGGCGACCGCGTCAGCGGCTACCTGCCCAACATCCCGCAGGCCGTCACCGCCCTCCTCGCCACCGCGGCCGTGGGCGCCGTATGGACCTCCTGCGCCCCCGACTTCGGCGCCCGCAGCGTCCTCGACCGCTTCCAGCAGGTCGAACCGGTCGTCCTGTTCGCGGTCGACGGCTACCGCTACGGCGGCAAGGAGCACGACCGCCGCGACACGGTCGCCGAACTGCGCCAAGAGCTGCCCACCCTGCGCGCGGTCGTCCACATCCCGCTCCTCGGCACGGACGCCCCCGAAGGCACGCTCGCGTGGGACGCGCTGACCGCGGGCGACGCGGAGCCCGTCTTCGAGCAGGTCCCGTTCGACCACCCCCTGTGGGTGCTGTACTCCTCCGGCACCACCGGCCTGCCCAAGGCGATCGTCCAGTCCCAGGGCGGCATCCTCCTGGAGCACTTCAAGCAGCTCGGCCTGCACTGCGACCTCGGCCCCGGGGACCGCTTCTTCTGGTACACCTCCACCGGCTGGATGATGTGGAACTTCCTCGTCTCCGGCCTGCTCACCGGCACCACGGTGGTCCTGTACGACGGCAGCCCCGGCTACCCGGACACCGGCGCCCAGTGGCGCGTCGCCGAGCGCACCCGCGCCACCCTGTACGGCACGTCCGCCGCCTACGTCATGGCCTGCCGCAAGGCCGGCGTCCACCCCTCCCGCGACCACGACCTGTCCCGCGTCCGGTGCGTCGCCACCACCGGCTCGCCGCTGCCCCCGGACGGTTTCCGCTGGCTCCACGACGAGGTCGGGGACGACCTGTGGATCGCGTCCGTCAGCGGCGGTACGGACGTCTGCAGCTGCTTCGCCGGCGCCGTCCCCACCCTCCCCGTCCACATCGGCGAGCTCCAGGCGGCCTGCCTCGGCACCGACCTGCAGGCGTGGGACCCGCAGGGCAAGCCCGTCACCGGCGAGGTGGGCGAGCTGGTGGTCGTCAACCCGATGCCGTCCATGCCCGTGCAGTTCTGGAACGACCCCGACGGCAGCCGCTACCGCGACAGCTACTTCGACATGTACCCGGGCGTCTGGCGCCACGGGGACTGGATCACGATCACCGACCACGGCTCGGTCGTGATCCACGGCCGCTCCGACTCCACCCTCAACCGGCAGGGCGTCCGGATGGGGAGCGCCGATATCTATGAAGCGGTGGAACGCCTCCCCGAGATCCGGGAGTCCCTCGTCATCGGCCTGGAGGAGCCGGACGGCGGCTACTGGATGCCGCTCTTCGTCCACCTCGCCGAGGGAGCGACCCTGGACGAGGACCTCGTGGCGCGCATCAAGCAGACGATCCGCACCGAGCTCTCCCCGCGCCACGTCCCCGACGAGATCATCCAGGTCCCCGGGGTCCCGCACACCCTCACCGGCAAGCGCATCGAGGTCCCCGTCAAGCGCCTCCTGCAGGGCACCGAGCTCGCCAAGGCCGTCAACCCCGGCTCGGTCGACAACCTCGACCTGCTGCGCTTCTACGAGGAGCTCGCCCGCAAGCGGGCGACGGCCATGGAGTGACCCGCCGGCTCAACCGCCGTACAGGGCTTCGGACTCACCGAGCACATCCGCGAAGTCCGAGGCCAGCCGCGCCGCGTCGGACGGCTCGAGCGTCGCCGACGTGATCCGTACCGCCGTGGGCGCGGCGATCCGGAAACGCGCTCCCGCGGCCACCCACCAGCCGCGGGAACGCAGCCCGTTGACGACCGCCGACTCGTCCCGCACCGGCACCCACACGTTCATCCCGCTCTCGCCGCGCGCCGCGATCCCGCGCAGGGCCAGCTCCCCGATCAGGGCACCCCGGCGCTCCCCGTACGCGTCCTGCGCCCGGCCCACCAGCCGCGCCACGTCCTCGTCGGTCAGCAGCCGCGCCACGGTCTCCTGCAGTACGTGACTGACCCAGCCGGACGTCAGCAGCATCCGCCCCTCGTGCCGCGCCAGCGTGGTCGCGTCGCACGCGAGCGCGGCCCACCGCAGGTCCACGCCCAGATGCTTGGACACGGTCCGCACGTGCGCCCAGCGCGGCAGCCCGGCCGCCGCCAGCGCGAACGACGGTGCGCCGGACACCTCCGCGTTGTGGTCGTCCTCGATCACCAGCACCTCCGGGGCATCGGACAGCACGCCCGCCAGGGCGTCCCGCCGCTCCCGCGAGAAGCAGCCGCCCACCGGATTCTGGCCCCGCGGACTGCACACCACCGCCCGCACCCCGGCGCGCAGCGCGGTCCGCAGCGCCTCGGGTGTCATCCCCTCGTCGTCCACCGCCACGGGCACCATGCGCATCCCCAGCGCCGGGACCAGGTCCAGCAGGTGGTGGAACCCGGGGTCCTCCACGGCCACCGAGTCACCCGGTTTGAGCTCGGTGGACAGCAGCCGGCCCACGCAGTCGAGCGCCCCCTGCGCGAAGGTCACGTGCTCCACCGGCACGCCGTCCCGCGCGAACCACGCACGCGACAGCTCCACCAGGGACGCCAGGCGCGGCGAGGCCCTGCGCGACCCGGGCACCGGGCCGACCGGCGACGGCGGCCTCAGCACCGGCAGGAACGCCGGATCCGGATGGCCGCCGGCCAGGTCACGGACCCCCTCGGGCACGCGGGGCGGGCGCCGGGAGCCGACCGACGGCGCCTGTGCCACCACCGTCCCCCCGCGCCCCTTCGTCACCACGATCCCGCGCTGCCGCAGCTCCTTGTAGGCCGTGGCCACGGTCCCGGGGCTGACGTCCAGTTCCTCCGCCAGCCGCCGTACGGGAGGCAGGGCGGAGCCCGGCCGGAGCCCGCCGCCGGCCACGGCCCGCTCGACGGACGCGGCAATCCCCTTGGCCGTCGTACCACTGATCGCATATTGTGCTGCCACGTACTTCACTATGTATCAATACCTAATCCCGAGTCAAGGGGGAACCGGTGGACCAGCACCGACGCCGCGCCGCACTCGCCTTACGCATCCCAGGAGGCCGCGACGGCCGGCGCATGCTCGTCGTCGCCCTCATCGACAAGACCGGCACCGGACTCTGGGCCACCGCCGTCGCCCTCTACTTCACCCACGTCACCGGGATGTCCCTCGCCCAAGTAGGCTTCCTCATCGGCGTCTCCGGAGGCGTCGGCATCGCCGGCGCCCCCCTCGCCGGCCGCCTCGCCGACCGGTTCCCCGTCACGCGCGTCCTCATCGCCGCCCAACTCCTGCGCGCCGCCGCCCTGCTGGCCCTCCTCACCACCCACGACTACGCGCTCCTGCTGCTCTGGTCCGCCGTCGGCGCCCTGCCCGACCGGGCCTCCAACGTCCTCACCAAGCTGTACGCCGCCCGCATCGCCGGCCCCCGGCGCGTGCGCTACCAGGCCTTCAACCGCACCGTCTCCAACCTCGGCTGGTCCCTCGGCGGGCTCGGCGCCGCGGCGGTCCTCACCATCGGCACCGCCACCGCCTACCAGGTTCTGCTCATCGGCAACGTCCTCTCGTACGTCGCCATCGCCGCGCTCACCTTCCGCTGCGCCGAACCCCCCTCACCCTCACGCGTCGTCACCACCGCCGACGCCACCCCGACCGCACCCGCCAAGCCCTCCGACCCCTGGCGCGACCGCACGTTCCTCCTCTACACCGCCACCGAGGCCGCCCTCTTCCTCGACGACGCGATCCTCCAGGTGGGCATGCCCCTGTGGATCGTCCACGCCACCGACGCGCCCGTCGGCCTCGCCCCGCTGCTGCTCGTCCTCAACTCCGTCCTCGTCGTCCTCTTCCAGGTCCCGCTCGCCCGCTTCGGCGCCACCTCCACCGCGGCCCGCAGGCTCCTCATCCCCCTCGCCGGCCTCTTCACCGCCGGCTGCCTCGCCATGGCCGCATCGACCGCCGGCGGCCGGTGGACCGCCATCGCCACCCTCACCGCCGCCGCGATCGCCCTCACCTTCGCCGAGATGATCCACGCCATCGTCTCGTGGGAACTCTCCCTCGTCCTCGCCCCCGCCGACGCCCAAGGCGCCTACCTCGGCGTGCACGGCCTCGCCTCCTCCACCCAGCGCAGCGTCGGCCCGCTCCTCGTCACCGCCGTCATCGCCACGGGCCCGCTCGCCTGGCCCGTCCTCGGCGCGGGCTTCGCCGCCACCTGCCTCGCCCAGCGCCGGCTGGTCCGCGACCGGCTGCCCGCAGCGCCACTGTCAGACCCCTCGGTTACGGTGAGTGAGCACCGATGAACAAGGGGGATTCATGGCACGCACCCGGACCACCGCGACCACGCGACGCGCCCTGCGCCGCGAAGTACCCTGCACCGTCGGCCTGCTGGCCGACGAACAGGACTTCACGGCCATGCGCCGCTACCGCACCTTCACCTTCGACGACCACACGACCTACCTGCACCAGGTCGAAGACCTCCTGCAGAGGCTCGCCTCCCAGGGCGCACACACCAGCGTCGCCCTCTTCGACCCGGAGGACTACGCCGACTACTGCGCCCGCGGCGGCCTCGACCCCGACGACCCCGCCAGCCGCAGCCGCTTCACCGCGGAGGTCGCGGCCACCGGCGCCCGCGTCACCTACAGCGGACAACCGATGGAACTGCTCGTACCCCTCCTCATCGACAAGGCGGTACGCCACTCCACCTGGGAGTACGCCACCCTGCTCCTCGCCGGCGCCGGCGCATGCTCCGTCTGCGGACAGGACGACGCCCACGCCGCCCTCGACCGGGCGACCCGCCTGCTCCACCGCCTGCTCCAGGCAGCCGGCTCCGGCACCCACCACGTCGTCTGCAGCGTCCCCACCCAGGGCGAGCACCTCATGGCCGTCCTCCACGCCGAACGCACCGGCACCGGCCCCACCGAGCTCGACCCGTCCGAAGGCGCGGAGTTCACCACCGTCCTGGCCGCCGGCATCGCATGCGAAAGCCCCGGCGGACTCGTCCTGCGCACCACCACCCCGGGCGCTCCCGACCGCGTCCACGGCTGGCGCCTGGACCGCGGCCGCGTCCTCCCGCTCAGCGCCGCCGAGGTCTTCGACGCCTACTGCACCGACGCGGACACCGGCGAACCGGTCGCCCCCGAGCACAACGTCGAGTACCTCGCCGGCTTCGACATCACCGGCGACGACGACCCGCCCACCCATCACTGACCACGCACACGGCA
Source organism: Streptomyces sp. NPDC051310 (assembly GCF_044455245.1). NCBI lineage: Bacteria > Bacillati > Actinomycetota > Actinomycetes > Kitasatosporales > Streptomycetaceae > Streptomyces > Streptomyces sp. NPDC051310. Next base: position 43,584 of record NZ_JBITEO010000037.1, read on the forward strand.
GGAGGGGCTTCCCCGCCACCGCGGGAAAGCCCCTCCACACCTCGGCGAGGCATCACCTCACTCGCCGGACAGCACCGCCTGCGCCGCCAGCCGCGCCTCCTCGGCCGTGTCCGCGGCACGCGCCGCCGCGGCAGCACGCTCGCACTGCGCCAGCGTGTGCTTCGCCAGCGTCGCCCGCACATACGGGATCGAAGCGGCACCCATCGACAGCGAGGTCACACCCAGACCCGTCAGCACACACGCCAGCAGAGGATCGGAGGCAGCCTCGCCGCACACACCGCAGCTCTTGCCCTCGGCCCGCGCGGCCTCGGCCGACAGTGCCACCAGATCCAGCAGCGCCGGCTGCCACGGATCCTGCAGCCTCGACACCGCACCCACCTGCCGGTCGGCGGCGAACGTGTACTGCGCCAGATCGTTCGTGCCCAGCGACAGGAACTCGACCTCCTGCAGGATCGAGCGCGCCCGCAGCGCGGCGGACGGAATCTCCACCATCGCCCCGAACTTCGCCTGCAGCCCCGCCTCACGGCACGCGTCGGCGAACGCCTTCGCGTCAAGACGGTCGGCCACCATCGGCGCCATGACCTCCAGGTACACCGGCAGCCCCTCGGCCGCCTTCGACAGCGCCGACAGCTGCGTCCGCAGCACCTCCGGGTGGTCCAGCAGCGTCCGCAGACCCCGCACGCCCAGCGCCGGGTTCGGCTCGTCCGCCGGCGTCAGGAAGTCCAGCGGCTTGTCCGCACCCGCGTCCAGCACCCGCACCACGACCCGGCCTTCGGGGAACGCCTCCAGCACCGCGCGGTACGCCTCGACCTGCTTCTCCTCGGAGGGAGCCCGCCTGCTGTCGTCCAGGAACAGGAACTCCGTCCGGAACAGGCCGACACCCTCCGCCCCGGCCTCCACGGCGGCCGGCACATCGGCAGGCCCGCCCACGTTCGCCAGGAGCGGCACCTTGTGCCCGTCCGACGTCGCCCCCGGACCGGACGTCGCCGACAGCGCCGCCTTGCGCTCGGCAGCCGCCCGCTCCAGCTCGGCCCGCCTCTCGGCGCTCGGCTCCACGAACACCTCGCCCGTGCTGCCGTCCACCGCGATCACGGTCCCCTCGGCCAGCTCGCCGGCGCCCGGCAGCGCCACCACGGCCGGCACACCCAGCGCCCGCGCCAGGATCGCGCTGTGGCTGGTCGGACCGCCCTCCTCCGTCACGAACCCGAGCACCAGCGTCGGGTCGAGCAGCGCCGTGTCCGCCGGAGCGAGGTCCCGCGCGATCAGCACGTACGGCTCGTCACTGTCCGGCACACCCGGCATCGGCACACCCAGCAGCCGCGCCACGATCCGGTTCCGCACGTCATCGAGGTCCGCGACCCGCCCCGCCAGGTACTCGCCGGCACCCGCGAGCAGTGCCCGGTACGCGGCGAACGCGTCGTACACCGCCCGCTCCGCCGTGCTGCCCACAGCGATGCGGCGCTCGACATCGGCCATCAGCTCGGGGTCCTGCGCCATCATGGCCTGCGCCTCGAGCACGTGCTGTGCCTCGCCGCCGGCCAGATTGCCGCGCGCGATCAGGTCGGCCGCCACCGCCTCGACGGCCTGCCGTGCACGCCCCTGTTCGCGCTCGGCCTCCTCGGCGGGAATCTGCTTGGCCGGCGGCTCGAGGACTGCCGTGCCCATGTGCCGTACCTCGCCGATCGCCACACCGTGGCTGACGCCGACGCCTCGCAGCGTTGTCTCCATTACACCTGTCTCCGATTGAGTGGCGGCCGGAGCCGCCACGGTATGAATGTCCGTCCCGTGGCCGTCCCGCAGGACGGCGCCGACATCACTGCCAGGTGAAGAGCGTGTCCCCGGCCTTCACGTCGCGGTCCTCCACGACCTGGCCGAGCGAGTCGCCGGTGGCCTCCAGGGCCACGACGGGGCAGATCGGAGACTTGCCGGCCGCCTCCACGGCCACCGGGTTCCACCGCACGACGGCCTGCCCGCGCCGGACGGTGTCGCCCTTGCTCACGAGCAGCTCGAAGCCCTCGCCGTTGAGCTGAACCGTGTCGATGCCCAGGTGCGTGAGCACGCCGTGGCCCTCGCCGTCCACGACGACGAACGCGTGCGGGTGCAGGGAGACGATGACCCCGTCGACGGGAGCGACGGCTTCGGACGCCTCACGCACGGGATCGATGGCGGTGCCCGGGCCGACCATCGCCCCGGAGAAGACAGGGTCGGGAACAGCGGCGAGTCCGATGGCCCGGCCGGCGAGCGGCGACGTCACGGTGGTCATGGGGAGCCTCCCAGGGGGCGGAGATTCTGTGTCGCCGTCACTGCCTGTCCCGGACGGCGTACTGTCAGAAGCGTATGTCATGAGATGTCCCGGTTCTGTCCGAGAAGACCTGCTACGCGGCCCTCCGGACAACCGGCACGATTTGCCTCAACTACCGGCTGCAGGTAGGGTCGTACCCCTGTCTGGCCCCGACGCGACACTGAGTCGGAGGTCGACAGCGACCTATCAAGCCGAGATCCTAACTGGTCTACACCAGTGGTCTACACCTCTGCGCCCGCTAGTCGGTGGTCAGAGGGGCCGGAAAAGGCTGGTAGTGTTTGACCCCGCCGGAAAGGGAAACGCGAAAGCGCTCCTCACATTCGGCAGCCCGCTTCAGCGGGTGGCAGAAACGGAAAACGGATCTGCTAAGCTGGAAACACGAAAGACCGAAGGGAAGCGCCCGGAGGAAAGCCCGAGAGGGTGAGTACA
>NZ_JBITEO010000038.1:0-38958 GCF_044455245.1 Streptomyces sp. NPDC051310
ATCCTGGCGGCGTGCGAGCGCGAGGGGGTGCGGGCACGGCGGGTCAACGTCGACTACGCCTCCCACTCGGCGCAGGTGGAGGCGATCCGGGCGGACCTGCTGGAGGTGCTGGCCGCCGTGCGGCCGGTGAGCGGCCGGGTGCCGTTCTACTCGACCGTCACCGGCGGGTTCATCGACACCACCACGATGGACGCCGGGTACTGGTACCGGAACCTGCGCGGACAGGTCGGCTTCGAACCCGCCATCCGCGCGCTGGTCGACAACGGCGCCGGGTGCTTCCTGGAGATGTCCCCCCACCCGGTGCTCGCCATGGCCGTGGAAGGGACCGTCGCCGCCCACGGCGCGGGCAACCGGATCGGTGTGGTGGGCTCCCTGCGCCGCGACGAGGGCGGACTGCCCCGCTTCCTGCTCTCCCTCGGCGAGGCGCACACCGCCGGGGTGAAGGTCGACTGGGCCGCCTGCTTCACCGGCTCCGGCGCCCGGCAGGTCCCGCTGCCCACCTACGCCTTCCAGCACAAGCGCTACTGGCTGGACGCCACCGGTCTCGCCGACGCCTCCGCGGTCGGCCTCGGCCGCGTCGAGCACCCCGTCCTGGCCGCCGCCGTCCAGGTCGGCGACCGCGACGAGTGGGTCCTCACCGGCCGCGTCTCCCACCAGGGGCAGCCCTGGACCCGCGACCACGCGCTGTTCGGCACGGTCACCCTGCCGGGCGCTGCGCTCACCGAACTGGTCCTGTCCGCGGGCGCCCACGTGGGCTGCGACCTCGTCGAGGAACTCGACCTCGACGCCCCGCTCGTCCTGGGCGACGACACCGCCGTACGGATCCAGGTCACGCTCGGCGCGGCCGACGCCGACGGCCGCCGCGAGGTGTCGGTCTACTCGCGCCCGGACACCGGCGAGGAGCAGTCCACCGAGGCCGTCCGCCACGCGCACGGCCGGATCGCCCCCGACGCCGAACCCCTGACCGCCCGGCCGGGCGAGTGGCCGCCCGCCGGCGCCGAACCGGTGTCGGTCGACGCGCTGTACACCAGCCTCGCCGAACAAGGCCTGGACTGCGGCCCGCTGCTGCAGTGCGCCCAGTCGGCGTGGACCCTCGGCGGCGACGTGTACGCCGAACTCGCCCTGCCCGACGGCACCGAGCCCGGCGGCTACGCGATCCACCCGGCCCTGCTGGAGTCGGCGCTGCACACCGCCCACCGGCCCACCGCCGGCGGGGCGCCGTCCGTGGCGTCCTGGTCGGGCGTGCGGCTCGCGGGCGACAAGGTGTCCCGGGCGCGCGTCCGCATCGCCACGGTCGCCGAAGGCGTCCTGCGGCTCGACGTCTTCGACACCGACGGCGCTCCCGTGGCGCACGTCGACCGGATCACCGTACGGGCCGCCGACGCCGCCCGGCTCGGGGAGCTGCGCCGCGGACAGAACGCGCTGTACCGCCTGGACTGGACGCCCGTCACGGCCGGAGCGGCCGCGCCCGTGCGGCTGGCCGCGCTGGGCGAGGTCGCCGGCGTGGCCGACCGCCACCCCGACGCGGCCGCGCTCGAACGCGCCGTCGCCGACGGCGCGCCCGTCCCCCGGGCGGTCCTGGCCCGGATCGACACCGCAGGCGAGCAGACGCCGTCGGCGGTGCGGGACGCCGCCGCGCGGGCCGTCGCACTGGTACGCCAGTGGCCGTCCGGCGGGCCGCTGGGCGGGACCCCGCTCGTCGTGGTCACCCGCGGTGCGGTGGCCGCCGGGGACGAGGCCCCCGACGCCGAGCAGGCCGCGGTCTGGGGCGTCGTACGCGCCGCGCAGTCGGAGCACCCCGGGCGCTTCCTGCTCGTGGACGCCGACGGCGAGCAGCCGTGGGGTGCGCTGTCCGGCCTGGACGAGCCGCAGCTCGCCGTCCGCGACGGCAAGGTCCTCGCCCCCCGGCTGGCCCGGGTGACCGGCGTCCGGGCCGACCGGACCGGGTCCGTGGACCCCGACGGCACCGTGCTGATCACCGGCGGCTTCGGAGCCCGGTTCGCCGAGCACCTCGTCACCCGCCACGGCGCCCGGCACCTGGTGCTGGCCGCGCCCGCGGACGAGGCCGGCGCACTGGCCGCCGCCCTCCCCGCGCTCCTGGAGGCCCACGGCGCCGACGTGCGCGTCGCGCCCTGCGACGTCGCGGACCGGGACCAGCTCGCCGCGCTGCTCGGCTCCCTGGAGCACCCGCTCACCGCGGTGGTCCACGCCGCGGGCGTACCCGGCACCGGGCTGGCCGACGCGGGGCTGATCGAGAGCCTCTCCGACGAGCGGCTGGAGACGGTGTTGCGGGAGGCGGTCGACACGGCCTGGCACCTGCACGAGCTGACCGCGGACGCGGACCTTTCCGCGTTCGTCCTGTTCTCCGCCTTCGAGGGCCTGGCCGGCATCCCCGGCCAGGCGGCCGCCTCCGCCGCGGACGCGGCCCTGGCGGCCCTCGCGCACGGCCGCCGCGCGGCCGGGCTCCCCGGTACCGCGCTCGCCTGGGGCTTCTGGGCCGACGGCCGCGGCACCACCGCGCTCGGCGAGGCCGACCTCGCGCTCGTCGCGCAGGCCGGCATCCTGCCGCTGCCGACCGGCCTCGGACTCGACCTGTTCGACCGCGGCCTCGCCGCGGACGAGCCGCTGCTGGCCCCGGTCGACCTGGACCCGGCCGTCCTGCGGGAGCAGGCCCGGGCCGGACTGCTGCCGGCCGTGCTGCGCGGACTCGTCCGGGTCCCCGCCCGGCGCGCGGCGTCCGGCGGCACCCTGGCACGGCGCCTCGCCGACGTGCCGGAGGCCGAGCGCGAGGGCGTGGTGCTCGACCTGGTGCGGGCGCAGGCCGCGTCCGTGCTCGGCCACGACTCCGCCGACGAGGTGGACGGCGAACGCGCCTTCAAGGAGCTCGGCTTCGACTCCGTCAGCGCGGTCGAACTGCGCAACCGGCTTTCGCAGAGCACCGGCGTACCGCTGCCCGCCACCCTCGTGTTCGACCACCCCACGCCGGCGGCCGTCGCCCGGCTGCTGCTGTCGCGGACCGACGGGACGGCGGACGCCGCGCTCCCGGCCGCGCAGAAGCGGCGCGGCACGGTGGACGAGCCGCTGGCGATCGTCGGCATCGGCTGCCGCTACCCCGGAGGCGTCACCTCCGCGGAGGACCTGTGGCGGCTCGTGGCCGAGGGCCGCGACGTGATCGGCCCCATGCCCACCGACCGCGGCTGGGACCTGGAGCGCCTCTACAGCCCGGACCGCGAGCAGACGGGCACCACCTACGCGCGGGGCGGCGGCTTCATCGCCGGCATGGGCGACTTCGACGCCGAGTTCTTCGGCATCAGCCCGCGCGAGGCCATGGCCATGGACCCCCAGCAGCGCCTGCTGCTGGAGACCTCCTGGGAGACCCTGGAGCACGCCGGCATCGACCCGACCTCCCTGCGGGGCACGGACACCGGTGTCTTCGTCGGCATCACCGGTTCCGACTACGGCATCCTCGTGCCCAGCGAGTACGAGGGCTACCGCGTCACCGGCACCATGTCCAGCGTCGCCTCCGGCCGCATCGCCTACACCCTCGGACTGGAAGGCCCCGCCGTCTCGGTGGAGACCGCCTGCTCCTCCTCCGGGGTCGCGCTGCACATGGCGGCGCAGGCGCTGCGCAACGGCGAGTGCTCGCTCGCGCTGGCGGGCGGCGTCACGTTCATGACGACGCCCATCACGATGACCGAGTTCAGCCGCCAGGGAGCCAACTCGCCGGACGGCCGCTGCCGCGCCTACGCGGCCTCCGCCGACGGCACCGGCTTCTCCGACGGGCTCGGCCTGGTGGTGCTGGAGCGGCTGTCCGACGCCCGGCGCAACGGGCGGCACATCCTGGGCCTGATCCGCGGTACGGCGATCAACCAGGACGGCGCCAGCAACGGCCTGACCGCGCCGAGCGGTCCCGCGCAGGAGCGGGTGATCCGGCAGGCGCTGGCCAACGCCGGGCTGTCCCCGGCCGAGGTGGACGCGGTCGAGGGCCACGGCACCGGCACGGTCCTCGGTGACCCGATCGAGGCGCAGGCGCTGCTGGCGACGTACGGCCGCGAACGCGAGGACGCCCCGCTGTGGCTGGGTTCCATCAAGTCGAACATCGGTCACACCTCCGGCGCCGCCGGCGTCGCCGGTGTCATCAAGATGGTGATGGCGATGCGGCACGGCGTACTGCCGAAGACGCTGCACGTCGACGAGCCCTCGCCGCACATCGACTGGCAGGCGGGTGAGGTCGAGCTGCTGACCGAGGCCCGGGAGTGGACCACCCCCGGCCGTCCCCGGCGCGCGGGCGTGTCGTCCTTCGGCGTGAGCGGCACCAACGCGCACATCATCGTCGAGGAGGCCCCCGCCGGCACTCCGGCCACCGGCACCGACGCCCCGGCCGCCGATTCCGGCACCGGCACCCCGGCCGCCGGCTCCGGTGCCACCGGCGTTCCGGCCGCCGGCTCCGAGGACGCGGCGCCGGCTCCCGCGACGCCCGTGCTGCTCTCCGCGCGCACCGAAGCGGCCGTACGCGGCCAGGCCGAGCGCCTGCGGCGGCACCTGCTGGAGAACCCCGGGCTCTCCGTGCCCGACATCGGCTACTCCCAGCTGACCACCCGGGCCCGGCTGGAGCACCACGCGGTGCTCGTGGCCGCCGGCCGCGACGAACTGGCCGCCGAGCTCGCCGCCTTCGCCGTCGGCGACGTGACCGAGCAGACGGCCTCCGGCCGGCCCCCCGCCACCGCCAAGCCGGTGTTCGTGTTCCCCGGACAGGGAGCGCAGTGGGAGGGCATGGCGGTCGAACTGCTCGACACCTCAACGGTGTTCGCCGCCGAGATCGCCGCGTGCGGCGCCGCGCTCGCCGAGTTCGTGGACTGGCGCCTGGAGGACGTCCTGCGCGGCGCCCCCGACGCGCCGTCGCTGCAGCGCGTCGACGTGGTGCAGCCCGCGCTGTTCGCGGTGATGGCCGGCCTGGCGGCGCTGTGGCGCTCCTACGGCGTCGAGCCGTCCGCCGTGGTCGGCCACTCGCAGGGCGAGGTGGCCGCCGCCTACGTGGCCGGCGGTCTGTCGCTGCGCGACGCGGCCCGCGTCATCGCCGTGCGCAGCCGGATCGCCCGCGACCGGCTCATGGGCGCCAGCTGCCTGGCCTCGCTCGCGCTGCCGGCCGAACGGGTCGAGGAGTTGATCGCCCCGTACGGCGACCGCGTCTCCGTGGCGGCCGTCAACGGCCCGACGGCCGTGATCGTCGCCGGTGACCTGGACGCGATCGACGCACTCGTGGAGCACTGCGAGCGCGAGGAGATCCGGGCCAAGCGGATCCCGGCCACCTTCGCCTCGCACTCGCCTCACGTCGAGGTGGCCCGTGCCGAGATGCTGGAGGCGTTCGCCCCGGTCGAGCCGCGCAGCGGGAACGTCCCGCTGTACTCCACGGCGCTCGGCGCGTTCGTCGACACCGCCGACATGGACGCCGCGTACTGGTACGCCAACCTCCGCAACCCCGTCGGCTACGAGCCCGCCGTGCGCGCGCTCGTCGAGAACGGCGCGGGCTGCTTCCTGGAGATGTCCCCGCACCCGGTGCTGGCCGTGGCGACGGAGGAGACCGTCGCCGCGACCGGCGCCGGCCGGGTCGGCGTGGTCGGCTCGCTGCGCCGCCGGCAGGGCGGCATGAAGCGGTTCCTGCTCTCCCTCGCCGAGGCGCACACCGCGGGGGTGAAGGTGGACTGGGACGCCTGCTTCGCCGGCTCCGGCGCCCGGCAGGTCCCGCTGCCCACCTACGCCTTCCAGCGCAAGCGGTACTGGCCGAGCGCCGGCCCGGCCACCGGCGGCGACCCGGCCGCCTCCGGCCTCGGCCGCGTCGAGCACCCGGTCCTGACGGCGGGCATGCAGCTCGCCGACCGCGACGAGTGGGTCCTCACCGGCCGCCTGTCCCACGACACCCAGCCCTGGCTCCGCGACCACGCCGCCTTCGGACTGCCCGTCGCGCCCAGCACGACGCTGGTCGAACTGGCCCTGGCCGCGGGCCGCGGCGTCGGGACGCCGCTGCTCGACGAGCTGATGTTCGAGGCGCCGCTGCTGCTGGCCGACGGCGCGGCCCTGCAGATCCAGGCGATCGTGGGCGCACCCGGGGACGACGGCCGCCGCCCGGTGACGGTCCACTCCCGCCCCGACGGCGACCAGCACGCCGGGTCGACCCGCCACTGCACGGGCTGGCTCGCACCGGACACCGAGCCCGCCGTGGGCCGGGCGGGCGCATGGCCGCCCGCCGGCGCCGAACCGGTGGCGGTGGACGGGCTGTACGCCGCGCTGGCCGGCCTCGGCCTCGACTGCGGCCCCGCCCTGCACGGCGTACGGGCGGCCTGGCGCTCCGGCGGCGAGCTGTACGCCGAACTCGCGCTGCCCGGGGACCTCGGCGCCGCGGACTTCGGCATCCACCCCGCCCTGTTCGAGTCCGCGCTGCACATCGGGCAGCTGGGCTTCACCGACCAGGACACGCCCAGGCTGCCGGTCTCCTGGTCCGGGGTGCGGCTCGCCGCGACCGGCACCGCCGGGGGCCGCGCCCACGTCACCTCCGACGGCGACACCCTGCGGCTGGCCGTGTACGGCGAGGACGGCTCGCTCGTGCTCGCCGCCGACCGCATCGCCTTCCACGCGGTCGATCCCGGCCACCTGGAGGAGCTGCGCCGCGGCCAGAGCTCGCTCTACCGCGTGGACTGGACGCCCGTCGAGGCCGGACCGGCCACGCCGGTACGGCTCGCCGCGCTGGGCGACGCCCCCGCGGGAGCGGCCGACCGCTACGCCGACCTGGCCGCTCTCGCGGCCGCCGTCGACGGCGGAGCCGCGGCCCCGCAGGCCGTGCTCACGACGGCCGGCGCCCCCGCCGGGGACGGACCCGACGCCGTGCGCGCCGCCGCCGGCGACGCCTCGGCCCTGGTGCGGCACTGGCTGGACCACGCGCCGTCCGCCGACGCCGTCCTGATCGTGGCGACCCGCCGCGCGGTGGCCGTCCGGGACGAGGAGGTCCCCGACCCGGCGCAGGCCGCGGTGTGGGGAGTCCTGCGGGCCGCGCAGTCCGCACACCCCGGCCGGTTCCTCGTCGTGGACGTGGACGCGGACGGCGACGCGAGCCCGGAGTGGGGCGCCCTCATCCGGGCCGGCGAGCCGCACCTCGCGGTGCGCGGCGGGCAGTTCCTGGCACCCCGCCTGGCCCTGGTCCCGGCCGGCTCCGCCGGCCGGGCGGTGCCGCCCCTCTCCGGCGGCACCGTGCTCATCACCGGCGGCGCGACCCCGGCGGGCGCGGCCCTGGCCACGCACCTGGCCGCCCACCACGGCGTACGGGACCTGCTGCTGCTCGACGAGCCCGGCGCGGCCGCCGACGCGCTGGTGGCGGAGCTGGCGGAGCTCGGCGCCCGTGCGCGCGTCGAGGCGCCCGCCCCCGACCGGCTGGACGCCGTGATCGGGTCCCTGGAGCGGCCGCTGACCGCGGTCGTCCACGCCGCGGGCGGACCCGCCGGGCTGGAGCTGGCCTGGCGGCTGCACGCACGGACCGAACGGTCCGGCCTGAGCGCCTTCGTGGTGTGCTCCTCCTTCGCCTCCCTCGGGGGCGGCGGGACGCAGGACCCGGCGGCCGACGCGGCCGCCGACGCGCTGGTGCGGCGGCGCCGCGCCGCCGGACTCGCCGGGACCACGCTGGCGTGGGGCCCGTGGGCGGGCGACGCCGCCACACCCGGGACCGCCGAACTGCCCGTCGAGCGCGGGCTGGAGCTGTTCGACCAGGCCCTCGCCGTGGACACCGCGCTGCTGGCGCCGGTGCAGCTGGACCTGGCGGCGCTGCGGTCGCAGGCCCGTGAGCGGACCCTGCCGGCGCTGCTGCGCGGCCTGGTCCGCCTGCCCGCCGAGCGCGAGCAGGGCGGCGGCTCGCTGGCGCAGCGGCTGACGGGCGTCCCGGACGCGGACCGCGAGCGGGTCGTACTGGACCTGGTCACGACGCATGTCGCGGCCGTCCTCGGCCACGCCGCCGACGAACGGATCGACGTCGAACGCAAGCTCAAGGACCTGGGCATGGACTCGATGAGCGCGGTCGGGCTGCGCAACCGGCTGGCGCAGGCCACCGGACTGCGCCTGCCCGTCTCGTTCGTCTTCGAGCACCCCACCCCGGCGGAGATCGCCCGGCAGCTGCTCAAGAGGGTCGGTTCGGGGGCGCCGGACACCGCCGCGCCCGAACAGGCCCCGGACACGATCGGGGTGCGGCTGCGCCACGCCGCCGGGACCGGCACCATGCCGGAGGCGCTGCGGCAGCTCGTGGGGACCGCGGCCGCCAGGCCGGTCTTCTCGTCGGCCGCCGAACTGCCCGACGGGACCGGGAGCCTGGCGCAGCTGGCCTCCGGGCCGGGCCGGGTGAAGATCGTCTGCGTGCCGTCGTACGTGTACGTGGTCGGCTCCGGCCAGGAGCAGTTCATGCGCCTGGCCGACCACTTCGAGGGAGTGCGCGACGTCCTCGTGTGCTCGCTGCCGGGCTTCGGCACCGAACTCTCCCCGCAGTCGCGGGAGGTGGCGGTGGAGGCCCTGGCGGACGCCGTCCGCAAGGCCGTCGGGGACGCCCCGTTCGTCCTGGTCGGCTACTCCATGGGCGGTGTCGTGGCCCGGTCGCTGGCCGAGCGCCTCGAGTCCTCCGGAGCACCGCTCGCCGGACTGGCCATGATCGACACGCTGGCACTCGACGGCGACGGCGACGGCGACGGCGACGGCGAGGGTGACGGGGCGGGCCGTGCGTTCGCCGCCATGCTGGCGGGGATCCTCGGCCACGAGCGGCGCCCGGTCACCGTCGACGACGCCAGCTGGCTGTCCATGGGCGCCTACCTGCGCCTGTTCACCGGCCTGCGGCCGGCACCGATCGCCACCAGGACCCTCATGATCCGGGCGGCCGAGCCGCTCGGCGGCGAAGCGCTGCCGAACGGCCCGCGGTGGGAGGCCACCGACGACCACGTCGAGGTCGCCGCCGACCACTTCGCCCTGATCGAGGCCGCGTCCGCGGCCACCGCGGACGCAATCGAAAGGTGGATCGAGGCATGAGCAGCGACAGACTTCGACGAGGGATGTCCATCACGGTCATCCTCATCGGGGTGTTCATCTCCGCGGTGGACATGCTGATCGTCAACATCGCGTTCCCGAGCATGCAGGAGTCCTTCCCGACCGCCAGCCTCACCGGCCTGTCCTGGGTGATGAGCGCCTACGCGATCACCTTCGCCGCGCTGCTGCTGCCCAGCGGCCGCTGGGCGGACCGGTCGGGGCGCAAGCGGGTCTTCCTGCTGGGGCTCGGACTGTTCACCGCCGTGTCGGCCGTGTGCGCGGCGGCGCCGTCCCTGGAGGTCCTCGTGGCCTTCCGCGCCCTCCAGGGCGTCGGCGCCGCGCTGATGGCACCCAGCTCCCTGGGGCTGCTGCTCGGGCTGTTCGCCCCGGAGCGGCGCGGGATCGCCATCGGGCTGTGGACCGCGGTCGGCGGGGTCGGCTCGGCCGCCGCGCTGCCGCTGGGCGGGCTGCTGGCGGAGATCGACTGGCGCTGGGTCTTCGTCGTCAACCTGCCCCTCGGTACGGTGGCGCTGCTCATCGGCATCTGGTCGCTGCGCCGGTCCGCCACCGAGGACGGCCCGGTCCCGGACCTGCTCGGCATCGTGGTGCTCGCCGCGTCCGTCGCGGCGGTCGTCGCGACCATCGCCCAGGGCCAGTCCTGGGGGTGGGGCAGCGCCCAGGTCATCGGCCTGTCGGCGGTCGGCGCGGCCGGCCTCGCCTACACCGTGCGCCGTGCCCTGCGGCATCCCGCGCCGGTGATCGAACCCGCCATCCTCGCGGTCAGGAACGTGGCCCTGGGGAACGTCGCCACCGGCTTCTTCTTCATGGGCGTCGGGGCGATGGCCATGTCGACGATCCTGTTCCTGACCCAGGTCTGGGGCCACTCCACCCTGCGCGGCGCCCTGGAGATCGCGCCGGGCCCGGTGGCGGCCACCGTGTTCGCCGTGCCCAGCGGTATCTTCGCGGTGCGCTACGGGGTGCACCTGGTCGGCCTGGCCGGTGCCTCCGCCTTCGCGGCGGGCGGCATCTGGTGGGCCTGCGTGCTGGACGGCACCCCGGACTTCACCGGCCACTTCCTGCCCGGCTCCATCATCGGCGGCATCGGCTTCGGCCTGATCCTGCCCGCCCTGGCCGCGGCGTCGACGCTGTCCCTGCCGCCGGAGCGCGTCGCCACCGGCACCGGCATGGCGTCGATGTCCCGCCAGATCGGCATGGCCCTCGGCGTCGCCGTGGTCGCCGCCGTCCTCGCCGGCACCCCCGACCTGTCCTCCTTCCGCGCCGCGTTCCTGATCATGGCCGGCGCCGGCCTCGTCAGCGGACTCGCCCTGTTCGCGGTCGGCCCGGTGAGACGGCCCGCCCCGGCCGGTACGGGCGAGGACGACAAGCAAGACCACATGACCCCTGCGGCAACGAGATAAGGAAGCAACGAACATGGACCACTCCAGCAACGCTCACGAGGCGGCGGCCGCGTCCGGCGGCAAGTGCCCCATCGACCACTCCGCCCCCGCCGCCCGGACGGTCGTGCCGTCCTCCTCGCTGCCCATGGTGGAAATGGCCCGGCTGCGGCAGGTGCTGAGCATCTGGGCCCGCCCCGAGCCCTTCCTGAAGAGCTGCCGCGCCAAGTACGGCAGCCGGTTCCGGGTGCAGATCATCCCCGGCATCCGCATCCACGTGATCTCGGCGCCGGAGGACGTGAAAAGCATGTTCCTCGCGCCCCGGGACGTCCTGCACACCGGTTCCAGCAACGGCCCCATCGAGAAGTGGACCGGCCAGAACGGCCTGGCCTGGCTGGACGAGGACGCGCACACCGCGCGGCGGCGCAGCGTCATGCCGAGCTTCCGGGGCGACGCGCTCAAGCGCATCGAGCAGGCGGTCGGCCGGCTGGCCAAGGAGACCGTGGCGTCCTGGCCCCGCAACCAGGTCGTGTCGGTCCACCCCTTCGCACACCGCTACACCACCAAGGTGATCATGGAGGTGCTCTTCGGTGAGCACCGCCCGTCGAACGAGGACCAGATGTTCGAGGAGGTGATGAAGATGCTGGACTTCAACTCCCGCCCCGCGTCGATGACGATGTTCCACCGGATGCCGGCCTGGAGGGTGAAGCTGCTGCGCCTGCTCCGGCCCAACGGCGTCAACGAGTTCCTCACCCGCCGCGAGCGCGTCTACCGGATGGTGGACGCGGCCATCGAGGAGCGCGTGCGCTCCGGCGCGGCCGGTGACGACCTCCTCGGCGTGATGCTCGGCATCACCAACGCGGACGGCTCCAAGCCCAGCCGCATCGAGATGCGCGACGAGATCATGACGCAGTTCCTGGCGGGCACCGAGACCACCGCCGCCGCCATCTGCTGGGCGCTGGAGTTCCTCACCCAGCACCCCGAGGTGGTCCGCCGCCTGCGCGCGGAGATCGAGGAGGGCGCGGGCGACGAGTACCTGACCGCGGTGGTGCACGAGGTGCTGCGGCTGGGCCCGCCCATCCAGCAGATCGTCCCCCGCGAGGTGGTCAAGCAGGTCGAGATCGGTGGTGTGCGGTACGAGCCCGGCGACCGTCTGTGGGCGAGCGCCTACCTGCTCAACCGGGACGAGCACAACTACCCGCAGCCCGACGAGTTCCGGCCCGAGCGCTTCCTCGGCGTCAAGCCCGCCTCGCACACCTGGATCCCGTTCGGCGGCGGCCACACCCGGTGCCTCGGCGACCGCGTCGCCTTCGTGGAGATCAAGGCGACACTGACCGAGATCCTCTCCACCTGCGACGTCGAGCGCGCCGACGCCAAGCCGGAGTACGCGCACAGCCGCACGGTCGTCAACATCCCCCGGAACGGGGCCCGCATGGTGTTCCGTCCGCGCAAGGTGAAGGCCGGACTGGCCGCGGGGTGAGGCACGCCGGCGGCCCCGGGGGCCGGCCGCGGGGGACCGTCCTCGCCGCGGCGGCCCCCCGGGTAGGTTGGTTCCGCCGCGCGTGGCCGGTTCACCTGGCGGCGCCGTCGGACCGTCCCCGCACCGAGGGACCAGCGGGGGTGGTCCGGCCCGTCAGGAGCAGGGCCCCGGGGGACCGGGGCGCCCGGGTGGGACGCAGGTCCGCTCGCGACGCACGTACCGGCGGGCACTTCCGACGCGCGTGTCCCGCGCGTCCGTTCCACGGAAAATGGAGGTTTGCATGAGGCTCCCGAACACCGCGTTCACCGAGCGGCCCTGGCGGATCCACGAGTTCATCAAGGACTTCGAGATCGAGGACGTCTGGGACCTGGACACCCCGGGAGGTCCCGACGACCTGGCCCTCCTGGTCCAGCAGTTCGACAGCGACGGGGCCGACTTCAAGCCGTCGCCGATGTACAAGCTGCTGTTCGCGATCCGCTGGCGGCTCGGCGCCATCCTCAAGTGGGACGAGGAGAAGCACGGCCTCGGCCCGCGCAACCCGTCCCTGAGGGACCGGCTGCCGGACGACCTGCGCGACGGCCCGCGCGGGCCGGACCTGAAGGTGGTACCGATGAAGTCGGTCTACCAGAGCTCCGACGAATGGGTCACCGAGGTCGTCAACAAGACCGTGCACGCGGCGATGCACATCGGCTGGGTGGACGACGGCAACGGCAGGCACCACGCCCAGATGGCCGTGCTGGTCAAGAAGAAGGGCACGCTGGGCAAGGTCTACATGCCCCTCATCCTTCCTTTCCGGCGCATCTTCGTGACGCCGTCCCTGGTCAAGGCGATCGGCCGCTCCTGGCGGACGCGGACGCGGCCCACCGCCTGAGACCGGCCGGTGCGGCCCCGCCGCACCCCTGTCCGCCCGACGGCGCCCGGTGCTCCCGGCGCCACCCCCGGCGGCCGGACACCGCACCCCCCGTAGCCCGCGCGGCCCCACCGCGCGGGCTACGGGCGTTCCCGGCCGGCGGTCCGCCCCGCACCCCCGGGACGCCCCGCGAACGTACCCCCAACGGCGGCGGTACGCCGGATGACGGGCGCGCGCCGGCACCGGTCCCACCGGATTCGACGGCGCGGAAGTGTATCTGCGGAGCCCGTTCCCGGATCGTGCAGCCAAAGGGGTAGAAAGGGCTGGAGCTCTATGGGCGTCAATGAGTGCGGGCAGGATTTCACCGGGGTGGGTCAGAATGCCGTCGCCGTCATCGGAATGTCGTGCCGGGTTCCGGGCGCCGAGGACGTGCGCGCCTTCTGGAAGCTGCTGAGGGAGGGCGGGGACGCGATCACGGACGCGCCCGCCGACCGGTGGCCCACGGACATCCCCGAGCTGGCGCGCCACCCCCGGGGCGGTTTCGTCGACCGCGTCGGCGACTTCGACGCCGGCTTCTTCGGGATCTCCCCGCGCGAGGCCGCGGTGATGGACCCGCGCCAGCGCATGGTGCTCGAACTGAGCTGGCAGGCCGTGGAGGACGCCTCCCTCGCACCGGAGGGGCTGCGCGGCAGCGCCACCGCCGTGTTCCTGGGCGCCACCGGCGACGACTACGCCTCCCTGGTGCACCGGCACGGCGCGGACGCGCTGTCCCACCACTCCGTCGCCGGGCTGAGCCGGGGCCTCATCGCCAACCGGGTCTCGCACCAACTGGGCCTGCACGGACCGAGCCTGACCGTGGACACCGCGCAGTCCTCCTCCCTCGTCGCCGTCCACATGGCCTGCGAAAGCCTGCGCTCGGGAGCCGCGCGCCTGGCCCTGGCCGGCGGCGTCCACCTGAACCTGGTGCCGGAGAGCACCATCGCCTTCGCCCGCGCCGGGGCCCTGTCGCCCGACTGCCGCAGCCACACCTTCGACGCCCGCGCCAACGGCTTCGTCCGCGGCGAGGGCGCCGGCGTCGTGGTCCTCAAGCGCCTGGCCGACGCGGTCGCCGACGGCGACGACGTGTACTGCGTCCTGCTCGGCGGCGCCGTCAACCACGACGGCCCCGGCGCGCTGACCGTACCCAACGCCGAGGCGCAGAGCGCGCTGCTCCGCGCGGCGTACCGCGACGCCGGGGTGACCCCCGCGCAGGTGCGGTACGTCGAACTGCACGGCACCGGCACCCGTGCGGGCGACCCCGTCGAGGCGAGCGCCCTGGCCGAGGTCTTCGGCGAAGGCCGTGACGCCGGGCAGCCGCTGCTCGTCGGGTCCGTGAAGACCAACATCGGCCACCTCGACGCGGCCGCGGGCGTCGTCGGACTGATCAAGGCCGCCCTCTCCGTACGCCACGGGGTGCTGCCGGCGAGCCTCCACTACGAGACCCCGAACCCGGACATCCCCCTGGAGCAGTGGAAGCTGCGGGTCAACGACTCCGCCGCGCCGTGGCCCGACGGCCCCCGGCTGGCCGGGGTCAGCTCCTTCGGCATCGGCGGCACCAACTGCCACCTCGTCGTCGCCGCCCCCGAGGCCCTGACGGCTCCGCAACCCGCTCCCGCCGCCGCCCTCGCCGGGAGGACCCCGGCCGCACCGGGCCCGGACGCCGCCACCGCGCCCGGCACACCCGTCCCGGTGCTGGTCTCCGCCCGCACCCCGCAGGCGCTGCGGGCGCAGGCCCGGCAGCTGCACGACTGGGTGCGCGACGACACCGCGCTGCGCCCCGGGGACGTCGGCTGGTCCACCGCGACCACCAGGTCCCCGCTGAAGAGCCGGGGCGTCGTACTCGCCGCCGACCGCGACGAACTCCTCGACGGACTGGCCGCGCTGGCCGAGGGCAGGCCGTCGGCGCGGGCCGTCACCGGCACCGCCGCCGAGGGCGGCCGCGTCGTCTGGGTCTTCTCCGGCCAGGGCGCGCACTGGACCGGCATGGCCCGCGGCCTGTGGGAGACGAACGAGGTGTTCGCCGCCCGCATGGAGGAGTGCCAGGCCCTGCTCGAGCAATACGCCGGCTGGTCGCTGCGGGAGGTGCTCGGCGACGAGGACGCCCTCACCCGCATGGACGTCGTACAGCCCGCGCTGTTCGCGGTCATGGTCTCCCTGGCCGAGGTGTGGCGCTCGTCGGGCGTGGAGCCGGACGCGGTCATCGGCCACTCCCAGGGCGAGATCGCCGCCGCGACCGCCGCGGGCATCCTCACCCTCGCCGACGGCGTGCGGCTGATCGTCGCCCGCGCGCGCATCATCACCGAAAAGCTCTCCGGGCGCGGCCTGATGGCCGTCCTGGACCTGCCCGCCGACCAGGTCGACCGCTCCCGGGTCGCGGTCGCCGCGGTCAACTCCCCCGGCACCGTGGTGATCTCCGGCGACCCCGACGGCGTCCGCGCCGCCGTCGCCGACTGCCGGGCCAGGGACATCCGCGCACGGATCGTCCCCGTCGACTACGCCTCCCACTGCGACCACGTGGAATCGGTCCGGGACGAGGTGCTCGCCGGTGTGGCGGGCGCCGCGACCACCGACACCGGGGTGGCGTTCTACTCCACCGTCGTCGCCGGGCGGGTCGACCCGGCCACCCTGGACGCCGAGTACTGGTACCGGAACCTGCGCGAGCCGGTGCGCTTCGCCGCCACCGTGGAGGCACTGGCCGCCGACGGCTACGGCGTGTTCGTCGAGGTCAGCCCGCACCCGGTGCTGACGATGCACATCGCGGGCACCGTCGGCTCCGCCGTCGTCCAGCCCACGCTGCGCCGCAACGAGGACGAGACGCACCGCCTGCTGCTGTCCATGGCCGAACTCCACAGCCGCGGCGTCGACCTGGACTGGCGCGGCTGCTTCCCCGGCGCCCGGCGCGTACCGCTGCCCCCCTACGCCTTCCAGCGCGAGACCCACTGGATCGACGGGACCGCCGCCGCGCCCGTCCCGCGGCCGGCCACCACCGCCGGCGCCACCGCGCCGCCCGAGGCCGCGCCCGCCGCCGGCGGGATGTCCGAGCAGGACCTGTGGACGCTGGTCCGCGGAGAGGCGGCGGTGCTGCTCGGCCACGCCGACACCACGCGGATCGGAGCGGACAACACCTTCAAGGAGCTCGGCTTCGACTCCGTGACCGCGGTGCAGCTGCGCGACCGGCTCAACGCCGCGACCGGCCTGGAGACGCCCGCCTCGCTGGTCTACGACCACCCGACCCCCGCCGCCGTGGTGCGCCACCTGCGCGAGCGGTTCACCGGGGGAGCGGACCGCGAGCACGCCGCTGCGGACGCCGCCGCCGTCCCCGCCGGCGACGAGCCGATCGCGATCGTCGGCATGAGCTGCCGGCTCCCCGGCGGCGTCACCACCCCCGAGGACCTGTGGCGCCTCGTCGCCGACGGGGCCGACGCGATCACCGGCTTCCCCGCGGACCGCGGCTGGCAGGTCGGCGCCGACGCGGACTTCGTCCCCGCCGGAGGCTTCCTGGACGGCGCGGCCGACTTCGACGCCGGCTTCTTCCGGATCAGCCCGCGCGAGGCCCTCGCCATGGACCCGCAGCAGCGCCTCGCCCTGGAGGCCGTCTGGGAGGCACTGGAGAGCGCCGGCCAGGACCCGGCCCGGCTGCGCCGCAGCAACACCGCGGTGTTCATGGGCGCCATGGCCCAGGACTACCTGCCGCGCCTGCAGGACGTCTCCGGCAACCTCGCGGGCCACGCCCTGACCGGCGGCTCCGGGAGCGTGGTGTCCGGCCGGATCGCCTACTCCCTCGGGCTGGAGGGACCGGCCGTCACCGTCGACACCGCCTGCTCCTCCTCCCTGGTCGCCGTGCACCTGGCCGCCCAGTCGCTGCGGTCCGGTGACTGCTCCCTCGCCCTGGCGGGCGGCGTCACCGTGATGTCCACCCCCGGCATGTTCGTCGAGTTCGCCCGGCAGGGCGGACTGGCCGCCGACGGCCGCTGCAAGGCGTTCTCCGACGCCGCCGACGGCACCGGCTGGTCCGAGGGCGTCGGCGTGCTGGTACTGGAGCGGCTGTCCGACGCGCGCCGCAACGGCCACCGCGTCCTGGCCGTCCTGCGCGGCAGCGCCATCAACCAGGACGGCGAGAGCAACGGCCTCACCGCGCCCAACGGCCCCTCCCAGGAACGGGTGATCCGCCAGGCCCTCGCCGCGGCCGGCCTGTCCCCGGCCGAGGTCGACGCGGTGGAGGCACACGGCACCGGCACCAGCCTCGGTGACCCGATCGAGGCGCAGGCGCTGCTGTCCGTCTACGGCCGCGACCGCGAGGAACCGCTGTGGCTGGGGTCGCTGAAGTCCAACATCGGACACACCCAGGCCGCCGCGGGCGTCGCGGGCGTCATCAAGATGATCATGGCGATGCGCGCGGGGGTGCTGCCCAGGACCCTGCACGCGGAGCAGCCGTCGAGCCGCGTCGACTGGTCCTCCGGCGCCGTACGGCTGCTGGCCGAGCAGCGTGACTGGGAGGAAGCGGACCGCCCCCGGCGCGCCGGCGTCTCCTCGTTCGGCATCAGCGGCACCAACGCCCACGTGATCATCGAGCAGGGCGACCGGGTCGGGTCCGCCGTCCCGGACGGCCCGTCGGACGGACCCGTGGCCGGACCGCCCCGCGGCGACACGGTCTGGACCGTGTCGGCGCACAGTGCCAAGGCGCTCGCCGGACAGGCCCGCAAGCTCGGCGCCGCACTCGCCGCCGGCACCGCCCCGCACCCGGCCGACGTCGCCGTCTCCCTGGCCACCCGGCGCGCGTCCCTGGACCACCGTGCCGTGATCATCGGCTCGGACCGGGAGGAACTGCTCGCCGGGCTCGACGCCCTGGCCCAGGGACGGCGCGACGCCGGTGTCGTCACCGGCCACGCCGCGACGCCGCCCGCCGTCGGCGTCCTGTTCTCCGGGCAGGGCAGCCAGCGCCTCGGCATGAGCCGCGAACTCGTCGACACCTTCCCCGTCTTCGCCGACGCCTGGCGCGAGGTCTGCGACGCCCTCGACCCGCTGCTGGAGCACCGCATCGACGACGTCGTCTCGGCCGGACCCGGCTCCGAGGCCGCCGCGCTGCTCGACGGCACCGCGATGACGCAGCCCGCGCTGTTCGCCTTCGAAGTGGCCGCCTACCGGCTCCTGGTGTCCCTCGGGATCGAACCCGCGGTGCTCGTCGGGCACTCCATCGGCGAACTGGCCGCCGCCCACGTCGCCGGTGTGTTCTCGCTGGCCGACGCGGCCCGTCTGGTCGCCGCTCGCGGACGCCTGATGGGCGCGCTGCCGCGCGGCGGGGCCATGGTGGCCGTACAGGCGAGCGAGGACGACGTCCGGGCCGCCCTGGCCGGCCACGAGGACAGCGTCTCCGTCGCCGCCGTCAACGGCCCCGCCGCCGTCGTCGTCTCCGGCGTGGAGGACGTCGTCACCGAGGTCGCCGCGGCCCTGGCCGCCCAGGGGCGGAAGACGACCCGGCTGCGTGTCTCGCACGCCTTCCACTCGCCGCTCATGGACCCCATGCTCGACGACTTCCGGCGCGTCGCCGAGTCGGTCGCCTACGCGCCCGCGCGCCTCGCGGTCGTGTCCAACGTGACCGGCGCCGTCGCCGGACCCGGCGAGCTGGAGCAGCCCGGGTACTGGGTGCGCCACGTGCGCGACGCCGTGCGCTTCGCCGACGGGGCCGCCGCCGCCGTCAAGGCCGGGGCCGAGGTGCTGGTCGAGGTCGGGCCGGACGGCGTGCTGTCCGGCATGACCTCCGAGATCCTCAGCGACGCCGGCGTGACGGCGATCCCCCTCGCCCGCAAGGGCCGTTCGGAGCGGCGCTCGGCGGCCGAGGCCCTGGCCCGCCTGCACGTCGCCGGTGTCCCGGTCGACTGGCGCGCCTACCTCGACGCCGTCGGCGTCGCCGGCCGGCCCGTCGATCTGCCCACCTACGCCTTCGACCACCAGCGCTACTGGGCCCAGCAGGCCGAGCCGCACGCCGACGTCACGAGCGCCGGGCTGGAAACGGTCGGGCACCCCTTCCTGGCCGCCGCCACCCACCTCGCCGCCGGCGACCAGGTGGTGTTCAGCGGGAGGATCGACCTCGCGAGCCGGCCCTGGCTGGAGGACCACACCATCTTCGGCACCACCGTCTTCCCCGGCGCCGCCGTGGTGGAGATGGCGCTGCGCGCCGCCGAGGACACCGGCTGCCGCGCCGTCGAGGAACTGACCCTGCACGCACCGCTGACCTTCAGCGGCGGCGCGGTGCAGGTGCAGGTCGTCGTCGGTGAGGCCGAACCGTCGGGCCGGCGCCCCGTCGGCGTCCACTCCCGCCCCGCCTCCGGCGGCGGCGCCGCAGCCTGGACCCTGCACGCCGCAGGTCACGTCGTGCCGCAGTCCGCCGCCCCCGGCGCCGGGACGGACGTGTGGCCCCCGCAGGACGCCGAACCGGTGGACCTGTCCGGCTTCTACCCGGACCTCGCCGGCCGGGGTTACGGCTACGGTTCCGCCTTCCGGGGCCTGCGCTCGCTGTGGCGGCTCGGCGACGAGGTCCACGGCGAGGTCGAGCTGCCCGACGACGTGCCGCACGCCGGGGACGGCTTCGCCGTGCACCCGGCCCTCTTCGACGCCGCACTGCACCCCGTCCTGGCGCTGATGGTGTCGGACGACCCGGCGCGGGCGGTCCTGCCGTACTCCTGGTCCGGCGTCACCTGCCACGCACGCGCCACGGGCCGGCTGCGGGTCCGCGCCGCCCGCATCAGCGACACCGAGGTGTCGCTGTCCGTCACCGCGTCCGACGGCACGCCCGTGCTGACCGTCGGCTCCCTCGCCCTCATGCCCGCCTCGGCGGACCAGCTGGCCAGGGCCTCCCTGGCCGACTCGCTGTTCGCGGTGCGCTGGTCGCCGGCGCAGCCGGACGCGCAGCGGGCGGCCCGCCCGGCCGACCTCGTGCACATCGAGGCGGAGGACCGGGGCGACGCCCCCGCGACCGCCCGGGCCGGCGCCCACAAGGCGCTCGAACTGGTGCAGCGGCGGCTGGGCGAGCACCACGACCGCCCCCTGGTCATCGTGACGACGAACGCCGTGGCCGCCCTCCCCGGCGAGACGCCCGATCCGGCGCTCGCGCCGGTGTGGGGCCTGGTCCGCTCCGCGCAGGCCGAACACGCGGGCCAGTTCGTCCTCGTGGACACCGACGGCACCGCGGAGTCGCTGGCCGCGCTGGAGAACCTGGACGTGAGCGTGCCGCAGCTCGCCGTCCGCCAGGGCACGGTCTACGCACCGCGGCTGGTCCCGGTGCCCGCCCCGGCCGCCGGGCGGCCCGCCTGGAATCCGGACGGAACGGTTCTGCTCACCGGTGCGACCGGTGGCCTCGGCGCCCTGCTCGCCCGGCACCTGGTTCTCGAGCACGGCGTGCGCAACCTGATGCTCCTCAGCCGCTCCGGCGCCGCCGGACTCGCCGGGGAACTGGCCGGACTCGGCGCCCGCGTCACCCACGCCGCCTGCGACGTCTCCGATGCCCGGGCACTGGCGGAGCAGCTCGCGCGGATCCCGCGGGAAGCACCGCTCACCGCGGTCGTGCACATGGCGGGCGTGCTGGACGACACCACCGTGGAGCTGCTCACGCCGGAGGGGATCGACCGGGTGTTCGCGCCCAAGGTGGACGCCGCGTGGCACCTGCACGAGCTCACCAAGGACATGGACCTGTCGGCGTTCGTCCTCTTCTCCTCCGTCGTCGGCGTGATAGGCAACGCCGGCCAGGCGAACTACGCGGCCGCCAACGCCTTCCTCGACGCCCTGGCCGAGCACCGCGCGGCGGCGGGGCTGCCCGCGCACGCACTGGCCTGGGGCCCGTGGGAGCTCGGCATGGCCAGCACCCTCGGCGAGGCCGACCTGGCGCGCTTCCGGCGCCACGGCATGGCGCCGCTGGCGGCGGAGAAGGGCGCCGCCCTGTTCGACGCCGCCCTCGCCTCGGACGAGCGGCTCCAGCTCCCCGTACAGGTCGACCGGGGCGCACTGCGGCAGGAGACCGTGCCGGCGCTGCTGCGTACGCTCGTCCAGCCCGCTGCCGCGCCCGCGCCCCCCGGGCGGCCCGCCGCCGCCCCCGCCGAGGAGAGCGGCGAGTCCGCCATGGCCCGCAGGCTGGCCGCCCTCGCGCCCGAGGAGCAGCGCGAGGAACTGGTGGCCCTGCTGCTGGAGACCGCCGCCGTGGTGCTGGGGTACCCGTCCGCCGACGACATCGACGCCGACATGACGTTCCAGGAGATCGGCTTCGACTCCCTCAGCGGCGTCGAGTTCCGCAACCAGGTCAAGAAGGACACGGGCGTCCACGTCCCGGCGACGGTGATCTACAACTACCCGACGCCCGCCGCACTGGCGGAGCGGGTGAGGGAACTGCTGTTCCCCGAGCCGGAGGAGGCCGAGGACGAGGCCGCCGGCCTGCCGGACGCCGAGCTCGGCGAACTCGACGCACTCGACGACATCGATGGACTCGACATCGAGGCACTCGTACAGCGGGCGATCTCCGAATGAGGACCTCGTGCCCCCGTGTGCCCGACCTGGAAGTGGTGGAGAGATGAAGCCCGAAGAACTGAAGGCCGTCCGCACGTTCGTCAAGGAGTGCCTCGGCGGCGCCCACACGGAGACGGACGCCCTGGAGGACAAGCCTTCGGACGTCTACGAGAAGTTCCGAGAGACCGGACTGGCCAACTGGTGGCTGCCGGAGGACCTCGGCGGCCGCGGCCTCGGCCTGGAGGACAGCGTCGAGATCGTCAACGAGATCTCCTACGGCGACGCCGGCGTGGCCTTCACGCTCTTCATCTCCGTGCTCGGCACCAGCATGGTGCAGCTGTACGGCTCCGAGGAACTCAAGGCCCGGTACCTCGCGCCCATGGCCGCCCGGGGCTCGTTCTGCGCGACGCTGGGCAGCGAACGGGACGCGGGCAGCGAACTGGGCAAGATCGGCACCGTGGTCGCGACCGACGGGGACGAACTCGTCGTCACCGGTGAGAAGTTCTTCTCCACCAACACCGACTTCGCCGACTTCCTCGTCGTCGTGGCCCGCTCGGCGGAGGACCCCGAGGCGTACCACGCCGTGCTGATCCCGCGCGACACCCCCGGCGTCGAGATCGTGAAGCGCTGGGACGTCATCGGCCTGCGCGCCTCGTACACGTACCAGGTGAGCCTCAAGGGCTGCCGCGTCCCCGTCGCGAACCGCCTCGACGGCTCCGGCCTGCGGCTGCTGGAGATCGGTCTGAACGCCAGCCGCATCCTGATCGCCACCACCGCGATCGGGATAGCCCGGCGCGTGCGCGACCACTGCATGACGTACGCCAGGAACAAGCCCTTCCGCGGCGGCGTGCTCATGGAGAGCCCGGTGTTCGCGCAGCGGCTCGGGCAGATGGAGATGCAGATCGACGTCATGAAGAGCCACTGTCTGCGCGCCGCCCGTGAGTACGACGCGATCATGGCGGACCCCGGCGCCGCGGCCCTCTTCCACCGGCAGGGGACGCTCAAGTCGGCGCTGACCGCCAAGATGTTCTGCGGCCAGGCCGGCTGGGACGTGGCGAGCGTGGGCTCCGAGATGTTCGGCGGCCTGGGCTACACCCACGACCTGCCCATCGGCAAGCTGATGCGCGACATGCGCTACGTCTCCCTCGTGGAGGGCGGCGACGACGTCCTGCGCGACCTGCTCTTCAGCCGCTACGTGATCCCCGTGCCGCGCCGCTCCTAGGGGGCCCGCCCCACGGAGCACGGCCCGGCCCGGCCCCCGCACGAGCGGGGCGCCGGGCCGTGCCGTTTCCCGTACGGCAGGGGGTCCGGCCCGCCCGTCAGGGGACGTCGGCCTCGAAGAGGGCGGTGCAGCCGTGGACGGTCAGCGTGTGGGAGGGGAAGCGCGCGGCCAGCTCCGCGCGCAGGTCGTCGAGGCTGTCCCGGGAGTTGTGCATCACGCCGCGGCGATTCCACAACGCGAGCGTGGCGCGGGCCGCCATCCCCACCGGTACGCCCTGGGTGAGCACCGTGGCGCCGAAGATGCGTCCGCCCGGCCGGACGCACGCCGCGACGTTGTCCAGCACCTTGGCCTTCTCCCGGATCGTGCCGGGCACGCAGTGCAGCAGGAAGTTCATCGACGCCGAGCCGTACGCCCCCTCGGGGAGCGGCAGCGGCTCCAGCGCGTTGGCCCGGACCGTCTTGACGTCGAAGCGCTCCAGGCGGCGGGCCGCGTGGCGCAGCGAGTGCTCGTTCAGGTCCGCCAGGGTGATGGTCTGCTGCGGTGCGGTGCGGCAGTTGTCCAGGAAGTAGCCGGTGCCGACGCCGACGTCCAGGTGGTCGGGCGACACGTTGCGGTCGAACATGGCCACGACTTCCGGTACCGGCACACGGAAGAGGAACCGGCAGTTGAACTTGAAGGCGACGAAGTCGTACAGGGGCAGCGTGTACGGCTGGTACATGGCCTGGCCGGCGTGCACCTGGTCCGAGTGGGGCGAGGCGGTCACGTGGAACCTCCGGCCGGCGGGGCGAATACGTCTGCACCCGACTATACGTGGCCGCAGTGCCCCGCCCCACGGCGAGTTGGTGCCCGCGCGCGCCCCCGGCGCGGCCCGCACGCGCCCCGCGCGACGGGCCGCGATCCGCCCGGTCGGGCCGGAGTCACCCGGTCAGGCCAGGGCGGCCCCGGCGGTGCGCGCGGCCCGGTAGCGGCCGGCCGGGCGAGGGAGGCCCAGACGGGCGCGCAGGGTCGGGGCCGCGGGGGACGCCGGCGCGGCGGGCTCGGCGGCGCGCACCTCGGCCGCGAGAGCCAGCACCGCCTCATGGGCCGCGCCGGCCGGGCCGGACGGGGCGAGCAGCGTGAAGCCGTCCGCCGCGCCGGCGTCGACGAGCGCGCGGAGCTCGGCGGCCGCGCCGGGCCTGGCGTCGACGGGCCGGTCGAGGAGGACCAGGAGCGTGTCGGGGTCGCGCCCGGCCCGGCGGGCCAGGTCGCGCACGCCGGTCCGCACCGCCGGCCCGCTGTCCGCCGGGGCCAGGACCACGTCGGCGATGCGCGCCGCCAGGGCGAGATCGTCGTCGTCCGCCACCCGGTGGACCAGGGGGAGGTGGCCCTGCGGCGGGCGGGCGATGTTCAGCGGTCCGGCCACGTCGAAGTGGTCGCCCTTGTGGTCGAGCACGTGCATCTTCTCCGGGACGAAGTACGCGGCCGACGCGCGGTCCCGGACGAAAGCGTCGTCGTCGAAGCTGTCCCACAGCCCCGTGAGCACCTCGGTGAACTCCTGCGCCCGGGCACGCCGTTCGGCGGCGGAGGCGCTGCCGGCGTGGGTGTAGTTGGCCGCCGCGGCCGGGTCGGCCCCGGCGAACGGCTGCCAGCCGGACCGGCCGTGGGTGAGGTGGTCGGCCGTGGCCAGGGCACGCGCCGCGTGGTAGGGGAGCGCCTGCTCGGTGCAGACGGTCGTGACGAGCCCGATGCCGCGGGTGCCGACCGCCAGTGCGGCGGTGAGCGTGCCGGACTCGAAGTGCGGTGCGTCGGCGGGATCCGGTGCGGCCGACTGCCGGTCGTGCAGCAGCAGCGCGTCGATGCCCGCGGCCTCGGCCTCCCGGGCGCGGCCGAGCACCTCCGCGAACCGCGCACCGTCCTCGCCGGTGGCCGCGGCGGTGAGGAGCCGGGTGAACAGGGGGATGCGGCCGTCGCGCCGGGTCATGCGGCACCTGC
Organism: Streptomyces sp. NPDC051310; assembly: GCF_044455245.1. Taxonomy (NCBI): domain Bacteria; kingdom Bacillati; phylum Actinomycetota; class Actinomycetes; order Kitasatosporales; family Streptomycetaceae; genus Streptomyces; species Streptomyces sp. NPDC051310. Next base: position 24,498 of record NZ_JBITEO010000038.1, read on the forward strand.
CTTCCGAGTCGTCGTCCGGGTCGGGGCCGTGGCGTCGGCCAGCCCCAGCTTGTCGCGCAGGGTGCCCTCGGCGTACTCGTCCTTCACCAGCCCGCGCCGGCGCAGCTCCGGCACCACGTGGTCGACGAAGGCCTCGGCCGAGGCGGGGAGGTAGGGGAAGTCCACGATCCAGCCGTCGGCCGCGCCCTCGGTGAACCCGCGCGCCATGTGGTCCGCCACCTGCTCGGGAGTGCCGGCGAAGAAGTCCGCGACCTGCCGCAGGGCGAGCTGGCGCAGGGTCAGGTTCTCCCGCCGGGCCAGCGCGGTCCACATCTTCCGGGTGCTGGAGGAGCGGTTGGACTCCGGGATGTCGGGGACCGGCCCGTCGAGGGGGTAGCGCGTCAGGTCCAGGTCGCCGAGCTGCTCCTGGAGCGCGCGGACGGCGACGATGTCCGGGATGAGCTCGTGGAGCTCGCCGATGAGCCGGCGGGCCTCCTCCTCGGTGGAGGCCACCAGGGGCTGGACGCCCGGCCAGATCTGCACCCGCTCCGGGTCCCGGCCGTGCGCGGCGACCCGTCGCTTCAGATCCGCGTACGTCGCCTGGCCGTCGGCCAGCCGCGTGTGGCGGGTGAAGATCACCTCCGCGTGCCGGGCGGCGAACTCCCGCCCGACGGGCGAGGCGCCGGCCTGGAAGATCACCGGCCGGCCCTGGGGCGCCTCCGGCAGGTTCAGCTCCCCGTTGACGTCGAAGAACGACGGCGACCCCCCGGGCGGGGCGGCCGCCGGGGCGGCGGGCTCTCCCGCCCACAGGCGCTTGGTCACGCCGATGAACTCCTCGGCGCGCACGTACCGCAGGTCGTGCTCCATGTGCTCCGGGAAACCGAAGTTGCGCGACTCCCAGGGCGCCGCGGAGGTGACCACGTTCCACCCCGAGCGGCCGCCGCTGATGCGGTCCAGGGAGGCGAACCTGCGGGCGATGTCGTACGGCTCGTTGTACGTGGTGGTCGCCGTCGCGGCGAGCCCGATGTGCTCGGTGCCGGCGGCGTAGGCGGCGAGCAGGCTCAGTGGCTCGAAGTGCTCGTTGCGGGCCGTGCGGCTGAAGTGCTGCACGTCGGTGCCCCAGACGGCCACCACGTCGGGCACGAAGACGCAGTCGAACGTGCCGCGCTCGAGCGTGCGGACGCACTCCAGGTGGAAGGCGAAGTCCAGCTGGGCGTCGACCGGCGTGGAGGGGTGCCGCCAGGCGGCGATGTGCGACCCCGGGCCATCGATGATGGCGCCGAGTTTCATGGTGCGTTTCTGGTGAACCATGCGAACTTCCCTGAGAGGACGTTTTCGGGCGAAAAGCTCTTACGTGGAACGCAGGTCTCGGCGGGCCTTCCGGAGGGCCGCGCGGATCGACCGTACTAGATCATCCGCCCTCTTGTCCGCCCAGAGGTTCATCGTTGTACGAATGCCCGGAAAGGTGCACGACGCGGGAGAAACGTGCAGTGAATGCGTGCTGAAACCGCACTGAAACCGGGCCCAGGCATACTGGCGAGTAGCTGCTTGAGGGGTGCCGGGGCGAGGAGTCGCCACCCGGCCCCCGAAGCGTTGTTCCTCTGAATTCGAGTGGTTATTGGGCGAGGGGTCGAGGGTGTGTCCGACGGGGGGAAGGGTGAGTCCGCGGCGATCGCCGACCGAGGGCGATGCTGGTCGGACGCGTATACCCGGCCACGCGCACCCCGCCTGCCGACGGTGAGGCAGAGCCGCCCCCGTCGCCGGGCCATGAAAAACACCTAGGCCCCATCCATCCTGATCGCGGTAAATTCTATTCAATCCGGATGCGTGTGTGATGCGTCATGCGCCGCACAGCGTTCTGGTTTTCTGGAGGATTATCACCGATGAGTGCTGCCGATATAGCCGGACGTGACGACCAGAAAACCAGCGCGCAGATCGCGGTTGTGGGGTACTCCTGCCGCGTCGCCGGAGCCGCCACTCCCGGCGAGTTCTGGGAGCTTCTCAAGAACGGCCGATCAGGGGTCGGTGAATTCCCGGAAGCGCGGCGGACGGAAGGCATCGGACACCCCGATCTGCCGGGCGGATACCTCGACGCGGTGGACCGCTTCGACGCCGATTTCTTCGAGGTGTCGCCGGCGGAGGCGGCCGCGATGGACCCCCAGCAGCGCCTGGCGCTGGAGCTGAGCTGGGAGGCGGTGGAGCACAGCGGAACCTCTCCGCACGCCCTGCGGGGCACCAGGGTCGGGGTCTTCCTCGGCGCCATCAACGACGACTACGCCTCCCTGCTGCACCGCCGGGGCGCCGGTGCCGTGTCCCGGCACAGCCTGACCGGAACCCAGCGCAGCTTCCTCGCCAACCGGATCTCCTACCACCTCGGCCTGCGCGGGCCCAGCGCGGTGGTCGACACCGGCCAGTCCTCGTCCCTCGTCGCCGTCCACCTCGGCGTGCAGAGCCTCCTGCGCGGGGAGTGCGACGCCGTGCTGGCCGGCGGCGTCAACCTCATCCTCTCCGACGTCGCCACGCACAGCCTCAAGCGCCTGGAGGCGCTGTCGCCCGACGGCCGCTGCTACACCTTCGACGCGCGGGCCAACGGGTACGCGCGCGGCGAGGGCGGCGGCTTCGTCCTGCTCAAGCCCCTCCGGCAGGCCCTCGCCGACGGCGACCGGGTCCTGGCCGTCATCCGGGGCAGCGCCGTCAACAACGACGGCGGCGGCGACGGCCTGACCGTCCCCGACCCCCGCGCGCAGCAGGCGGTCCTCCTCGACGCGTGCCGGGCGGCCGGCATCCGGCCGGGCGACGTCCAGTACGTGGAGCTGCACGGCACCGGCACCAAGGTCGGCGATCCGCTGGAAGCCTCGGCCGTGGGCGGGGCGTTCGGCACCGCGCGGCCCGGGGGGACCCCCGTCCGCGTCGGCTCGGTCAAGACGAACATCGGTCACCTGGAGGCGGCGGCGGGCATCGCCGGACTGCTGAAGGTCATCGCCTGCGTCAGCCACCGCGAGGTGGTGCCCACGCTCAACCACGAGCAGGCCAACCCCCGCATCCCGCTCGCGGAGCTCAACCTCGCCGTGCAGCGTGACCACCGGCCCTGGCCGGACGAGGACGGCAGGCTCGTCGCGGGTGTCTCCGCGTTCGGCCTGGGCGGCACCAACTGCCACGTGATCGTCACCGACGCCCCGGCCACCGCCCCCGCGGATGCCGGCGCCGTCCCGCCCACCGCCGGGACCGCCACCGCCGGTGCTGCCGCCGCCGTCTCGGCCGGGACCGCCGCGGACGGGACCGCCACTGCCGCGGCCGTCTCGGCCGGGACCGCCGCGGACGGGACCGCCACTGCCGCGGCCGTCTCGGCCGGGACCGTCACGGACGGGACCGCCACTGCCGCGGCCGTCTCGGCCGGGACCGCCGCCGACGCCGTACCGTCCGGCGGGCCGTCCGCCGGGCCGCTGCCCTGGCCGGTGTCCGCGCGGGACGAGGCCGCGCTCGGCGCGCAGGCCGAGCGGCTGGACACCCACCTCGGGCAGCACCCGGGCACCGGCGCGGCCGCCGTCGCCCGCACGCTGGCCGCCGGCCGCGCGCAGTTCGAGCACCGGGCCGTCGTCGTCGGCGAGGACGAAGCGGCCCTGCGGGCCGGTCTGCGGGCGCTGGCCGCCCGTACCGGCGCCGGCAACGTCGTCCGCGGCGTGACCGGCCCCTCCCGCCCCGGCGCCCCCACCTCCGCGGCCGACGGCGGCGACCCCGGCGTGGTGTTCGTCTTCCCGGGCCAGGGGACGCAGTGGGCGGGCATGGCCGCCGCCCTGCTGGAGACGTCGCCCGTCTTCGCCGCGCGCATGGCGCAGTGCGAGGCGGCCCTCGCCCCGTACACCGACTGGTCGCTGACCGACGTGGTGCGGGACCCCTCCGGCTCCGGTCTCCTCGACCGTGTCGACGTCGTCCAGCCGGCGCTGTGGGCCGTCATGGTCTCCCTGGCCGAGGTCTGGCGGTCCGTGGGCGTGCGTCCCGCGGCGGTGCTCGGGCACTCGCAGGGGGAGATCGCCGCGGCCGTCGTGGCGGGCGCGCTGTCGACGCAGGACGGCGCGCGGGTGGTGGCGCTCCGCAGCCGGGCCATCCGCCAGGTCCTGTCCGACCGCGGCGGCATGGTGGCCGTCGCGGTCGACGCCCGTACGGCCGCCGAGCTGACCGCCCCGTACGGCGGGCGGCTGTCCGTCGCCGCGGTCAACGGCCCCTCGTCGACCGTGGTGTCCGGCGACCCGCAGGCCCTCGACGACCTGCTCGCCCACTGCGCGGACACCGGCGTGCGCGCCCGCAAGGTCCCCGTCGACTACGCCTCGCACTGCGCCGAGGTCGAGGCCGTCCGCGACGAGGTGCTGCGCTCCCTCGCCGGGATCGACCCCGCGCACGGCCCGGTGCCGTTCTACTCGGCCGTGACCGGCGCACGGCTCACCGAGCCCCGGCTGGACGGCGAGTACTGGTACCGGAACCTGCGCGAGACCGTCCGGTTCGAGGACGGCGTCCGTGCCGCGGTGGCCGACGGGTACACCCGCTTCATCGAGGTGAGCGCCCACCCCGTCCTCGTACCGGCGGTGGAGGAGACCCTCGAAGCGGCCGGCGCGGACGACCACGCCCTGGCCGTGGGCACCCTGCGCCGCGGCGAGGGCGGCTGGGACCGCTTCCTGCTGTCGGCCGGCGAGGCGTGGACCCGCGGCGTCGACGTCGACTGGACCGCCGTCCTCGGCCACGGTCCGAAGGCGGCCGGCCTGCCGACGTACCCCTTCCAGCGCAAGCGCCACTGGCTCCCCGCGGCCACGGCGGCCGACACCCCGCCGGACCCGCGCTCCGGCCCGCAGCCCCTTCCCCCGGCGCAGTCCGCGGCGCACCCGGAGCCGCAGGCCCCGGCCGGCGCGCCCGACGGGACGGCCGACCTCGTACGGCAGGAGGTCGCCGTCGTCCTCGGCCACGACAGGCCACACGACATCGACGTACGGCGCACGTTCAAGGCCCTCGGCTTCGACTCCGTCGCCATGGTCGACCTCCGCAACCGGCTGAAGGCGGCGACCGGCGCCCCCCTCACCACCAGCGCCCTCTTCGACCACCCGACGCCGGCCGCGACCGCCGACCACCTGCACCGCCTGCTCACCGGGACCGACGACGCACCGGCCGGACGGCCCGCGCCGCACACCGCGGGCTCCGCCGACGAGCCGATCGCGATCGTCGCCATGGCCTGCCGCTTCCCCGGCGGGGTGACGTCCCCCGAGCAGCTGTGGGACCTGCTCGTGGACGAGCAGGACGTGATCGGCGACTTCCCGGACAACCGCGGCTGGGACCTGGAGAACCTGTACGACCCCCACCTGGAGCGGCGCGGCACCAGTTACGTACGGCACGGCGGGTTCCTCCACGACGCCGACGCGTTCGACCCCGCCTTCTTCGGCATCTCGCCCCGCGAGGCCCTGGCGATGGACCCGCAGCAGCGGGTGCTGCTGGAGACCTCCTGGGAGGCCGTGGAGCGCGCCGGCATCGACCCGCACGCGCTGCGCGGCAGCCGGACGGGCGTCTTCTTCGGAGCGATGTTCCAGGAGTACGGGCCGCAGCTCCAGGAGGGCGCCGAGGGCGTCGACGGCCACCGGCTGACCGGCGGCACGATCAGCGTGGCGTCCGGCCGCGTCGCCTACACCCTCGGACTGGAGGGACCGGCGGTCACCGTGGACACCGCGTGCTCGTCGTCCCTGGTGGCGCTGCACTGGGCGGTACGGTCGCTGCGGTCGGGCGAGTGCAGCATGGCCCTCGCCGGCGGGGTGACGGTCATGCCGACGCCGGGCATGTTCGTCGAGCTCAGCCGCCAGGGCGCGCTGTCCCCGGACGGACGCTGCAAGGCGTTCTCCGCGGCGGCCGACGGCACCGGATGGGCCGAGGGCGCCGGCGTCCTGCTGGTGGAACGGCTGTCGGACGCACTGCGCAACGGCCACCGGGTCCTCGCGGTCATCCGCGGCAGCGCCGTCAACCAGGACGGCGCCAGCAACGGACTGACGGCACCTCACGGCCCGTCGCAGCAGCGTGTCATCCGCGACGCCCTCGCCGACGCGCACCTCACCCCCCAGGAGGTCGACGCGGTCGAGGCGCACGGCACCGGCACCACGCTGGGCGACCCGATCGAGGCGCAGGCCCTGCTGTCCACCTACGGGCAGGACCGGCCCGACGGGCGTCCGCTCAGGCTCGGTTCGGTGAAGTCGAACATCGGGCACACCCAGGCGGCCGCCGGCGCGGCGGGCGTGATCAAGATGGTGATGGCGCTGCGGCACGGCCTGCTGCCGCGCACCCTGCACGTCGACGAGCCGTCGCCGCACATCGACTGGTCCGCGGGCCGGGTGGAACTGCTGACCGAGCCGGCGCCGTGGACGGCGGACGGCCGGCCGCGCCGGGCCGGCGTGTCGTCGTTCGGCATCAGCGGCACCAACGCCCACCTCGTCCTCGAAGAGGCCCCCGCCGAGTCCCGGACGGCGACCCCCGGCCCGCTCCCCGCCCCGGCCGAGGCCCACCCGGCGACCCCAAGCCCGCTCGCCGCTGCGGCCGACGGCATCCCCGGCTCCCTCCCCGCCCCGGCCCCCGGTGCCCGCACGCCGCTCCTCGCCGCCGACGGCCTCGTGCCGTGGCTGGTGTCCGGCCACTCCGCGGAGGCCCTGCGGGCCCAGGCCGCACAGCTCGCCGCGTACACCGAGGCCCGCCCGGAGCTGTCCGCCGCGGACGTCGGCTGGTCGCTGGCCGCGTCCCGGGCGGTGCTGGAGCACCGGGCCGTGGCCCTCGCGTCCGGCGCGGACAGCGGCCCCGCCCGGCTGACGGCGCTGGCCGACGGCGTGCCCGCGGTCGGCACGGTCTCGGGCACGGCCGACGTCCAGGGCAAGGTGGTGTTCGTCTTCCCCGGCCAGGGCTCGCAGTGGCAGGGCATGGCCGTACGGCTGCTCGACACCTCACCGGTGTTCGCCGCGCGGCTCGCGGAGGTCGACGCGGCCGTCGGGCGGCTGGTCGACTGGTCGGTGGCCGACGTGCTGCGCGAGGCACCGCACGCCCCGTCCCTCGACCGCATCGAGATCCTCCAGCCGGTGCTGTTCGCGGTGAACGTGGCGCTGGCCGCGGTGTGGCAGGCGTCCGGCGTGCGGCCCGCCGCCGTCGTGGGGCACAGCCAGGGCGAGGTCGCCGCCGCGTACGTCGCCGGGGCGCTGACCCTCGACGACGCCGCCCGGCTGATCGTGCTGCGCAGCGCGCTCTTCGCCCGCGAACTGGCCGGCAACGGCGCGGTCGCCTCGGTCGCCCTGCCCGCCGGTGAGACCGAGCGGCTGCTGGAGCGCTGGGAGGGCCGGCTCGTGATCGCGGGCCGCAACGGCCCCCGCGCGGTGACGGTCGCGGGCAACGTGCCGGCGCTGGAGGAGTTCGTCGCCGCCTGCCGCGACCAGGACGTCCGTGCCCGGATCGTGGGCTCCACGGTGGCGTCCCACTGCGCGCAGGTGGACCCCCTGCGCGAGGAGATCCTGGAGCTCTTCGCCGGCATCACCCCCGGCAGGGGCAGCGTGCCGTTCTACTCCACCGTCACCGGCGCCCGGAAGGACACCGGGGAACTGACGGCCGCGTACTGGTTCGACAACGCCCGGCAGCCGGTGAACTTCGAGGACACCGTACGGACCCTGCTGGACGACGGGTTCCGGTTCTTCGTCGAGAACAGCGCGCACCCGGTGCTCACCACCGGCCTGCAGGCCATCTTCGAGGACACGCGGACCGAGGCGGTCGCCCTCGGATCGCTGCGCCGCGGCGAGGGCGGCCCGGACCGGTTCCTCACCTCGCTCGCCGAGGGATTCGTCCGCGGCCTGCCCGGCGTGGACTGGCGGGCCTGGTTCACCGGGACGGACGCGCGCCCGGCCGAGCTGCCCACGTACGCCTTCCAGCGCGAGCGCTACTGGCTGGGGACCACCCCCGCCGACAGCGGCGACCCCCGCCGCCTCGGCCTCGGCGACGCCGACCACCCGCTGCTCGGCGCCGCGGTGAGCACCGCCGCCGGCGGCGACCTGCTGCTGACGGGCCGGCTGTCGCTGACCACGCACCCCTGGCTCGCCGACCACGCCGCCCTGGACACCGTGCTGCTGCCCGGTGCCGCCTTCGTGGAGCTGGCCCTGCGCGCCGGTGAAGCGGTGGGCCGTGACCGGCTGGACGAGCTCACCCTCGAAGCCCCGCTGACCCTGCCCGCCCGCGGCGGCGTGCAGCTCCAGGTCGCGGTGGAGCAGCCGGACCCGGCCGGCCGGGCCCGCGTGGCGGTGTACTCACGGCCCGAGGCCGCGGAGGCCGCCGCCATCGACGAGCCCTGGACGCGGCACGCCACCGGCGTGCTGACCGCGGCCGCCCCCTCCGTACCGCCCACCCCCTCCGGTGCGACCACCGCGGCACCGGCCCCCGTGCCGCCGGCCGGCGCCGAACGCATCGACCTGGACTCCTTCTACGACCGGGTCGCGCACCGCGGCTACGGCTACGGCCCCGCCTTCCAGGGCCTGCGCGCCGCCTGGCGCACGGGCGAGGAGATCCACGCCGAGGTGGCCCTCGCCGAGGAACAGGCCCCGGAAGCCGCCCGGTTCGGCATCCATCCGGCCCTCCTGGACGCCGCCCTGCACCCCGCGCTGCTCCGCGCGTTCGAGGAGGGGGACGACGCCCCCGTACGCCTGCCGTTCGCGTGGAGCGGCGTCACCCTGCACGCCGTGGGAGCCACGTCCGTGCGGGTACGGGTCGCCCCCGCGGGCCCGGACGCGGTGTCCGTCACCCTCACCGACCCCGCGGGCGCACCGGTGGCCTCGGTCGACCGGCTGACCCTCCTGCCGGTGTCGCAGCGGCAGCTCACCGGCGCCGCGGACACCACCGGCAACGCCCTGTTCCGCACCGACTGGGCCACGCTGCCCCCGGCCGCTGACACCGTGGACACCACCGGCTGGGCCGTGCTCGGCACACCCCCCACCGACCTGCTCGGCACCGCCCCGTTCGACACCGTCCGGCACGCCCCCGGTGTGGCGGAGCTGTTCGCCGACGGAGCCGCACCCGAGGTCGTGGTGGCCTTCCGCCCCGCGGCACCCGCCGGCGACGGCCTCGCGGCCGCCGCCCGCACGGCGACCACCGAGGCACTGGCCCTGGTGCGGGCCTGGCTCGCCGACGAGCGGACCGCCGCCTCCCGGCTCGTGGTCGTCACCCGGGGCGCCGTGTCCACCCGGGCAGGTGAGGACGTCACCGACCTGACGCACGCACCCGTGTGGGGGCTGCTGCGGTCGGCGCAGTCGGAGAACCCCGGCCGGTTCGTGCTCGTCGACACCGGGTCCGTCCCCGTCCCCGGCCCCGATCCTGACCGCGCCCCCGTCCCCGGCTCCGGCGCCGACGGGCAGGGCGTCGCCCGCGCCGTCGCCGCGGCCCTGGCCGCGGAGGAACCCCAGGTCGCGCTGCGCCGGGGCACCCTCCTCGTCCCCCGCCTCGTCCGCGCCGCCGCCGAACCGGCCGGGGACGCCGCGCCGCTCGCCACCACGACCGGAACGGTCCTGATCACCGGCGGCACCGGGGCCCTGGGCGGGCTGCTCGCCCGCCACCTGGTCACCGAGCACGGCGTACGGCACCTGCTGCTCACCAGCCGCCGCGGCCGTGACGCGGCCGGCGCCGACCGGCTGGAGGCCGACCTCCTCGCCCTGGGCGCGGCCCACGTGGACATCGCCGCCTGCGACGCCGCCGACCGCGACGCGCTGGCCGCGGTCGTGGACGCCGTACCGGCCGACCGCCCGCTGACCGCGGTGGTGCACGCCGCGGGCGTCCTCGACGACGGCCTGGTGGCGTCCCTGACGCCCGAGCGGCTCGCCGCCGTGCTGCGGCCCAAGGTCGACGCGGCCGTCAACCTGCACGAACTGACCCTCGACCACGACCTGTCGGCGTTCGTCCTGTTCTCCTCCGTCGCGGGCACCTTCGGCAACCCCGGCCAGGGCAACTACGCCGCCGCCAACGCCTTCCTCGACGCCCTCGCGGTGCACCGCCGCGCCCGGGCCCTGCCCGCGCACTCCCTCGCGTGGGGCCTGTGGGCCGACTCGGGCGACATGCTCGGGCACCTCGAACAGGACGACCTCGCCTGGATGCGGCGCGCCGGCATCCAGCCACTGCCGTCCGACCTCGGCCTGGCCCTGCTGGACGCGGCCACCGCACGGGACGACGCCCACCTCGTCCCCGTACGCCTCGACATGGCGACCCTCCGCAAGGAGGCCGGCTCCGGCATGCTGCGCCCCCTGTTCCAGGGGCTGGTACGCACCGTGGCCCGCCGGGCCGCCGCGGCCGACGCCCCCACGGCCGGCGGCCTGGCCCAGCGGCTCGCGGGGCTCGGCCGGGAGGAGCAGAACCGGGTCCTGCTCGACGTGGTGCGCGCGCAGGTGGCAACCGTCCTGGGACACGCCACCCCGGAAAGCGTCTCCGCCGCGCGGCCGTTCAAGGACCTCGGCTTCGACTCGCTCACCGCGGTCGAACTGCGCAACCGCCTGAACGCCGCCACCGGGCAGCGCCTGCCCGCCACCCTCGTCTTCGACCACCCCACCCCCGGTGCGCTCACCGACTTCCTGCGCGGTCAACTCCTGGGCGACCAGGCCGCGGCCGGAGAGCTCGCGAGCGGTGAGCCCGGGGGCGGGCGGTCCGTGCCGGGCGGCCCGGCGGACGAGCCCATCGCGATCGTCGGCATGGCATGCCGCTACCCCGGCGGCGTGAACTCCCCGGAGGACCTGTGGCGGCTCGTCGCCACCGGACAGGACGCCGTGTCGCTGTTCCCCACCGACCGGGGCTGGGACGCGGACCTGTACGACCCCGACCCGGCGGCGACCGGCAAGAGCTACGCACGCGAGGGCGGGTTCCTCCACGACGCGGGCGAGTTCGACCCCGCCTTCTTCGGCATCTCACCGCGTGAGGCACTGGCGATGGACCCGCAGCAGCGGCTGCTGCTGGAGACGTCCTGGGAGGTGTTCGAGCGGGCCGGGATCGACCCGGCCACGCTGAAGGGCAGCCCGACGGGCGTGTTCACCGGCGTCATGCACCACGACTACGGCTCCGCCTCCGACGTGCCCGAGGGCCTGGAGGGCTACGGCGTCACCAGCACCCAGGGCAGCGTCGCCTCCGGCCGCGTCGCCTACACCTTCGGCCTGGAGGGGCCGGCCGTCACCGTCGACACCGCCTGCTCCTCCTCCCTGGTCGCCCTGCACCTGGCGGTGCAGGCGCTGCGTTCCGGCGAGTGCTCCCTGGCCCTCGCCGGCGGTGTGACCGTCATGGCCACACCGTGGGTCTTCGTGGAGTTCAGCCGCCAGCGCGGCATGGCTCCGGACGGCCGCTGCAAGCCCTTCTCCGCGGCGGCGGACGGCGCCGGATGGGCCGAGGGCGCGGGTGTCCTGCTGGTGGAGCGCCTGTCGGACGCCCGCCGCAACGGCCACCCGGTCCTCGCGGTCGTACGGGGCAGCGCGGTCAACCAGGACGGTGCCAGCAACGGTCTCACCGCCCCCAACGGGCCTTCGCAGCAGCGGGTGATCCGCGCAGCCCTGGCCAACGCCGGGCTGTCGGCGGCCGAGGTGGACGCGGTCGAGGCCCACGGCACGGGCACCACCCTGGGCGACCCGATCGAGGCGCAGGCGCTCCTGGCCACCTACGGCCAGGACCGCCCCGCCGACCGGCCCCTGCGGCTGGGCTCCGTCAAGTCCAACATCGGGCACGCACAGGCCGCCGCGGGCGTGGCCGGCGTCATGAAGATGGTGCAGGCCATGCGGCACGGACTGCTGCCGCGGACCCTGCACGTGGACCGGCCTTCCCCGCACGTGGACTGGAGCGAGGGCGCGGTGGAACTGCTCACCGACGCGGTGGAGTGGGACACGGAGGGCCGCCCGCGCCGCGCGGGGATCTCCTCCTTCGGCATCAGCGGCACCAACGCCCACGTCATCGTCGAGGAGGCCCGGCACGACGAGGCCGAGGCCGACGTGACCGGCGGCACCGCGCCGGCGTCGGGCGTCGCCGCCGCGGGCGTCATCCCCGGCGCCGCCCCCGGTGTCGTCCCCTGGCCGGTGTCCGGCCGGTCCGAGGCCGCCCTGCGCGCCCAGGCCGAGCGGCTCTCCGCCTTCGTGGAGGCCCGCACCGACCTCGCCGCCGCGGACGTCGGCCACTCCCTGGCCGCGACGCGCGCCGCGTTCGAGCACCGTGCCGTCGTGCTGGCGGCCGACCGCGCCGGAGCCCTGGCCGGTCTGACCGCCCTGGCCGACGGCCTGCCCGCCGCCGGTACGGTCACCGGCACGGCGCCGGAGGAACCCGGCCGGGTCGCGTTCGTCTTCCCCGGCCAGGGCTCGCAGTGGCGCGGGATGGCCGCGGAGCTCCTGGAGTCCTCGACCGCGTTCGCCGAACGGCTCGCGGAGTGCGACGCCGCCCTGCTGCCCCACGTGGGCTGGTCGGTCACCGACGTGATCCGTGGCACCGACCATGGTGAGGACAGGGGCGAGAACCAGGGCGAGGACCGGGGCGAGGCCCGCGGCGGTGCGCACGTCCCGTCCCTGGACGACGTGGTCGTGGTGCAGTCGGCGCTCTGGGCCGTCATGGTCTCCCTCGCCGCCCTCTGGCAGTCGGTGGGCGTCCGGCCCGCCGCCGTCATCGGTCACAGCCAGGGCGAGATCGCCGCCGCCACCGTCTCCGGCGCCCTCTCCCTCGCCGACGCGGCGAAGGTCGTGTCGCTGCGGGCCCGGGCCATCGCCGAGGGCCTGTCCGGGCGCGGCGGCATGGTGTCCGTACCCCTCCCCGCCGACCAGGTCCGCGAGCGCTGCGCCCCGTGGGACGGCCGCATCTCCGTCGCCTCCGTCAACGGCCCGTCCTCCACGGTCGTCTCCGGCGAGCCGGAGGCCCTGCGCGAACTGCTCGCGGCCTGCCAGGCCGACGGCGTGCGCGCCAAGCAGATCCCCGTCGACTACGCCTCCCACTCCGCCCAGGTGGAGACCATCCGCGAACAGGTCACCGGTGCGCTGGCGGACATCCGGCCGCGCAGCAGCGAGATCCCGTTCTACTCGACGGTCACCGGCGGACTGTTCGACACCGCCGGTGCCGACGCCGCGTACTGGTACACCAACCTGCGCCAGGAGGTGCGCTTCGACGAAACCGTCAGGGCCCTCCTCAGGGACGGGTTCGGCTTCTTCGTCGAGAGCAGCGCCCACCCCGTACTGACCGTGGGCCTCCAGGAGACCTTCGAGGACACCGGCGTCAGCCACGCCGTCGCCCTGGGCACCCTGCGCCGCGACGAGGGTGGCACGGAGCGGTTCCTCACCTCGCTCGCCGAGGGGTACGTGCGCGGCCTCGCCGTCGACTGGGACCAGGTCTACGCCGGCACGGGAGCCCGCCGCATCGACCTGCCGACGTATGCGTTCCAGCGGGAGCGGTTCTGGCTGGATGTCCCGGCGCGGCGTGGTGACGCGGCGGGGCTGGGTCTGGTGGCGGCGGGTCATCCGCTGCTGGGGGCGATGGTGTCGCTGCCCGATGACCGGGGTGTGCTGTGGACGGGCCGGCTTTCGCTGGCCGAGCAGCCGTGGCTGGCGGATCATGCGGTGTTCGGTGCGGTGGTGGTGCCGGGTGCGGTGTTGGTGGAGTTGGCGTTGCAGGCGGGTGGTCGTCTGGGGTGTGGGCGTCTTGAGGAGTTGACGCTTCAGCTGCCTTTGGTGGTGGGTGAGGCGGCTGGTGTGCGGCTTCAGGTGACGGTGGGGGGTGCGGGTGAGGACGGGCGGCGTGCCGTGACGGTCCACTCGTGTCCGGACGGTCGGGGTGATGCGGCTGCGGCACCGGGCGACGAGGTGTGGACGCTCCACGCGACGGGGACCCTGGTGGCTGCCGACGACGACGGTTCGTCCCGCCCGGCCGCGGAGGTGTGGCCGCCGCGTGCCGCCGTCCCGGTCGCCGTGGACGACCTGTACGCACGCCTGGCCGACATGGGTTACGAGTACGGGCCGCTGTTCCAGGGCGTACGAGCCGCCTGGCGCCGGGGCGAGGACGTGTTCGCCGAGGTCGCCCTGCCCGACGCGGTGAGCATGGACACCGATGGCTTCGGGATCCACCCGGCGCTGCTGGACGCGGTGTTCCACCTGTCCATCGACCCGGACTCCGACGAGGTGCGCCTGCCCTTCGTGTGGTCCGGCGTCGAACTCTCCGGCCGGCCGGGGGCCCTGCTGCGCGTGACGCTCTCGCCGTCGGGAGAAGGCGGGGTGTCGGTGGCAGTGGCGGATGTGTCGGGTGTGCCGGTGTTGTCGGTGGGCCGGTTGGTGACGCGTCCGGTGGCGCGTGAGCAGCTGCGCGCCGCCGGCGGCGGCGGTGTGCGGGACGCGCTGTTCGACGTGGCGTGGGAGCCGGTGCCGGTGGTGGCGTCCGCGCGGTCCTCGGTGGAGTGGTCGCCGTGGGGTGCGCCGGTGCCGTCGGAGGTGCTGGTGTGGGCGGT
>NZ_JBITEO010000039.1:0-25262 GCF_044455245.1 Streptomyces sp. NPDC051310
CGGCTGACGAATGACCGCCGCCGAAGTCCGGCCGCCGGTGCGCGACACACGCACCCGCGGCCGGACTTCCGCCGTGTACGGCCCGACCTCGGCAAGTACGCCTTGTTCCGCCGTCCGCGGACCCGGAGGGTGGAGGAGCGGCCCGGCCCCCTCGGTGGCGCCGAAGCGGCCGCCCGCCCACCACCTGCCGTCGAAAGGGACGCCCATGGCTCTGCGGTGGTCGCACGCCGCCCTCAACTGCCGTGACCTCGACACGACCGAGGAGTTCTACCGCCGCTGGTTCGGCATGCGGCGCGCCCGCTCCTTCGACGTGGCGGGCGCCCGGTTCGTCTTCCTGCGGCTCGGGGACGCCTACCTGGAGCTGTGCTCGCTGCCCCCGCAGGCGGCCGCGGCACCCGAGCCCTCCGCCGACGGGCCGCACGCCGCCGGAGCCGTACGGCACCTCGCCTTCCAGACGGACGACGTGGACGCCTTCCTGGCCCGCATGGGGGACGCCGCGCGGGTCACCCTGGGGCCGCTGGACTTCGACGCGTTCATCCCCGGCTGGCGCAGCGTGTGGCTCGCCGACCCCGAGGGCAACGTGGTCGAGGTCAGCCAGGGCTACCGCGATCTGCCCGACGACGCCCCGACGGACGCCAAAGTGACCCTGGGATGACTACCCAGAACACGGTTCTGGCTGGTCGGCGGCGGCCGGCGGAGGATTTTCCTCAACCGACCCGAGAGGGAGAGAGCCGCCATGCCGCACACCGGTGACCGTTACTCGCAGGACGTCGTCTGGCAGCCGTTGCGCATCCGGACCACCCGTCACGACATACCGGTCCGCGTCTACCGGCCCGAGGCCGGACACGTCGGCTGGCTGGTCTGGGGGCACGGCGGCAGCTGGCGGTCCGGCTCGCTGGAGGGGTGGCACGCCGCCTGCGCGGACCTGGCCCGCCGCTCCGGCTGCGCGGTCGTCAGCGTCGACTACCGGCTGGCCCCGCAGCACCGGCACCCGGCGGCCCTCCACGACGTGCTCGCCGTCCTGGAGTGGGCCCAGGAACGGGCCGACGAGGAGGGGCTGCCGCCCGTCGCGGCCGGCGGGGACAGCTCCGGCGGGACGATCGCGGCGTGCGCGGCGCTGGTACGGCGCGACCGGGGCGAACCGCTGAGCGCCCAGGTCCTCGCCTACCCCCCGCTCGACCCGGCGTGCCGCGCCCGGTCCTACACCCGCTACCTCAACAACTTCCCCACCCAGCCGGGCATGGTCGCCGCCTGGCGGGACTACCGGGGCGGCAACACCGGCCCCGGCTTCCCGCCCAGCACGCCCTTCGAGGCCGGCGACCTGGCGGGCGTGGCCCCGGCGATCCTGGCCGTCGGCGCGTTCGACCCGGTCGCCGACGACGTCCGGACGTACGCGCGGATGCTGCGCGAGGCGGGCAACGACGTCACCTTCCAGCAGTTCCCGCACCTGCTGCACGGCGCGTTCCTGCAGCCCGACGGGGCCGGCGTGTTCGGCGACGAGCAGGACTCCTCCGAGGACCCCAGGGCGCTGCGCCACTGGCTCGCCGCGGCCCTGCACGACCGGATGGCGGCGTCGGCCGCCGCGACCGCACCCCACGACCGGGCCGTCTGACGGCCCCGACCCGAGAAAGAGAGAGGTCATGACCAGCACCCCCGGCGTCACCGACGCCCCCGGCACCGACGCCACCGCCTCCGTGCCGGGCCATCTCGGCTCCCTGCTGCGGCACTTCGGCGACCTGCGCGACGGCCTGCACGGCGACCAGGCCACCCGCCAGGGCAAGGAGCGCCTGTTCGTCACGGCGGTCGAGCTGCTCGGCCCGTACGCCGAGCAGGCCCTGCGGGAGGTGAACGAGCACCTGCTGCGCGACACCGGCGAGATCAGGGCCAGCGGCGTGCGCCGGACCCCGGACGGCGGGGTCGCCGCCACCTGGGCGCTCACCTGGCCCGAGCAGCGCATCACCGAGATCGACCCGATCACGATCAGGGCGCATTACGGGGGCGGGTTCCACCATCCGCACCTGAGCGGCGCCACGGTCGGGGAGTGGCCGCTGAACGTCTTCGACGCCGGGCAGGCCGCCGCGGAGCTGCCCCTCCTGCGCGCGATCGCCGCCGCGGACCTGCACAACCTGGTCTTCCAGCGGGACTTCAGGATCGTGCCGGCCACCGTCGCCGAGGGCGGTCCGCTGCGTCCGGGTGCGGTGCTCAACCCGCGGACCAAGGGGCTGCCGGTATGACCGTACGCCTGTCCGTCCTCGACCAGTCCCCGGTCGGCGAGGGGTTCACGCACTCCGACGCCCTGCGCGCCTCCGTCGAGCTCGCGGAGCGGGCCGACGCGCTGGGGTTCACCCGCTACTGGGTCGCCGAGCACCACCACTCCCCCGGTTTCGCCGGCACGGCCCCGGAGATCCTGGCCGGGACGCTGCTGTCGCGCACCCGGCGCATGCGGATCGGCACCGGCGGCGTCCTGCTGCCGCGGTACGAACCGCTGAAGGTGGCGGAGGTGTTCTCGGTCCTGGCGTCGCTGCACCCGGGCCGGGTCGACCTCGGGCTCGGGCGGGCCGGGGGCCCGGCGGCCCGGTTCCCGCAGCAGGTGCAGGAGGTGAGCCGGCTGCTCGGCCTTGGTGGCGGGCAGGGCGGCGGGGCGGGGTCGCTGCCGCCCCTGCCGCCGCTGGTCTCCGCGGCCGAGATCCCCCCGCGGCTGTGGCTGCTGGGGGCGGGGACCCGCTCCGCCGCGCTCGCCGGTGAGCTGGGCACGTCGTTCGCCTTCGCGCACTTCCTCGCGCCCGACCCGGGCGTGGTCGCCCTGGAGGGCTACCGCCAGGGGCTTGCGGCGTCGGCGTGGGGTCCGCAGAAGGGCGTGCTGGCCGTCCGTGTCGTCACCGCCGACACACAGGAGCGGGCCGACGGGCTGGCGCTGAGCCTGCTGCTGTGGCGCAGCCGCAAGGACCTGGGGCAGGACCGCCCGCTGCCCTCGGTGGACGCCGCGCGGCGGCACCGCTGGAGCACCGCGGAGGCGGAGCGGGCCGCCGTCAACAGCCAGGCGCTGGTGACCGGTACGCCGGAGCGGGTCCGCGAGGAGCTGGAGCGGCTCGCGACGGCGCACGGCGTCGACGAACTCGTGATCAACACGCTCACCCACGACCCGGCCGACCGGGTGCGCTCCTACGAACTGCTGGCGCAGGCCTTCGACCTGTCCGGCCAGGAGGCACCGGAGGCCGACCGGGCGCCCGCCGCCGCGTAGGGGACACGCGGGCGGGTGTGCGCGGACCGCGCAGCCCGGGGACGCCGAACCGCCGGGCCGGAGGAATCCGGCCCGGCGGTTCGGCGTGTACGAAGGTGCGGGGCGTGGGGCAGGGGGGTGCGGGGCGTCCGCGCCGGCCCGGCGTCAGTCGTGCGGGGTGGGGACCAGCGGGAGGCTGCTGGGGTGCGGCAGGGAGCTGTTGGCCTCGCGGATCCGCGTCCCGGGCGCCACGCGCAGCCGCCACCGGGAGAAGAGCGTCGCCAGCGCGACGGTCATCACGGTCATCGCCAGGTGCTCCCCGATGCACCGGTGCGGCCCCGTCCCGAACGGGAAGTAGGCCCCGCGCGTCACGACCTGGCCGCTCTCGGGCGCCGACCGGTCCGGGTCGAACCGCCGCGGGTCCGGGTACAGGACCGGGTCGCGGTGCATGGCGCGCGGACTGTAGCCGACCTCGGAGCCGGCCGGGACCGCGACCCCGGCCAGGACGACGTCGTGGCGGGTGCGGCGGGTGAAGAGCATCGGGGAGCGCAGCCGCAGCGTCTCGTGCAGCACGCGGCGGGTGTACGCCAGGTCGTGCAGGCGGTCGTAGCCGACCGGGCCGTCGCCGAGCACCGCGTCCGCCTCCTTGCGCAGCCGCTCCTGGACCTCGGGCCGTACGGTCGCCTCGAACACCGCCCAGCTGAGGGTGGTGCTGGTGGTCTCCAGGGAGGCGAAGAGCAGCATCAGCAGCTCGCTGCGGATCTCCGTGCCGGTGAGCGGCTGCCCGGTGGCCGGGTGCCGGGTCGCGAGGAGCGCGTCCAGCACGTCGGGGTGGTCCCCGGCCGGCGCGGCCCGGCGCTCCGCGACCATCCGGTCCACCGTGGTGTGGAACCGGTTCACGGCGGCCTTGAAGCGGCGGTTGCCCGGCGTGGGGAACTCGGTGACGGCGTCGGGGAAGACCGTGCGCGCCAGGAGCCGCCGGGCGATCATGTACAGGGTGGTGCGGATGTCGCTGACGACGGCGGGCGGCAGCTCCGTGGTGAACAGGCAGCGCAGCACGACCGCCGTCACCAGGTCCGACATCTCCTCGTCCGCGGCGACCACGGCGCCGGGCCGCCAGCCGCCCAGCCGCCGTTCGGCCTCCTCGGCGATCACCGCGGTGTGGTCGCGCACGCTGCGCCGGCTGAACGCGGGCTTGAGGGTACGGCGCTGGTGCTGGTGCTCCGGGCCGTTGGAGGCGATCAGCGGGTTGCCGAAGTTGGCGGCGAGCCGCTCGAAGAACCGGCCGCGTTCGAAGGTGTCGGTGTCGACCTGGATGCGGTGCACCAGGGCGGGGTCGTTGGCCAGGTACAGGCCGATGGGGCCGAAGCCGACCCGTACCAGCGGGTCGGCGGTCCGGGACGACTCGAAGAAGCTCAGCGGCCGGCGCAGCAGCGCGGGGGCGTGGCCGAGCAGCGGAACCCCTCCGGGTGCCGGGGGGCATGAGGTGGTGGCGGACATGTCCGGACTCCTCGTCGGGCTCGTACGGGAAGGGGGCCGCGGCGGCGTCAGCCGGTGGCGGGGACGGTGCCGACGGCCAGGACGTTGCCCTCGCTGATGTAGCCGTCGGGGTCGCCCAGCGGGTGGTCGGCCGCCTCGGGGTCGAGGAACCGTTCCCATTCCGCGCTCAGCCCGAGGGCCAGGGCCTGCGGCGCCAGTTGGGCGCAGGCCGCCCGGTAGAAGCCGGAGGCGGCCGCGGTGAGCGGGGCGTGGTGCTCGATGAGGACCGTGCGCTGCCGTACGCCGGTGAGCCCGGCCTGCCGCAGGTGGCGGTACAGCTCGCGGGAGCGCAGCAGCTGGCGGGCGTAGCCGGGGTCGGCGGCCGCGGCCCGGAAGAAATCGGCGAACAGGTACGGGTCGGCCGGGCGCGCCGTGATCAGGTGGGCGTCCAGGTCCTTGACCGCGACGGTGCCGCCGGGGCGCACCACGCGGACCAGCTCCCGCAGGGCCGCGGCGAGCCGGTCGTCGTCCAGGTATTGCACGGTGTTGGCGCACCAGACGGCGTCGAAGGTGTCGTCGTCGTACGGCAGGGCGGTGAGGTCGGCCTGCCGCACGTCCACGGGGCACGGGAGCCGGCCGGAGGCGGCCCGCTCGGCGGCGAGGGCGGCGTTCTCCGGGGCGAGGTCCACGGCGGTGACCCGGCCGGCGGGACCGGTGAGGTCCGCCAGGTGCGGCAGGAAGTCGCCGGGGCCGCAGCCCGCGTCCAGCACGTGCGCGCCGGGCCGGATGCCCGCCTGCCCGAGCAACTCCAGGTAGGGGCCCTCGCAGGCGCGGAAGTGGGCGTCCACGACGGTGTGGTGGGTGAAGCCGAGGCCGGTCGAGGTGGTGTAGCCCCAGGCCTTGTGGTCGTCGGTCAGCATGCGCGCACCTCGGTCTCTTCGGTCGCGCCGGTCTCTCCGGCCGCCGTGTTCTCTCCGGCCGCCGTGGCCTTTTCGGCCGTGTCCGTCGCGTCGGTCGCGTCGGTCGTGTCGCTCGGGTCGACCGCGTGCAGGAGTTCCCGCAGCGCCGCGGTGACCGCCTCGGGCGTCTCCAGCGGGGGCAGGTGCCCGGCCTTCGGGAGGGTGATCAGGCGCCCGTGGGGCAGCGCGTCGGCGGCGTGCCGGGCGTCGTCGTGCGGGACGAGCTCGTCCTCCTCACCCGCGATCACCACGGCCGGTACGCGGGCGGTGCGCAGGGTGCCGGTGGAGTCCGGGCGGGCGGCGATGGCCAGCTGGGCCCAGGCCAGGGCGGCCGGGTCGGCGGCCCGGGCGTCGGCGGTGACGCGCCGCAGGACGTCGGGGCGCTCGGCGCGGGTGGTGGTGCCGACGAGCAGCGCGCTGGACCGGTCGACGAGCGGCCCCCGGGCCTCGTCCAGCCGGACGAGACGGGCGAACTTCCGCCGCTGCGCCGCCGCTTCCGGCGTGTCGGCGGTGGCCCGGGCCGACAGCAGGGCCAGGCCGGCGACCCGGTCGGGGTGGCGGGCGAGGAAGGCCATGGCGGTGTAGCCGCCCATGGAGGCGCCCGCGATCACGGCGCGGTCGACGCCGCGCCCGTCCAGCAGGCGGGCGAGGTCGTCGGCGACGACGTCGAGCGAGGGCGGGGCGTCGCCGAGCGGCGCGGAACCGAAGCCGCGCTGGTCGGGGGCGATGACGGGGTGGCCGAGCGCGGTGAGGGCCCGGCGCTGGGCGTCCCACATGGAGGAGTGGAGGGCGAGGGCGTGCAGCAGCACGACGGGCATGCGCGTCCGGTCGGTGGCGTTCATCGGCCGGTGCCTCCCGCCCCGGCGTGGGCGCGGGCCGCGGGCCCGGCCGCGGAGGGGGCGCCGTCCGCCCGTGCCGGCCCGGAAGGGGCGCCGTCCGCCCGTGCCGGCCCGGAAGGGGCGCCGTCCGCCGGTGCCGCCTCGGACGGGGCGCCGTCCGCCCGTGCCGCCTCGGACGGGGCGCCGTCCGCCCGTGCCGCCGTCTCCGCGCGGGCGACGAAGTCGGCGATGTGCGGGGCGAGTGCGGTGCTCCGGGGCCAGGCGAGGGCGACCGGGGCGGGCGGCAGGTCGTGGATGGGGACGACCCGGATCCCGGGGGGCGCGACGTCGGCCAGCGAGACGAGCGAGATGTGGACCGCGCCCTCGCCGGCCACCAGGGCCATCATGCGCGGCACGTCGGTCACCCGGTGGCGGCGGTGGATGGTGCGGCCCGCGGGCGTCCGGGGCGGGACGACCTCGTCCCAGACGTAGTCGGGCATGGTGCCGGGGCGTTCGAAGGCGTCGTAGTCCGCGAGCTCCTCGATGGAGACCGACGCGCGGTCGGCGAGCGGGTGCCCGGCGCCGACGACGGCCGCGCGGGCGTCGTACGTCAGCACCCGGCTCACCGCCAGATCCGGCTCGTCCAGCCGGAACTTGACGATCATGAGGTCCAGTCCGCCCTCGCGCACGCCCCGGAAGGGGTCGGCGACGTCGTACTGGCTCAGCAGCACACCGGCGGGGTCGTGGCCGGCGAGGCGCAGGATGCGGTGGGCGACCTCGGCCGAGCCGTGGTAGCCGAGCCGGATCGCCGGAGGGCCGGCCGGGGGCGGGGTGGTCCCGGGCGGGGTCGGTCGGTCAGTCAAGGGGGGTCTCCTCGGTCAGCCCGGCGGCGGCACGGAGCCGCCCGGGGAGTGTGGTGTCGGCGGTGACGCGCAGGGCCGCGAAGGACGCCGGCACGCCCATCAGCCGCGGCACCTGGCGGATGGTCACCGCGTCGCCGTGCGCGATGAGCCCGTCCAGTACCGCTTCCGCCAGGACGTGGTTGAGGTGCACCAGCGCCTCGGACACGGAGCAGCCCGCGGTGGCGAGGTACAGGTGGCGGTGGACCGGTGGGCGGCCCGCCGCCCCCGCGCGCCCGGGCACGCGGACGGTGAGGTCCGGCGCGGCGGGCAGTGCGGCGTCCCCGTGGAACAGCTTGAGCAGCCGGCGCAGGGCGGCGGTCTCGGACGCCGGCCCGGGTCCGGCCCAGGCCGCCGAGCCGTCGTCGGCGGTGTGGGCGAAGGCGAACCGGTCGCGGAGGTTGGCGGGATTGCCCGCCAGGAACACCGTACGGGTGAAGGAACGCCGCCACAGGGCCGCGCGCTCCCCGGCCAGCGACAGGGCGAACGCGCAGGTGGACCGCACCCATTGGGCCAGGTCGAGCCGTCCGATCACCACGGCGGCCACGGTGTCGTCGGTGTCCGGCGCGGGGCCGCTGCCGCTCCGGCCCCCGCCGTCGCCTTCGCCCGGCGCGGGGCCGGAGCCCTGGGCGGCGCCCTGGATCGCGGCCTGGGCGGCCAGGAGCCCTTCGGCGGACGCCAGGTCGAAGCGCACGGCGAGGTCGGGCCGGGCGGTGCGGATCCGTGCGGCGGCCGCCTGCCGCAGCCGCTCCTGGGTCGGCGTCACAGGTACACCGCCGCGAGCAGGTCGGCGGCCGGTGCCGGTCCGCGCCTGCCGAGCAGGCTCGACGTCAGCCGGTACGGGTCGACGTACCGGTGGTCGCGGCGGTGGCGTCCCAGGCGCGCGGGCAGGGTGTCCGGGTCTCCCGCGCCGGCCGCGGCGAGCAGCCGCTCCGCCCGGGACATGGACTGGCGCAGCAGGTCGGCGCGGAAGGACTGCTGCTGCCCGGGGCCGAGCAGCGCGATGAAGTACAGCCGCATGCCGAGCCGGACCACGGGCGGCGGGTACGCGGCGAGGGCCTCGGTGAGCAGGGCGCCGGCGTGGTGGTCCTGCCAGCCGCCGTGGCGGGCCGAGCGGATGCGGCCGTCGATGGGGACGCGGCCGACCGGGACCCGGCGCACGGCCGGGCCGAGCGCGGCCAGGACCCGTTCGAGCTGCTGGTAGTCCGGGTCCAGTTCGGTGTCGTAGAGGAGCACCACCTCGTCGTGGTCCGGTGCGATCGGCAGCAGCTCGCGCAGCGCGCAGGCGAGGTAGTTGGGCCGGCCGGCGGCGGTGACGATCTGCCGCAGCGGCAGTCCGTACCGGGTCGCGTCGAGGTAGACCGGACCGCCGGTGCCCCGCTGGTCCAGGCACATGCCCAGCGCGCCGAGGCGCTCGATCATGCCGTCCAGGTCCAGCCCCGGCGGCTGGTGGCGGGTGAGCCCGGGGTCGTGCATGCCGAGGGCGGCGTAGTGCCCGGCCCACAGGCGCAGGACGCGCGCGCCCGCCGGGTGCACCCAGCCGCGCTCGGCGGCCACCGCGTACGGCTGGAGCGCCTCGGCGGGGGCGCGCCGCGCCTCGGCCCGGAACGCGACGTACAGCTCCCCGATCCGTTCCTCGGTGAGACCGTCGTAGTCGGTGTCGCCGCGCGTGCGGTCGAGGTACTCCCAGAAGGCCAGGGTCTGTTCGGTGGGGTGGTAGGTGGTGGGGCTGTAGCGGAAGGTCACGTCCGCCACGCCGCGGGTGGCCCGGTACATCACGTCCGTCCACAGCAGGCCCTTGAGGTGGCTGGGGGTCAGCGGCTTGGACGGGGTGATCGTGATGGGGGCCAGCAGGACCCGGCCGCCGGTGGGCGCGGAGCCGGCGGTGGCGGGTGCGTGGGTCAGGGCCGTCACGGACGGCTCCTCTCCGCGGCCGCGACGAGCGCCACCAGCTCGTCGCGGGAGGGTGCCGTACGCCCCGGGGCGGCGGGGGCGGGCGCCTGGCGTACGCGGGTGACGAACTTCTCGTCGCCCAGGAGTTCGGCGGGCGTGGTCAGGCTCATCAGCATGCGGGTCAGGCCGCGCCAGACCACGCCGTCGCTGCGCGCCGCGGCGGCGATCTCGGCGGACGTGGGCGGCCGGTCGGGGTCCCCGGCCGAGGGTGTTCCCGCGGGTGCCGGTGCGCCCTGGACGGCGGCCCGCCAGCGGGCGATGCGGTCGCGGTCGGCGGCCGCCGCGTGGTCGTACCACGGCCGGTGGAGCGCTTCCGCCGCCCGGGCCACCGCCCGGCTCTGCGCCGGACCGACGGCAGGGTGGCGGGCCAGTTCGTCGGCGAGCAGGAAGGCGTGCGCCAGCGCCAGGGACATGCCGCGCCCGAAGAGCGGGTTGGTGACGCACGCGGCGTCGCCGACCGCGAAGAGGCCCGCCACCCGGCACTGGGTGGCGGCCCAGCGCAGGGCGTTGGGCGGACTGGTGATGGCGTGCACGGGCGAGATCGGCTCCGAGACGCCCGGCGCGAGCCAGGGGCCGAGGCCGGGTGTGGCGCGGGCGAGGGCGGTGAAGCCGGCGCGGGTGCGCAGCCCGGCGAGAGCGTGGTCGCCGGGGAGGGTGGCCAGGGCGATGGAGAAGGTGTCGTTGTCGGCGGGGTGCAGCACCCCGGCGTAGTGGTCCCAGATGTCACCGGCCGCGTTGCCCCGGTTGACCGGGCCCGGGTAACCGCCGTCGCCGGTCAGGCGGTAGAAGCGGGAGTAGCCGGCCAGTCCGGACGGGCTGGTCACGTCGTCGCCTACGGGAACGCCCGCCCGGCCCAGCCAGGTCCGGGCCATCGCCCGCTGCCCGGTGGCGTCGACGACGAGGTCGGCGGGGAGGCGTTCGCCGCGGTCGGTGACGACGGCGGCGACGCGGCGCCCGGCCGGGTCGAGCTCCACGCCCCGGACCGTCGTGTCGTGCTGGATCAGGACGCCCGGCAGGTCGCGCACGGCCCGGTACAGCACCAGTTCGAGGCTGGTGCGGCGGCAGGCGAGGGCGACCAGGTCGTCGTCGCCCGGCTCCCGGTCGCGGTCGGTGGCGCCGGGCGGCATCGCGAGGGTGAGGTCGAGCTCCTTGGCGCCCGTGGCGCGCGCCGCGGACAGCACCTGGGGCGCGCGGGCGCGCAGCAGCGTGACGCCCAGCGAGGTGAGGGTGTGGGAGTGGGACGCCTGCGGGACGGTGGGGCGCACCCAGCGGCCCGCGGACTCGCCGACGGACCACTGGGGCGGCCGGGCGGAACGTTCCAGGATCAGGACGCGACAGCCGGTCGCGGAGAGGGCGAGCGCGGTGGCGAGGCCCGCGACGCCCCCTCCGGCTATGACGGCGTTGCGCATGTCAGCTCCTCCTCCCGTGGACGAAGAACACCCTGCGGACGTCGCGCACCGAGCGCGGCGGCACCGGGTCGGGCCAGCGGCCGAAGTCGGCGCCCTCCTCGCCCGGTTGCACGGCGCGCACGTCGAAGCCGTACTGCGCGAAGAGCTCCTCCGGCTCGTCGCTGCCGAACAGCCAGGGGCAGCCCCAGCCGGAGAACACGTCGAGCAGGCCGCGCATGTGCGGCAGGGTGAGGGCGGCGGCGTTGACGATGTCGGCGGCGATCCGGCTGCCGGGGGCGGAGATGGCCGCGACCCGCTGGAGGATGCGGTGGGTGTCCGGCTCGGGGATGTAGTACAGCAGTCCTTCGAGCAGCCACGTCGACGGCAGCGCCGGGTCGTACCCGGCGTCGCACAGGTCGCGCTCCCAGTCCGGCGAGGTGAGATCGACCGCGACGCGGCGGTGGTCGGTGCGGGGCCGTGCCGCCGCGCCGAGCTGCTCCTCCTTGTACGCCAGGACGGCGGGCCGGTCGACCTCGAACCAGCGGATGTGGGAGGGCCAGTCCAGGCGGTAGGCGCGCGAGTCCATGCCGGCCGGGGCGAGCACGATCTGCGTCATGGCCGGGTCCCGCGCCGCGTCCTGGAGGTAGTCGTCGAAGAACCGGGTGCGGATGGCGTTGTAGTCGGGGGTGGAGGGCAGGGTGCGCTCCCGGCCGGGCGGGAAGGTGGCGGCGCGCACCTCGGCGAGCAGCTCGGGACCGATGTCCCCGGCCAGGGCCGCCGCGTACGGGTCCTCGTAGAGCCGGTCGGGACGCTTGCTCTCGGCGGCCCGGAGGGCGGCGGTGAGCAGGGCGGTCCGCTCGACGGCGTCCAGCGATGCGGTCATGACGGTGAACCTTCTTCCTGTACGGGCGGTACGGGCTGCGCGGGCGGTGCGGGCGGTGCGGGCTGTGCGGGCTGTGCGTGCGGGGCGGCCGGGGCGGGCCCGGGGGCGCGGCCGGTGAGCCGCTGCCACTGCTCCGGGTCCTGCCGGAACAGCCGGTCCTTGACCTGGGTGGGGCGTACGCCGGCCGCGACGGTGGACTGCCAGTCGTGCAGGAACGCTTCGGCGGACAGCAGCGTGACGGTGGGGGCGGCCAGCCGCCCGGAGCGGCGGGCGTCGCGGTAGCCGGCGGACTCGCGCTCCAGGGCACCGTCGAGCCGGCCGGTGAACCGCCGGGTCTCGTCGTCGGTCCACGGGGTGCGCGGGGCGAGGGCGAACGTGTAGGCGGGGGCGCCGGCTCCGGCGCTCCGCTCCACCCGGCAGGCGGCGTTGCGGACCTCCAGGCCCCCGGCGTCCAGGGCGGCGGCCAAGGCGCGGATCACCTGGGCGTCGCGCAGCCGCTCCCCCACGGCGTCGGAGAGGGTCGCGCGGCCGGCGTACTCGACGCGGGGCACGCCGTCCACCCGGTCGGTCACCCGGACGACGTCGCCGACGGCGTACCGGTACAGACCGCCGACATGGCTGAAGACCACGTGGTAGTCGCGGCCGGTCTCCAGTTCCTCGGGCCGCAGGGTCTCGGTGTCCGGGCCCAGCTCGGCGCCGGCGTCGGCGAACTCGTACACCGAGGCGGTCACCACCAGGCTGCCGGCGCTGCGGTGGCGGTCCAGGGCGACGCCCACGGGGCCTTCGGAGGCGGCCACGGGGGCGGGCAGCACGGTCACCCCGGCGCCGAACTCCTCCTTCAGGCGCGGCAGGTACAGGGAGGCGACGCCGGTGGTCCAGCAGAACAGCGCCTTCAGGTGCGGCCAGACGTCGGCCGGGCGCACCGCGCCCGACCGGGCGGCGAGCCGTTCCAGCTCGGCCGCGCGGTGCGGGTTGGGGGCTCCGGAGGGCAGTCCGCCGACGGTGCCGTCGTGGACCTCCTTGACGATCCGCGACCACCACAGGTTGAGCTGGTAGGGCACCGCCGCGACCATCGCCGGGTTGATGCCGATCACGCAGCGCACGTCGCTCTCCACGGCGAGCCGCAGGCGCAGGTACATCTTCTCCAGGTGGGCGCCGGGCTCCACCGGCACGGGCAGGGTGGCCCACGGGGCGGAGGTGCCGGGTTCGGCCGACAGCGGCTCGCCGAACTTCTCGCCGAAGTCGACCTGGCTCGCCCCCACGTGGGGGCGCCCCGAGGCGGTGGTCGGCGGGGCGGCGAGCGGGTCGTGCTTGAGGTTGAGGACGGCGTCCGGCCGGGCGATCACCTCGGGGAAGTGCTCGATCAGCGGCGCCCACGCGGCGTAGTAGAAGGGGAAGAAGGTGGTGTGCATGAACCGCGCGGTGACCGGGATCTTCTTGTGCGCCCCGGTGGTGCCGCTGCTGGTGAAGAACACCACGGGCGGGTCGGCGCTCAGCACGTCCGGCTCGCCGGCCGCGGCGCGCTCGATGTAGGGGGCCAGCGCCCGGTAGTCCTGGACGGGGACCGCCTTGCGCCAGTCGTCCAGGGTGCGGATCCGGTCGAACCCGTGCTCCTTCCCGTACGCGGTGGAGGCGTTGCACCCGACGAGGTCGGCCAGCACCCGCCGCTGGTGCGCGGCCGCGTCGGCGTGCGCGGCGCGCAGCCGCTCCCGCTCGGACAGGACGCGTTCGCGGTAGCGGCGCAGCCGGTCCGGGTCGGTCCAGGTGTCAGGCGAGTTCATGGGCGAGTGCCTCCTGTATGTCGCGCATGGTGCGTTCCGGGTCGCCGTCGGCGTGGACGACCGTCACCGGCAGGTGCCTGATCTCGTCCCGCATGGTCTTGGCGAGGTCGCTCTGGTAGCGCTCGAAGCCGTCCCGGTCGGGGTGGTCCCCGTAGTACTCCAGCCGGTTGAGTGCGGCGCCGCCGCGGGTGCGCCCCCACGCGGTCCCCGGGGGCACGTCGAGCCAGATCACGCGGCGCGGCCGGGGCAGGGTGCGCCACCAGGCGAACATGGGGTTCTCGGGCACGCCGGCCAGCCGGCACTTGGCCAGCAGCTTGTAGTAGTACGAGTCCACGACGGCCGGGGTGCCGGTGCGGTCGTCCAGCAGCCGGTCGCGCAGGTGGAGGACCGCGGTCTGGATCAGCGTGGCGAAGAACTCCGGTGACCAGGCGTCGGGCCGGGCGGCGACGTCGGTGACCACGGCCCGGCGGAGCCGGCGTATGAGGTCGTGCTCGGTGCCGAGGAAGGCGTCGTCGGCGGAGACGAGCCGCCAGGGCGCGGACGTGTCGCGCAGATGTCTCATGGCGGAGGACTTGCCGGCGTAGTCGGCGCCGAGCAGCACGCAGAAGGCGGGACCGGCCTGTCCGGCCGGTGAGTCGGCTGTGGAGTGGTCCAGGACCATGGAGCAGTGCACCCCCGGATGGTTCGGCGTGGCGGTCGCGGCCGGCTGCTGCGGCCTGCCGGTACGCCGGAGAACATTACGTAGATACCGTTCGGTATGTCGGGGTGGACGGGGTCGCGGGAACGACCCCGGCAAGTCCCCGAAGTCTCGGGGCACCTGCCGGGGCCGGTCCTGCCGTGCGCCCGGTGGCCGGCCGGTCAGCCGGCCGGCTGGTCCAGGTAGTCGCGGAGCAGCGCGGCGAGTTCGGCGGGCTGCTCGAAGGGGACGTTGTGGCCGCAGTCCAGCTCCGTGTACCGGCTGCCGGCGATCCCCCGGTGCAGTTCCCTGGAGTGCGCCACCGGGATCACCATGTCCTGGCGGGCGCCGACGACCAGGGTGGGCGCCTGGATCGCGGCCAGCCGGTCGCGGATGTCCACGACGAGGTCCAGGTCGATCTGGCGCTTGGCGCCCTCGGAGGGGTCGGCGGCCTTGGCCGCCGCGGCGATCCCCTCGCGGCCCATGGCGGTCAGCCGGTCCGGGGAGAGCGACAGCAGGGTGATGAACTGCTGGTACGCCTCGATGTCGAGGTCGGCGAGCCGGCGCCACAGGCCGAGCGCCAGCTCCTGGCGCGGATCGTCGTTGCGGGCCCAGCCGCCGACGAGGACCAGCCGCCGCACCAGCTCGGGCTGTTCGGCCGCCAGCGCCGCGGCGACCACCGCGCCGAGGGAGGCGCCGACCACGTCGACCGGTCCGTCGACGGCGGCGCGGGCGGCCGCGGCGACCTGGGCGACCAGCAGGCCGAGGGTCAGCTCGCCGTCCGGCAGCGGGGTGCGGCCGCTGCCCGCGTAGTCGGGGGTGATGACGGTGAACCGGTCGGTGAGCAGGGGCCGCACGGCCGAGTAGTTGGCCTCGGAGTCGGCCGTGGAGCCGTGGACGAGGAGCAGGCCGGGCCCGGATCCTTCGACCCGGTAGTGGACCTCGGTGCCCGCGACGCTGACGGTGGACATGGGGGTGACGCCTCCTCAGGGATGGGTGGGGCCGGGGCGGCCGGGTCAGCTCCGGGTCGGTGCGGAGGACTGCTCGACGAGGGTGTCGTGGGTCGCCGGGGCCGGCGACGGGATGGCGACCGGGGCGGCGGGGCGCTTGCGGCTGCGGCTCAGGTGGCGCATGGCGGGCGTCTCCACGAAGCGGTAGAGCAGCCAGCCGCCCAGCAGGGACGCGGCGAAGAAGCCGATGACCACGAGGATCGCGACGGGGATGCTGTACGTGGCCTCGCCGAGCAGGGAGCGCAGGTAGAAGATGGTGACGCCCTGCACCAGGTAGAAGCCGAAGGAGACCTCACCGAGCCACACCATGGGCCGGCTGCGCAGCCAGGTCTCGCGCCCCTGGACGTCGGCCGTGGCGACGGAGCAGATCAGTGCGGCGACCGGGATGATGGTGGCCACGACGAAGCCGTACTCGAACGGGGCGACCAGGGCGGCGGCGTAACCGATCGCCGACAGGACCACCGAGACGCCGATGCCGATGCGGCGCGGCCAGCGGCCCGCGAGGACGATCCGGGCCAGCATGATGCCGAGGGCGAACTCGAAGACCCGGGTGGGCGGGAAGAGGTAGCCGAACCAGAACTGCATGTCGGAGATGGGGGTGATCGCCGACTTCGGGGTGTCGGGGATGAGGAAGCGCGTGACCAGCTGGACGCCCACCATGCCCGCGATCATCAGGCCGGACCACAGCCACAGCCGGTTCTCGCGGATCTTGCGGATCAGCACGATCAGGAGCGGGAACAGCAGGTAGAAGAGGAACTCGCTGCCCAGGGACCAGCTCGGCGGGTTGACGCTGAGGTTGATGGCCGGCTGCGGGAAGAAGGTGTGCAGCAGCAGCATGTTCGGCAGCCAGTGGCCCACGCTGGTGACGGCGGCGCCGGCGAAGAGCAGCATCGACGCGGCGAACACCACGAGGTGGTTGGGGAAGATCTTGCACACGCGGCGCCGGTAGAAGGACGTCAGCCGCTCACCGGGGCGGGAGGCCCAGGCGAGGACGAAGCCGCTGAGGACGAAGAAGAACGACACGCCCATGTAGCCGGCCTTGCTGAAGGCCGTGGTGAAGACCTCGGCCACGCCGTCGTGGGCGAAGGGGTTGATCGGCGCGTTCGGCGGGATGGGCGAGTCCGTCAGCGAGGCGTGGAAGAAGAAGACCAGGAGGGCCGCGAAGAACCTCAGCCCCGTCAGGGACGGGAGGTTGGCGGGCCGGGTGGGTGCGGCGGCGGTCGCCCGGGAGCGGGCGGAGGAGATCACAGACATGATGAGGACGCTTTCCGGCGCGGGAACGGAACGGGGAACAGGACGGGGGACGGGACGGGGAAGGGCGCGCGGCGCGGGGACGGGCGGGAAGCCGGGCGGGAGCCGGCCGGGGCGGCCGCCGGGCGGCGGCCGCCCCCGCGTCGTGCTGCTGGGTGTCGTGCGGGAGGTGGGTGCGTCGCCCTACTCGGTGTCGCGCCGGGGGACGTCCATCTCGTTGCGGTAGAGCATGAGCTTGGCGTCCTTGGCCACGTAGTAGTTCTGGACCGAGTAGGCGATGGTGGCGAAGTCGAGCCGGCCGTCGCCGTTGAAGTCCGCGGTGGCGATGCGGGCGACGGACTCCTCGGAGACGCGCCACTTGGCCCAGATGCCGTTCGCCGCGTCGATGGCCTTGTAGTACATGACGCCCTGCCACGGCCACGGCCCGCGCAGCGCGACCAGGAACTCGTCGTCGCCGTCACCGTCGAAGTCGGCGCAGACGATCTGGTGGCCGGGGCCCTCCCCGTTCTCGTTGGGGTCGCCGTAGACGTCGAGCAGGACGCGGTTCCACTCCACCTCGTCGGCCGGCCCTTCGGTGGCCTTGGTGTAGACGGCGACGGTGTTGCCGTGGAAGGGCTCGATGGCGGCGACGTACGCCATCGGGTCGTCGCCGAGGCGGCCGGCGTTCAGGTCGCCGCTGCCGCGGAAGCCGGTCTGCTCGAACTGGGTCAGCTCGCCGGTGCCGATGAGCTTGCGGATCCACTCCTGGCGCCGGTCGTCCCAGTAGAGCCAGGTGACGCCCTCGTCGGAGGCGAGCAGCAGCGAGTCCCGGTCGGAGCCCGGTATCAGGCCCTTCTTCTTCTCCGCGCCGTGGATCATGCGGAAGTGGCTGTCGTCGATGACCGTCATCGGCCATTCCTCGGCCGCGTGCACGTCGTCGGGCTGGGTGAACATCACCACCGGCAGGACCGCGTGGACGTCCTCCTTGGCCACGATCGGCAGGCCGATGACCTCCAGCCGCTCGGTCTGCGTGAAGTGCCCGACGCGCAGCCGGTGCATGCCGGTGGCGCGGCCGATGTAGTGGCGCTTCCAGCGCGACTCGTCCTTGTCGGGGCTGCCGGGGTTCTCCAGCCAGTCGATCTTCCCGCCCGCGGTGTTGGCGTCGTGGATGGTGCCGATCGGGCCGTAGAGGTCGTAGCAGACGATGATGTCGGGGCTGCCGTTGCCGCTGACGTCGGCGAAGTCCGCGCCGACCGGCATCTTGATCTTGTCCTGGACGAGGCGGCGGGTCCACCGCTCGTCGTTCTGGTACCAGTAGATCTCGCCGAGCCGCAGCCCGTAGCCGAACAGGTCCGGCCGTCCGTCGCCGTCGATGTCCGGGGCCTCCAGCCAGTACCCGTCGCGCAGCTGGTCGGCGACGAGCTCGGCGGTGAACTTCGGGGCCTGGAAGTCGGGCAGGGAGTTGCTGGTCATGGTGGGTCTCCTCGGGGAAGTCAGCGGGTGCGGCGGTGGTACTCGACGGCGAGCCAGACGCAGTCGGTGTCGGCGCGGTACTGGTGCCAGGGGTAGACGTAGGTGCCGTCGGGGCCGGTGGAGCAGAAGGGGTCCGGGGTGGTGTAGCCCGGGCTCATCACCACGTCCTGGTAGAGGGTCCGGTGGTCCTGCTCCCGGAACTTCTGCATGCGGCCGATGCCGTGGACCTGGGTGTGCACTTCGATGAAGTCGTGCTGGTTGTGGATGAAGCAGTCGGTGCCGGCGGGGGCGTACCAGAGGTTGACCTTGATGTCGAAGGTCTCGGGCGCGGCCGGTTCCGGGATCTCCTTCAGCAGGTGGGCGGCGTCGAAGGTGACGGTGCCGGCGTCGTCCTGCGGGCTCTTCCACAGCGGGGTCTCCCGGGGGAAGGGCAGGCCGTCGCCCGGAGCGGCGTCCTCACCGAAGAGGTCCCCCAGCAGGGCCCATCCCGGTTCGCCCGTGATGCCGGCCATGCCGCCGTCGTCGTGCACCCGGAGCAGGACGAGGGTGTCGGCCCGCTCGATGACGGTGTCGGCGAGGATGGCCGAGGACAGGGCGGGGATGCTCGTGCGGGGCGTTTCGGCGAGGGGGACGGCGCTGATGCCGGTGTTGACGACGATGGCCGTCCCGTGGATCCGGTGGTCGCGGGCGTTGCGGACGAGCGTCGCCTCGACGCGCGGGCCGGTGAAGTTCAGCGGGGTCTCGGTGGGGGGCTCGACCGCTGCCCCGGTGCCGGCGGTGGTGCCGGGCGGAGCGTCGAGCACGGTGTCGGACACGGCGCTGGCAGCCTTTCGGTCGGGTGCGGATGCGGTGTGCGGGGTGGGTTCGGGTGCGGATCGCGGGCCGCTTGGGGGTTCGGATTCGGACTCGGGTTCGAATTCAGGGGCGGATTGCGGGGCGGGTGCGGATTCGGACAGGGGGAGGGGGCGGGGTGCGGACCCGGGGGTCGCGGTACGGACTCGGGTGCGCGGTGCGGCGGTGCTCGGCGCGCGGTGCGCCGCGGCGGGACGGTCAGGTCCGTGCGTACGAGGAGGTCCGGGCCAGTTCGGCCGCGAGCTCGTCGACGGGGGTGCCGGGGACGAAGGGCTCCACCGGCGGGCCGTCACCGAAGAAGTGGGCCAGCGCGCCGACGGTGCGCTCGGTGGCCCGGCCGTCGCCGTACGGGTTGGCGGCGGCGGCCATGCGGTCGTACTCGTGGGGGTCGCGCAGCAGCCGGGTGGCTCCGGCGACGATGCTGTCGGTGGTGACGCCGACCAGGCGGGCGGTGCCGGCCACGACGGCCTCGGAGCGCTCGGTGACCGTGCCCAGGACCAGCGTGGGCTTGCCGAGCGCCGGGCCCTCCTCCTGCGAACCGCTGCTGTCGGAGAGGATGATGTCGGCGCGGCGCATCAGACGGCAGAAGTTCAGGTACGGCAGGGGGTCGACCACGGTGATGTTGGGGTGGTGCCCGATCCGGGGCAGCATCGCCTCGCGCACCACCGGGTTGCGGTGCAGCGGCACGACCACCCGGACGTCCGGCTCGTCGGCGATCTCCGCGAAGGCCTGCGCGATCTCCGGCAGGTGCGGCCAGGCCTCGCGCCGGTGGGCGGAGGCGAGGATGATCCGCCGCGGGTCGGTGTCGAGGTCCGCCAGGGCCGGGTCGCCGTAGTCGTCGGCCTTGTCGCACGCCCACTGCAGGGCGTCGATGACGGTGTTGCCGGTGACCACGACGCTGTCCTCGCTGACGCCTTCGCGCAGCAGGTTGGCCCGGTTGCCGGGGGTGGGCGCCAGGTGCAGGCGGGCGACCTGCGCCACCAGGCGGCGGTTGCCCTCCTCCGGGAACGGGGAGTCGAGGTGGCCGCTGCGCAGCCCGGCCTCCACGTGCACGACCGGGATCCGGTGGTGGAAGCCCGACAGGGCGCCGGCGAGGGTGGTCGCCGTGTCGCCGTGAACCAGTACGGCCTCGGTGGACAGCACCGCGAAGTGCTCCTCCAGACCGCGCAGCGAACGGTAGGTGACCTGGGAGAGCGTCTGCTTCGGCGCCATGATCTCCAGGTCTATGTCGGGCTTGAGGCCGAACGCGTCGAGTGTTTCGTCGAGCATCTGGCGGTGCTGACCGGTCGAGATCACCACCGGGTCGAACCTGGGGTCGTCCTGGAGCGCGCGGATGACCGGGGCGAACTTGATGGCTTCGGGCCTGGTACCGAGAACTACTGCGACGGACCGCATGGTTGTCATTCCTTTGCGACGTGGGGCGGTGACGTGGGCGTCGAGACGGCGTGAGGTCGTGACAGGAGCCGTGCGAGGTGCGCGTGTGGGGCGTGTGCCGTGGGCCGGAGAAGGGCTCCGGCGCCGGAGGTGCGTCAGCAGCGCGGCACTGCGCCGCCGGCGGGAGCGGAAGGTGCGACGCCTCTCGGAGCGGAAGCTCCGGGGCGGGTACTCCCTGCCGGACGAGAGATATCTTTTCCGTGAGCTATCTCCGTCGTCAAGCCGGATCGGTGTGACTTGCACAGCTCTCGGCGCGCGTCGGCCCGTGGCCGGATCCCGCGCACAACGCCCCGGCCCCGCGGCGCAGTTGAGACCGCGGGGCCGGGGCGGAAACAGCACTGCGCCCGCCGCGGGGTACGCGGCGGGCGCAGTGGGGGGATCAGGGCCTCAGGGGCCGCCCAGGGGCCTCAGAGGGCCGTCCAGGGGCTCACAGGCCCTCAGGAGGCCTGTGGAGGCTTCGGCGGCCCCTCGCGGGGCCGGGGGAGCCGTCCCGGCCCGGCCGGCCGGCGCGCCGGGAGGGCGGGCCGGCCGGCAGCGGTGCCGGCAGGCGGAAAAGGAGCGGTCGCGGTCAGCGCTTGGCCGGCTCCACGGAGAGCGAGTGGCGGAAGAAGTTCGACGGGTCGTAACGCCGCTTCACCTGCTGCAGCTTCGGATAGTTCTCCTTGTAGTACAGCGTCTGCCACGGCACGCCGGAGCGGTTGCGCCGCGGGTCGGCCACGTCCCGGTCGGGGTAGTTGATGTAGCAGCCGTCGGTGCGGTCGTCGATGACCGGCACACCGCCCGTCGCCGCGAAGAACTCCTCGTACAGGTCGCGCACCCAGCCGAGGTAGAAGTCGTCCTCCCGCTCGTCGGCCCAGAAGGTCTGGAAGCACATCTTGAAGACGGAGCTGCGCTGCGCGTTGGCCGTGGCGTCGGGCGCCACCGCGTTGACGCGGCCGCCGAAGGAGAACAGCACCAGCATGGTGTCCGGGTTCTGGAAGTCCGGCCGCGTCATGTGCTTGTAGAGGGCGGCGATCTGCGCGTCGGTGAAGTTCTTGCGCATGTACCCGGACTTGTGGGCGCCGCGCGAGGTGGGGTTGGTGATGGTCGGGTTGTTGGTGCCCACCAGCCGCGTCGCCTGGAGCCACGGCAGGGTGCGCGGCGCGGCGAGCTCCGGCATGGCCGGCAGCTCGCCCGTGGGCCTCGTCAGCGCCCCCGGCTTGATGCCGGTGCCGGCCGTGATGGCCGCCATGTAGTCGTCCAGCAGCTTCCGCGCCCCGGGCACCGTCGCGTCGACCTGGGTGAACATGCCCAGGCTGCCGTGGGCCTTGGCGCTGACGTTGAACAGGCTGCTGAGGTGGCGGTACTCGGAGTCGGGCCCGCTGTGCGTCTCGTGCCAGGCGCCGAAGTTCTTCAGCAGCCGGGTGAAGGTCACCTCGTCGAGCTGGTCCCACGGGATGTCCACCGCGCTGACCAGGACCGTGGACGGCGGCGAGACCAGCTGGTCCTGCGGGGCCGTGCCCTTGGCGTCCGGCGAGCGGAACCAGTAGCGGGTCACCAGGCCGAAGTTGCCGCCACCGCCGCCGGTGTGGGCCCACCACAGGTCGCGGTGGGGGTCGTCCTCCTCGCGGGTGGCGACGATGGTCCGGGTGCGGCCCTTGTCGTCGACGACCACGACCTCCACCGCGTACAGGTGGTCCACGACCAGGCCGTGGGCGCGGGAGAGCAGTCCGTAGCCGCCGCCGGCTATGTGGCCGCCCGCGCCGACGCTGTAGCAGATGCCGCCCGGGATGGTGACGCCCCAGCCCTTGTAGAGGGCCTCGTAGACGTTGATGAGCCGGGCGCCGGGCTCGACGTAGAAGGCCCGGCGGCGGGCGTCGTAGCCGACGTCCGTCATCTCGGAGAAGTCGAGGATGACCTCGACGTCCGGGTTGCAGGCGAAGTCGGCGAAGCAGTGGCCGCCGCTGCGCACCGAGACCCGCTTGCCGGCGCGGAACGCGTCGCGCAGGGCCTTCTCGGCGTCGGCCGACGACTTGATCATCTTGATGTAATCGGGTCTGGCGACGAAGCGCTGGTTGTTGCCGGTGGTCAGGTCGGGGTAGAGGGCGTCTCCGGGGCGGATGGTGGCGCCGAACTGCGCCGCCTCCCCCGTACCGGCGGGCGCGGCGGCGGCGGACGTGGCCAGGCCCGCGCTCACGGCCACGCCGCCGGCCAGGGCCGCGGTGCCGCTGAGGACCTTGCGGCGATTGATTCCACTCATGATCGGTTACCTCGGGTTCTTGTCGTGATGATGGAGGGACGAGCCCGTGGGACAGGTCGGGAAGGATCGGGACGCGCGGGTGCGCGACGGGTCGGGATGCGCAAGTGGGCAGGCGGAGGTGTCGTCAGACGGAGGCGTACGGGGCGGACCCCGGCTCCTCGGTGGCCGTGCGCCGCCGGTCCGACCGCCGGTCGAGCAGGCCGGAGAAGAGCGCCACGCCGAGGCCGGCCGCGGCCAGCAGCGCTCCGGTCCAGTTGGGTGCCGTCCAGCCGAGGCCGTGCTCGACGGTGAGGCCGCCGAGCCAGGCGCCGATCGCGTTGCCGAGGTTGAAGGCGGCGATGTTGGCGGCGGAGGCGAGGGCGGGCGCGCCCTCGGCCTTCTGCATGACCCGCGTCTGGAGCGGGGGCACGGTGGCGAACCCCACCACGCCGAAGAAGAAGACGGTGATCGCGGCGGGCAGCGGTGCGCGGGCGGTCTGGACGAAGACCAGCAGCACCAGGGCGAGCGCGCCCAGGATGACGTACAGGCTGCGCATGACGGCCTTGTCGGCGGCCTTGCCGCCCAGCACGTTGCCCACGCACAGGCCCACGCCGAACAGGACGAGCAGCCAGGCGACCGCTCCGGCGGAGAAGCCGGCCACCTCCGTCATCATCGGCGCGATGTACGTGAAGGAGGCGAACACCCCGCCGAAGCCCAGGGTGGTCATGGCGAGCGCCAGCCACACCTGCGGGCGGCGGAAGACGGCCAGCTCACCGCGGAGCCCGCCCGCCTGCTCCTTCGGCTGCGGCGGTACGAGGGCGGCGACGGCGGCCAGCCCCACGACACCGAGCGCGGTGACGGCCCAGAAGGTGGAGCGCCATCCGAAGTGCTGGCCGAGGACGGTCCCCAGCGGCACACCGAGCACATTGGCCACGGTCAGCCCGATGAACATCAGGGCGATCGCGCTCGCCTTGCGGTCCGGCGGGACGAGGTTCGCGGCGACGACCGAGCCGATGCCGAAGAAGGCGCCGTGGGTGAGGGCGGCCACCAGCCGCCCCGCCATGAGGAGTTCGTAGGTGGGGGCGAGCGCGCACAGCAGGTTGCCCACGATGAAGATGCCCATGAGGAGCGTGAGCATGGTCTTGCGGGGCAGCCGGGCCCCCGCGGCGGTCATCAGCGGCGCGCCGACCACCACGCCGAGGGCGTAACCGGTGACCAGCATGCCGGCGCTGGGGATCGGCACCGACAGGTCGCGGGCGACCTCGGGCAGCAGACCGACGATCACGAACTCGGTGGTGCCGATGCCGAAGGCACCGAGCGCCAGGGCGAGCAGGGCGGCGGGCATCATCGGTCCTTCCGGGGCGTGGCGCCCGTGCCCGGTTCGGCGGCCGTCAGGCGCCGCAGCCGTGCGTAGTCGGTGAGCTGCGCGCGCAGCCGGCGGCGGCCGCGGTGGAGCCGGGAGGTGACCGTGCCGTGGGGGACGCCCAGCCGCGCGGCTATCTCCCGGTAGGCCAGCCCCTCGACGTCGGCGAGGTAGACGACCGTGCGGAACTCGGCGGGCAGGGCCTGCAGCGCTTCCAGCACCTCGTGGTCGGCCATGCGGTCCAGCACCTGCGACTCGGCCGAGGGCAGCCGGGCGGCGCCGTGGCCGGCGGCCCGGACCTGGAGCCAGTCGTCGGCCTCCCCCACCAGCGCCCACTGCGGCTCGTGCTGCCGCTTGCGGTAGAGGGTGATGAAGGTGTTGATCAGGATGCGGTGGAGCCACGCCCGCAGGTTGGTCCCCGCCCGGAACTGGTGGAAGGACTGGTAGGCCTTGGCGAAGGTCTCCTGCACCAGGTCCTCGGCGTCCGCGCGGTTGCGGTGCAGCCGCAGGGCGGCGGCGTACATCTGGTCCCGGTAGCCGAGGGCATCCCCTTCGAACCGGGCGGTGCGCTGCTCGTCGGTTTCGGCCGGGGCGAGGAGGCCGCCGGCGGCCGGGGTGAGGGTGTCGGTCATCGGGTGTCCTTCGGCGTCAGATCTGGCGGAGTGCTCCGCCGTCCACGGCCCACTCGGCGCCGGTGACCTGCGCGGCCTGCGGCGAGAGCAGGTAGGCGATGATCCGCGCGACGTCGTCGGGCGTGCCGATCCGGCCGCTGGGCAGCTTGCGCTCCTCGCGGATGAAGTGGTCGACGGCCTCGTCGGCGGGCAGTCCGTACCGCTCGGCCAGCTGCTCGGCGAAGCCTCCGGGGGCGTCGAAGAGCGCGGTGCGCGTGGGGCCGGGCGAGACGACGGTGGAGCGGATGCCGCGCGGGGCGAACTCGGCCGACAGGCTCTTGGAGAGCGACAGCAGGGCCGTCTTGGTGGCGGCGTAGTCGGCGATGGACGGGTCGGGGAAGCGGGCGGCCTCGCTGGCGACGTGGACCAGGCTGCCCTCGCCGCGCTCCAGCAGGGCCGGCAGGGCCGCGCGGGTGATCCGCACGTGGGCGTGGAAGTTGACCTCGAAGGCGGCGTGCCACTCCTCGTCGGTCACGTCGAGGAAGCCGTCGTGGGAGGTGAGGGCACCGGCGTTGTTCACCACGCCGTCGAGGCGGCCGTGCCGTTCGAGGACGGCTGCGACGACGTGCGGGGCCGCCTCGGGGTCGGTCAGGTCGGCGGCGACCGAGGTCACCCCGGGGCCGAGGGCGTCGATGCCGTCCGTGCGGCGGGCCACGCCGACGACGCGGGCCCCTTCGGCGGCCAGCAGCCGGGCGGTCGCCTCGCCGATGCCCGTGGAGGCGCCGGTGACGAGGAAGACCCGGTCGGCCAGGTGCAGGTCCATCAGTGCTCTTTCGTGGTGGAGGGACGGAACGGGGAGCGGGTCGGGCGAGGAGGGAGGGGAGGGTTCGGCGGTGCACCCCGGGGCGGGGGATGACGGAGGGGTGCACCGCCGGGTCTGTGGCGGGCGGACCGGCCGGGTCCTGTGGTGCGGAACCGGCCGGGCACGCCCGGGCCGGAGGACCGGCCCTAGTTC
>NZ_JBITEO010000040.1:0-20119 GCF_044455245.1 Streptomyces sp. NPDC051310
GCCCGGTTACATTCCGAACCCGGAAGCTAAGCCTTTCAGCGCCGATGGTACTGCAGGGGGGACCCTGTGGGAGAGTAGGACGCCGCCGAACAATCATTGTGGGGAAGCCCCGCACCGTTATGGTGCGGGGCTTTTCCGCGTTCCGGGCCGGGCCGGGGTGCCGGGCATGGACCCTCTGTACGGGCCGGCTCGGCCTGACGGTAAAGTCAGGGGGCATCGTTGGCACGTTCCCCAGGAGGCACCCGGGTGGAGGTACAGGAGACCCGCGTTCAGACGGACCGGGTCCTCACCATCCCGAACATCCTGAGCATGGCTCGCCTCGTCGGTGTGCCGCTCTTCCTGTGGCTGATTCTCCGCCCGGTGTTCGGCGGACCGAATAGTGATGGCTGGGCGCTCCTGGTGCTGGCGTTCAGCGGTGTCAGCGACTATCTCGACGGGAAGCTCGCCCGTCGCTGGAACCAGATCAGCAGCCTCGGGCGTCTGCTGGATCCGGCGGCCGACCGCCTGTACATCCTTTCGACGCTCCTCGGGCTCACGTGGCGCGAGATCCTGCCGCTGTGGTTGACGGTCGCACTATTGGCCCGAGAGCTGATGCTGCTGGTGATGGTGGGAATCCTCCGCCGGCACGGCTATCCGCCCCCGCAGGTGAACTTCCTCGGCAAGGCGGCCACCTTCAACCTGATGTATGCCTTCCCCCTCCTGCTGCTCAGTGACGGAGACGGATGGCTGGCATCACTCGCAGAAGTTTTCGGGTGGGCGTTCGCCGGATGGGGTACAACTCTCTATTGGTGGGCAGGGATCCTGTATGTGGTCCAGGTCCGCCGACTTGTCAAGGCGGATACCACGGCCGATTGAGCCTGTCTGTGTCTCTGGTGAAGCGCGGCGATTCACCGCCGCGTCCGTATGACGCGAGAGGGCCAGTAACCGGATGGGTGCAGTCGGCTAGACCGTCGTCTCTGCAAGGAGGACGCTTCCGACATGAAAGCCGTTGTGATGGCTGGCGGCGAAGGCACGCGCCTTCGCCCCATGACCTCGAGCATGCCCAAGCCACTCCTGCCGGTGGCCAACCGGCCGATCATGGAGCACGTGCTGCGGCTGCTCAAGCGGCATGGGCTCAATGAGACCGTTGTTACCGTGCAGTTCCTCGCCTCGCTCGTAAAGAACTACTTCGGTGACGGCGAAGAGCTGGGCATGGAGCTCACCTATGCCAATGAGGAGAAGCCACTCGGCACCGCGGGGAGTGTCAAGAACGCCGAGGAGGCGCTGAAGGACGATGCCTTCCTCGTCATCTCCGGTGACGCGCTCACCGATTTCGACCTGACGGACCTCATCAGGTTCCACAAGGAGAAGGGCGCGCTGGTGACGGTGTGCCTGACCCGGGTGCCGAACCCGCTGGAATTCGGCATCACGATCGTGGACGAGGAAGGAAAGGTGGAGCGCTTCCTGGAGAAGCCCACCTGGGGTCAGGTCTTCTCGGACACGGTCAACACGGGCATCTACGTGATGGAGCCGGAGGTCTTCGACTACGTCCAGCCCGACGTGCCCGTCGACTGGTCCGGCGATGTCTTCCCGCAGCTGATGAAGGAAGGCAAGCCGATCTACGGCTACATCGCCGAGGGCTACTGGGAGGACGTCGGTACCCACGAGAGCTATGTGAAGGCCCAGGCCGACGTCCTCGAGGGCAAGGTGGACGTCCAGCTCGACGGCTTCGAGATCTCCCCCGGAGTCTGGGTCGCCGAGGGCGCCGAGGTGCACCCCGACGCGGTGCTGCACGGGCCGCTGTACATCGGTGACTACGCCAAGATCGAAGCCGGTGTGGAGATCCGCGAACACACCGTCGTCGGATCGAACGTGGTCGTGAAGAGCGGCGCCTTCCTCCACAAGGCGGTTGTTCACGACAACGTCTACATCGGGCAGCACAGCAATCTGCGCGGCTGCGTGATCGGCAAGAACACCGACATCATGCGGGCCGCCCGGATCGAGGACGGCGCCGTCATCGGTGACGAGTGCCTCGTCGGGGAAGAATCGATCGTGCAGGGCAATGTGCGGGTCTACCCGTTCAAGACGATCGAAGCCGGAGCCTTCGTCAACACGTCCGTCATCTGGGAGTCCCGCGGACAGGCGCACCTCTTCGGAGCGCGCGGCGTCTCCGGGATCCTGAACGTGGAGATCACCCCCGAGCTGGCCGTGCGGCTCGCCGGGGCGTACGCCACCACGCTCAAGAAGGGCGCCACCGTCACCACGGCGCGTGACCACTCCCGGGGTGCGAGAGCCCTCAAGCGGGCCGTGATCTCCGCGCTGCAGGCCAGCGCCATCGATGTACGGGACCTGGAGAACGTGCCGCTGCCCGTGGCACGTGAGCAGACCGCGCGGGGAAGTGCCGGTGGCATCATGATCCGGACGTCCCCCGGTGTGCCCGACTCCGTGGACATCATGTTCTTCGACGAGCGGGGCGCCGACCTGTCGCAGGCGGGGCAGCGGAAGCTGGACCGCGTCTACGCGCGGCAGGAGTACCGGCGCGCCTTCCCGGGTGAGATCGGAGACCTGAGCTTCCCGTCCAGCGTCTTCGACTCGTACACCGGGTCCCTCCTGCGGAACGTCGACACGACCGGTATCGCCGAGGCCGGCCTCAAGGTCGTGGTCGATGCGTCCAACGGCAGCGCGGGACTCGTCCTGCCGAGCCTCCTCGGCCGGCTCCAGGTGGACTCGCTGACCATCAACCCGGGTCTCGACGAGTCCCGGCCCACGGAGACGGCGGAGTCCCGCCGGGCGGGCCTCGTACGGCTCGGCGAGATAGTGGCGTCGGCGCGGGCCGCCTTCGGCGTGCGGTTCGACCCCGTCGGTGAGCGGATCTCGCTGGTGGACGAGCGGGGCCGGATCATCGAGGACGACCGGGCGCTGCTGGTGCTGCTCGACCTGGTGGCCGCCGAGCGGCGCAGCGGTCGGGTCGCGCTCCCGGTGACCACGACGAGGATCGCCGAGCAGGTCGCGGCGTACCACGGCACCCAGGTGGACTGGACGACCACCTCCCCGGACGACCTGACGCGGGTGGGCCGCGAGGAGTCGACGATCTTCGGCGGCGACGGGCGCGGTGGGTTCATCGTCCCGGAGTTCAGCAGCGTCTTCGACGGTACGGCGGCGTTCGTGCGCCTGATCGGCCTGGTGGCGCGCACCCAGCTCACGCTCAGCCAGATCGACGCTCGCATACCCCGAGCCCATGTGCTGCGGCGGGACCTGGCCACTCCGTGGGCCGTCAAGGGTCTCGTGATGCGGCGGGTCGTGGAGGCGGCCGGGGACCGGCATGTCGACACGACCGACGGCGTACGCGTCGTGGAGGCCGACGGCCGGTGGGTGATGGTGCTGCCCGACCCGGCGGAGGCCGTCACCCATCTGTGGGCCGAGGGGCCGGACGACGCCTCCGCGCAGGCCCTGCTCGACGACTGGGCCGCGGTGGTGGAGAGCGCCGGCCGGTGAGCCGCTGAGGTCCATGTGCCGGGAGGTGCCCACGGGCGCCTCCCGGCTCTTCGGTGGGGCCATTCGGCGGTA
Source organism: Streptomyces sp. NPDC051310 (assembly GCF_044455245.1). Classification (NCBI taxonomy): domain Bacteria; kingdom Bacillati; phylum Actinomycetota; class Actinomycetes; order Kitasatosporales; family Streptomycetaceae; genus Streptomyces; species Streptomyces sp. NPDC051310. The sequence goes on from NZ_JBITEO010000040.1 coordinate 3,547, forward strand.
GCGGCTGCGACGTGCGACGATGTGCGGCATGTCGCAGCCGCCCCCCGTTCGGAGCACAGGTTCACCGCCGCCGCGTCCCGATGCGTCCATGTCGCTGCTGACCAATGTCATGGACCATGCGCTCGACGACGGCTATGCGGAGGCCTCGGCCCGCAGAGCCGCCGAGGGCGGCGGTCTGCCCCGTACGCTGCGGGCCAAGCTGGGGCTCGCCGCCGGGCTCGTACTGGCCGCGGCGATCGTCACGCTCGGTGCGGCGCAGGCGCAGGTCGCGGCGCCCGTGGTGGCGAAGGAGCGCGAGGAGCTCATCGACCGCATCGAGTCGGAGACGTCGGCCGCCGACGGGCTCGAGGAGAAGATCGAGGCACTGCGCGCCGAGGTGGGGGAGCGCCAGCGCGAGGCGCTGCAGGAGCACGGGGGTGACCAGGGTGAACTGGTCGCGCTGCTCTCGGGTGCGACGGAGGTCCGCGGCCCGGGCGTCAAGCTGGTCGTCGACGACGCCAAGGACACCGAGCAGGGTGGTGACGGGCCCCGGGAGAGCAGTGGTTTCTCCGACACGGGACGGGTGCGCGACCGTGACATGCAGCGCGTGGTCAACGGGCTGTGGCAGTCGGGGGCCGAGGCGGTGGCCATCAACGGGCAGCGGCTGACCGCCCTGTCGGCGATCCGCGCGGCGGGCGACGCCATACTGGTCGACAACAAACCGCTGGTGCCGCCGTACACGGTGCTCGCGGTGGGGGACGGGAAGAAGCTGAGCACCGCGTTCCAGGACAGCGCCGACGGCCAGTACCTGCAGGCGCTGCAGGAGAACTTCGGGATCCGTACCAGCATCTCCGATCAGGAGCAGGTGCGTCTGCCGGCCGCGCCGAGCCTGATCGTACGTACAGCAGAGCCGAGGACCGCCGGAGCCGGGACGGGTGACGGGCGGGGCGCGGCAGACACAGGGAAGGGCACATCGTGATCGCCGTACTGGGCCTCGTCGTGGGAGTCGTGGTCGGGCTGTTCGTCAGGCCCGAGGTGCCTGCGGTCGTGGAGCCCTACCTGCCGATCGCCGTGGTGGCCGCGCTGGACGCGGTCTTCGGAGGGCTGAGGGCCATGCTCGACGGGATCTTCGTCGACAAGGTCTTCGTCGTGTCCTTCCTGTCGAACGTCGTCGTGGCGGCACTGATCGTGTTCCTGGGGGACAAGCTGGGGGTCGGCGCGCAGCTCTCCACGGGCGTGGTCGTGGTGCTGGGTATCCGCATCTTCTCCAACGCCGCCGCCATCCGGCGGCACGTGTTCCGGGCGTGAGGCCGATGAGCGACAACGAGCAGACACCCCAGCCGGACGAGGGCGCCGAGCAGAAGCCGCAGCGGAGCGCCGGCCCGAGCGGGAGCGACCAAAGCCAGAGCCAGAATCAGCAGCCGCAGCCGCAGCCGCAGCCGCAGCCGCAGCCGCAGCCGCAGCCCGATGTGCGGCCCACGCCGCAGACCGGGCGGCAGCGGCTGGTGGCCGGCCTGTGGCCGCCGCGCGTCACGCGCGCCCAACTCATCGTCGCCGTACTGCTGTTCATCCTCGGTCTCGGCCTGGCCATCCAGGTCCGTTCGACCAGCGACAACAGCGCCCTGCGCGGAGCCCGCCAGGAGGACCTGGTGCGGATCCTGGACGAGCTGGACGACCGCACGCAGCGGCTGGAGGACGAGAAGCGGCGCCTCGAGGACCAGCGCACCGAGCTGGTGAACAGCTCCGACCAGGCCGAAGAGGCGCGCAAGCAGACGCTGGAGAAGGAGCGTCAGCTGGGCATCCTCGCCGGTACGGTGGCGGCGCAGGGGCCGGGTATCACGCTCACCATCGCCAACGCCGGCGCGGTCGAGCCGGACATGCTGCTGGACGCGGTCCAGGAGCTGCGTGCGGCGGGTGCCGAGGCGATCCAGGTCAATGACGTCAGGGTCGTCGCGGACAGCTACATCTCGGGCGAGGCCGGGGACATCGAGGTGGACGGCCGGGACATCGCCGCGCCGTACCGCTTCAAGGTCATCGGGAAGCCCCAGGACCTGGAGCCGGCGCTGAACATCCCGGGCGGCGTCGTGCAGACGCTGGAAAAGGAGCAGGCCACCGCCACGGTGACCCGGTCGGAGAAGATCGTTGTTGATGCCTTGCGACCGGCGGAGCGGCCTGACTACGCTCGGTCGTCGTCGCAGTGAGGCGGGGGTGCATGGGGGTCGCGAGACAAGGGCATGAGGTTGCGGGGGGTCGGCGCATCACACATGTGGTGCGTGGTGGAAACTGTCCGGAGGATACGGACGTTGTGAGGGTGTCCGGGTCGGCAGGTGTGTTCAGTCAGGGTTCGTCCTGCCCCACGGGCGGGTCTGTTTCGTTCAAGGGGAATCGCCCGTGAAGTTGTTTGCGAAGTTGTTCGGCAAGAGCGCACGCGAGGACGGCAGCAGTGCCAAGCACCGCGCGCCGCGCCATGGCCAGGCGGAGGAGCAGGGCGGGGAGCGCCCGCTGTTCCGTGACGAGGTCGCCGGTCCGGGCGGTGTTCCCGGGGGACAGGGCGCGTCTGTTGACCCTGCCGGTTCCGGCCGCATAGGTTTCGGGGAACCATCGACCTCGAGTACGGGTGGAGACTCGCCCATGCCGGTTTGTACGAGGTGCGGGCACCGTAACGCCGAGGCGAGCCGGTTCTGCTCCAACTGCGGTGCGCCGCTGCGTCCGGGTGCCCCGGCCGAGCGCGCGTCCGAGACGACGTCCACGATCTCCATCTCCGGCCTGGAGGCGTACGACTCCGAGGCCACGGGCCAGACCCAGCTGCCGTCGCTGTCGCCCGAGGCGCAGGCGGCCGTGGAGGCACTGCCGCTCGGTTCGGCGCTCCTCGTGGTGCGCCGCGGGCCGAACTCGGGCAGCCGCTTCCTGCTGGACGCCGATCTGACCACGGCGGGCCGCCACCCGCAGAGCGACATCTTCCTGGACGACGTGACGGTGTCACGGCGTCATGTGGAGTTCCGCCGCTCGCCGGACGGGAGCTTCACGGTCGCGGACGTCGGCAGCCTCAACGGCACGTACGTCAACCGGGAGCGGATCGACTCGGTTCCGCTGTCGAACGGTGACGAGGTGCAGATCGGCAAGTACCGGCTGGTCTTCTACGCGAGCCAGCGGGGCGTGTGACCCGGCAGGGGAGGCCCATGCCACCACCACCGACGGGCGGTGCCGGACACGGCACCGCCGGTGCGGCGGACCAGCTGGTGAGCATCGGAACGGTGCTCAACCAGTTGCGCGAAGAGTTCCCCGAGGTGACCATCTCCAAGATCCGGTTCCTGGAGGCGGAGGGGCTCGTCGAACCGCAGCGGACGGCTTCCGGATACCGGAAGTTCAGTCCGGCGGATGTGGAGCGGCTGGCGCAGATCCTGCGGATGCAGCGGGATCACTACCTTCCCCTGAAGGTCATCCGGGAGCACCTCGACGCCGTGGAGCGCGGTGAGCAGGTGCGGCTGCCCGCGCCCGGTGCGTCGCGCGACGCGCAGGCCGGCAGCCCCTGGGAGGCGGACCAGGACGTCCCCACGGCCGCCCGGGTGGGCCGCGACGAGCTGCTCGCGGCCGCCGAGGTCGGCGAGGAGGAGCTGGCCGAGTGGGAGTCGTACGGCCTGATCACGCCCGTGGCGGAGGGTGCGTACGACGCCGAGGCGGTGACCATCGCGAAGCTGGTCGCGGATCTGGGCAGATTCGGCTTGGAACCGCGCCATCTGCGGGCGGTGAAAGCCGCCGCCGAGCGGGAGGCCGGGCTCGTCGAGCAGGTCGTCGCACCGCTGCGACGGCACCGGAATCCGCAGACCAGAGCCCATGCGGAGGCGACCGCGAAGGAGCTCGCGGCACTGTCCGTGCGGCTGCACGCGGCCCTGGTGCAGACGGCTCTGGGTGTCCGGTTGCACTGACGTCCGGCCGGGCTTCGACGGCCCCGACTACCCAAACCGGTCCAGCACGTCCTAGGGTTGCAATGTGAACGAGCTCGATGTTGTCGGTGTCCGGGTGGAAATGCCGTCCAACCAGCCGATCGTGCTCCTGCGTGAAGTGGGAGGGGATCGGTACCTCCCCATCTGGATCGGTCCAGGGGAGGCGACGGCGATCGCCTTCGCCCAGCAGGGCATGGCTCCCGCGCGGCCGCTCACCCACGACCTCTTCAAGGACGTGCTGGAGGCCGTGGGCCAGGAGCTGACCGAGGTCCGGATCACGGACCTGCGGGAAGGGGTCTTCTACGCGGAGCTGGTGTTCGCCAGCGGTGTCGAGGTGAGCGCGCGGCCGTCCGACGCCATAGCGCTCGCGCTGCGCACCGGCACGCCGATCTTCGGCAGTGACGGGGTGCTGGACGACGCCGGTATCGCGATCCCGGACGAGCAGGAGGACGAGGTGGAGAAGTTCCGCGAGTTCCTCGATCAGATCTCGCCCGAGGACTTCGGCACCAAGGGCCAGTGACGCGCCCGGCCGCGAGTACCGAGCCCTGCTCGGAGTGCTCGTTCCAGGGGCCGGGCCGCGCGCTGCGGTGACCGTGTGACCTGGCGGTCCGCCGGCCGGCCTGCCGGTGCGTGGCGGCCGCGGCGACAGTGCCGCGGAGGCGTCGTCAGCGCATCCGAGCATCTCTTCCCGCAACGGGGACACGAGAAACCACTCTCAGGGTGATTATCACTCGGCGTGCCGAGTGTGGCGATCGTTGACGCACCCCGGGTGACTGCCTACCGTCGAGATGGCAGGTCAAGGACGGAGGGTCGGCGTGATGAGCAGCGGCGACGGTGCGACTGGGGGGTTCCCCGGACGAAGTCTGGGGGAGAGCGGGCCGTATCCGCTTCACGCGAGTACGTCCGTCCACGGGAACGGCCAGGGGATCGCTCAGGGGGCGGCACGCGACAGCGCGGCCGATCCGGCGACCGAGACCATCGGCTACCGGGGGCCGACCGCGTGCGCGGCGGCCGGGATCACCTATCGGCAACTCGACTACTGGGCGCGTACGGGACTGGTCGAGCCGAGCGTGCGGCCCGCGTACGGGTCGGGAACGCAGCGTCTGTACAGCTTCCGGGACGTCGTCGTCCTCAAGATCGTGAAGCGCTTCCTGGACACCGGCGTCGCGCTGCAGAACATCCGCACCGCCGTGCAGCACCTGCGCGCCCGGGGCTTTCGGGACCTGGAGCGCATGACGCTGATGAGTGACGGTGCCACGGTCTACGAGTGCTCCTCGCCCGACGAGGTCGTGGACCTGCTCCAGGGCGGCCAGGGGGTCTTCGGGATCGCCGTGGGCGTGGTGTGGCGGGACGTCGAGGCGGCGCTCTCGCAGCTGCACGGGGAGCGCATCGACACCGGTGAGACGCTGGTCGGGCACAACCCCACCGACGAGCTCGCGCGCCGCAGGCGCGACAAGGCCGTCTGAGCCCCGGCGACGCCCGGCAGCCGCGCGGTGCGTTCGTACGCGCGTGCGGGCGATTGTCAGTGGCGTAGGGCAGCATCAGTGGTGTGAGACCCGCGCCGACGATCCTGCATCTGGACATGGATGCCTTCTTCGCCGCCGCCGAGCAGGCGGCGAAGCCGAGCCTGCGCGGGAAGCCCGTGGTGGTCGGCGGCCTCGGGCCGCGGGGGGTGGTCGCCACCGCGTCGTACGAGGCACGGCGCTTCGGGGTGCACTCGGCGATGCCGATGGCGCAGGCACGGCGCCTGGCGCCGAACGCCGCGTACCTGGTGCCGCGGTTCTCGCTCTACCGGGCCGTCAGCGACCAGGTGATGGAGCTGCTGCGCCGGCTGTCGCCGCTGGTGGAGCCGCTGAGCCTGGACGAGGCGTTCGTGGACCTGGAGGCCGGGGGCGTGGCCGCGGACGCGGTGGCGGCCCGCGCGACCGGTGAGCGGCTGCGCAGGGACATCCTGGAGGTCACGGGGCTGACCGGATCGGTCGGGCTGGCGGGGTCCAAGATGCTGGCGAAGATCGCTTCCGAGCAGGCCAAGCCGGACGGGCTGGTGCTCATCGAGCCCGGGACCGAGCGGGAGCTGCTGGGGCCGATGTCGGTCCGGATCCTGCCGGGAGTCGGCCCGGCAACGGGGGAGCACCTGCGGCGGGCCGGGATGACGACCGTCGCCGACCTGGCCGGGGCCGGCGAGGACGAGCTCGTACGGCTCCTGGGCAAGGCGCACGGGGTGTCGCTGCACCGGATGGCCCTCGGCTACGACGACCGGCCGGTGGTCGCCGAGCGGGACGCCAAGTCGGTCTCCGTGGAGGACACCTTCGACGTGGACCTGCACGACCGGGTACGGGTGCGCACGGAGGTGGAGCGGCTGGCCGACCGGTGCGTGAGCCGGCTGCGGGGGGCCGGGCGGTCGGGGCGGACGGTGGTGCTGAAGGTGCGGCGTTACGACTTCTCGACGCTCACCAGGTCCGAGACCCTGCGCGGACCGACCGACGACCCGGCGGTGGTGCGGGAGGCGGCGGCACGGCTGCTGGACGCCGTGGACACGACCGGGGGCGTACGGCTGCTGGGGGTCGGCGTGACGGGGCTCGCGGACTACACGCAGGAGGACCTGTTCGCCCAGGCCGCGGCGGAGGAGGAGGCGCGTACGGGGGGCGGCGCGGCGGCGGACGAGGCTCCGCCGGGCCCGGCGGAGCCGGCGGGCTCCGGACCGGGGCCGGACGGCCACGAGCCCGCCGGACCGGAGGAGCGGCGCTGGATGGCGGGCCAGGACGTGCGGCACGCGGAGTTCGGGGCGGGCTGGGTGCAGGGCAGCGGCCTGGGGCGCGTCACCGTGCGGTTCGAGGAGCCCGGCTCGGTACCGGGCCGGGTGCGCACGTTCCGTACCGACGACCCGGCCCTGGAGCCGGCGGACCCGCTGCCGCTGGTGCCCGGCGGGCCGCGGGTCCCGTCGGGCTGAGGCCGGGACGCCCCGCGCGCCCGCGGACGGGGCCGCCCGCGGGGGTCAGTCGTCCTGGTCGGCGAGGGTGCCGAAGTCCCGGGAGGCGGGCGGCGGGGGCGGCAGGGCCAAGTCGTAGTGGTGGTAGAGCTGGAGCTCCTGCTCGGGGGAGAGGTGCCGGCCGACACCGAAGTCCGGGGCGTCCTTGATCAGGGCGCGGTCGTAGGGGACGTGCAGGCCGTCGTCGGCGAGCTCGCTGGGGTCGAGGGGGATGAACGCGTCGCGGCCGAAGAGGCCGGTGCGGACGGCGGCCCACTCGGGGACGCCCGTCGCGTCGTCCAGGTACACCTCGTCGACGGTGCCGATCTTGTGGCCGTTGCGGTCGTACGCCTTGCGGCCGATCAGGCTCCGCGGATCGATGTCGGTCTGCACGGTCCCTCCAACGGGTCGCAACTGCGCTACACCACTACGAAAGTGCACATCGGTGACGTCGGCCACTCGAGGGATCGGGCCTGAACCACGCTGGTACGCTGGCAGCGGCTGTTGACCCCGCGCGGGAGAGTCCTCCGGAGAAACCTTTCGGAGGCGCCGAAGGAGCAAATCCTCCCCGGAATCTCTCAGGCACCCGGTACCGCGCGGACGAGGTCACTCTGGAAAGCAGGGCGGGCGTCGGACGGCATCCGCTCTCACCGACGGTGAAAGCCGGCCGCCCCCAGTGGCGCCCGGTGAAGCTCTCAGGTTGAGATGACAGAGGGGGAGGCCGTCCGGGCACCCGCGCCGTGGTGCCCCGCAGGTCGCATCGACCAGGAGGCCTCCTCAATGACCCCCAACCGCACACCGCTCTCCGTCCTCGAACAGGGCATCCCGTTCGAGCAGCGGCACATCGGGCCCGACGCCGAGGCCCGCGCCAAGATGCTCGCGCAGGTCGGCTACGGCTCGCTCGACGAGCTCACGGCCGCCGCGGTGCCGGACGTCATCAAGACGGCCGAGGCGCTCGGGCTGCCGGACGCCCGGACCGAGGCCGAGGTCCTGGCGGAGCTGCGCTCCCTCGCCGACCGCAACCAGGTGCTCGCGCCGATGATCGGCCTCGGGTACTACGGCACGTTCACCCCGCCGGTCATCCTGCGCAACGTCATGGAGAACCCGGCCTGGTACACCGCGTACACGCCGTACCAGCCGGAGATCTCGCAGGGCCGCCTGGAGGCGCTGCTCAACTTCCAGACCATGGTCGCCGACCTGACCGGGCTGCCGACGTCCGGCGCCTCGCTGCTCGACGAGGGCACCGCGGCCGCCGAGGCCATGTCGCTCGCCCGCCGGGTCGGCAAGGTCAAGGGCGGCGTCTTCCTGGTCGACGCCGACGCCCTGCCGCAGACCATCGCCGTCATCGAGACCCGTGCCGAGCCGGCCGGTGTCGAGGTCGTCGTCGCCGACCTCAGCGAGGGCATCCCGGCCGAGGTCGCCGAGCGGGGCGTCTTCGGCGTGCTGCTCCAGTACCCGGGCGCCTCGGGCGCGGTCCGTGACCTCAAGCCGGTGATCGACCGGGCCCACGAGCTCGGCGCGATCGTCACCGTCGCCGCCGACCTGCTCGCCCTGACCTTGCTGACCTCCCCCGGGGAGCTCGGCGCCGACATCGCCGTCGGCACGACCCAGCGCTTCGGTGTCCCGATGGGCTTCGGCGGCCCGCACGCCGGTTACATGGCCGTGCGCGAGAAGTTCGCCCGCAGCCTGCCGGGCCGGCTCGTCGGCGTCTCCGTGGACGCGGACGGCAACAAGGCGTACCGCCTCGCGCTGCAGACCCGCGAGCAGCACATCCGCCGCGAGAAGGCCACCAGCAACATCTGCACCGCGCAGGTCCTGCTCGCCGTCATGGCCGGCATGTACGCGGTCTACCACGGCCCCGAGGGCCTGCAGCAGATCGCCCGGCGCGTCCACCGGTACGCCGTCCTCCTCGCCGAGGGACTGCGCGCCGGCGGGGCGGACGTCGTCCACGGCGCCTTCTTCGACACCGTCACCGTGCGGGTGCCGGGCAAGGCCGCCGAGATCGTCGCCGCCGCCCGTGAGAACGGCGTCAACCTGCGCCTCGTCGACGGCGACCACGTCTCCGCCGCCTGCGACGAGACCACCGGCCGGGCCCAGCTCGCCGCCGTGTGGGACGCCTTCGGCGTGAGCGCCGACGTCGAGGAGCTCGACGCCGCCACCGCCGACACGCTGCCCGAGGAGCTGCTGCGCTCCGACGCGTACCTGACCCACCCGGTCTTCCACGCGTACCGCTCCGAGACGTCCATGCTGCGCTACCTGCGCAAGCTCGCCGACCGCGACTACGCGCTGGACCGCGGCATGATCCCGCTCGGCTCGTGCACCATGAAGCTGAACGCGACCACCGAGATGGAGCCGGTGACCTGGCCGGAGTTCGGCCAGATGCACCCCTTCGCGCCGGCCGACCAGGCGCAGGGCTACCTCACCCTCATCCGTGAGCTGGAGGAGCGCCTCGCCGAGGTCACCGGCTACGACAAGGTGTCGATCCAGCCCAACGCCGGCTCCCAGGGCGAGCTGGCCGGTCTGCTGGCGGTCCGCGCGTACCACCGGGCCAACGGCGACACGCAGCGCACCGTCTGCCTGATCCCGTCGTCCGCCCACGGCACCAACGCGGCCAGCGCCGTGATGGCCGGCATGAAGGTCGTCGTGGTCAGGACCGCCGACGACGGCGAGATCGACGTCGAGGACCTGCGCGCCAAGATCGAGCAGTACCGCGACGAGCTGTCCGTCCTGATGATCACCTACCCGTCGACGCACGGCGTCTTCGAGGAGCACGTCGCCGACATCTGCGCCCAGGTGCACGAGGCGGGCGGCCAGGTGTACGTGGACGGTGCCAACCTCAACGCGCTGGTCGGGCTGGCGAAGCCGGGCGAGTTCGGCGGCGACGTCTCCCACCTGAACCTGCACAAGACCTTCTGCATCCCGCACGGCGGTGGCGGCCCCGGTGTCGGCCCGGTGGGTGTGCGGGCGCACCTCGCCCCGTACCTGCCCAACCACCCGCTGCAGCCGAGCGCCGGTCCCGAGACGGGCGTCGGCCCGATCTCGGCCGCCCCGTGGGGTTCGGCCGGCATCCTGCCGATCTCCTGGGCGTACGTCCGGCTCATGGGCGGCGAGGGCCTCAAGCGCGCCACGCAGGTCGCGGTGCTGGCGGCGAACTACATCGCCAAGCGGCTGGAGCCGCACTACCCGGTGCTGTACACGGGTCCGGCCGGGCTGGTCGCGCACGAGTGCATCATCGACCTGCGGCCGATCTCCAAGGCGACCGGCGTCAGCGTCGACGACATCGCCAAGCGGCTGATCGACTACGGCTTCCACGCGCCGACCATGTCGTTCCCGGTGGCCGGCACGCTGATGATCGAGCCCACCGAGAGCGAGGACCTGGCCGAGCTCGACCGGTTCTGCGACACCATGATCGCCATCCGCGGCGAGATCGAGAAGGTCGCGGCCGGTCAGTGGCCCGCGGAGGACAACCCGCTGCGCAACGCGCCGCACACCGCGGCCGCGCTGGGCGGCGAGTGGACGCACGCGTACAGCCGTGAGGTGGCGGTCTTCCCCGCCGGGGTGTCCGCCGCGGACAAGTACTGGCCGCCGGTGCGCCGGATCGACGGCGCGTTCGGCGACCGCAACCTGGTCTGCTCCTGCCCGCCGCTGGACGAGTACGACAACTGAGCGGGTAGCGCCGGTACAACGTGACGAGGGCCGGTACGGATCACTCCGTACCGGCCCTCGTCATGTGCGGTGGCCGTCCGCTCAGGCGGCCGTCATGACGTGCGCGGTGCCGAGTGGCCGGTGCGGTGCGATCACCTGGCCGTCCGGCAGCAGTTCGCCGGTGTCCTCGAAGAGGAGGACGCCGTTGCACAGCAGGCTCCAGCCCTGCTCCGGGTGGTGCGCCACCAGGCGGGCCGCCTCCCGGTCGGCGGAGTCGGCGGTCGGGCAGGGTGGCTGGTGCTGGCACATGGGTGGGTTCTTTCGCTGCGATGTGGTGTCTGTCCTGCGGCTCGATGCGGTGTTCATTACCGCCCCCCGTTGAGTGTCGGTCGCTCGGTCCCAGTCTTGCCCCACGGGCGTCGATCCGCAGGGATTTCGCTGCACCGCTTCCTACTGCGTTATGACGTATCACCCGCGAGGATGGTTCAGCTCAACCCCCCTGTCCCTTCGGGTGGTTCGGAGTGGTGCCAGTGGGCTAGTCCGTACGGGCCACACGGCGCCGGGTCACGCGGTTGACTCCAGCAGCGGCGGTGGCGCGACGCGCAGCGTGAGCACCGGGAGCAGGTCCGCCACGCGGTACGGGAAGTGGGCCGCGATCCCCGGCGGCGCGGGCGCCAGCGGAACCAGGAGGTCCGTCGGGGCCGGGCTCCCCGCCGCCGGATCGGCGTCCGGGTCGGCGTGCAGCCACAGGGTCAGCATGTAGAGCTCCGGCACGGACAGCAGCCGGGGCTGGTACGGCGTGGTCATGGTCTCGGCCTGGCGCAGGGCGCGTTCGGTCGAGGCGAGGTAGGGCCCTTCGAAGAAGTGCGAGAAGGACCAGCCGTCGGAGGTGAGCCTGGTGTCCGCGGCGGCGACGGGCCGGTCGCCGCCGCGGATCAGGAACCGCCAGCCGGCCAGCCGGGTGCGCGGTGCGCCGGCGGGTGGAACGATCTGGTCACGTACGTCCAACACGTGCACGGGCAAAGGTAGTTCGGGGCTCAGCGGTCCCTGGACGGACCGCAGGGCGGGGGTGTGGGCCTCACGGACGGCGGTGGAACCGAGAGCCATGAGGACACTGCGAAGGGCGGGCGCGGGGGCCTGGGAGACGTGGAGCGGCATGGTGGGTCGCCTCTCACTCAAGAGACAGGTGATGCGGGGGAGGTGCGGACGGCACTGTCAGCGACGGGGCCGGAGGGGGCCGATGGGCCAGGGGCCGGGCGCCGACTCTCTGCCTCGTCCGCGGAGTTTATACGACGCGTGTTCACGCGAAGTTTCCGCTAGCTGTCGGCGTTATTACGAGCAAGCCCGGATCAGGACTTCGTTTTGCGGAGTTCCTGCGGATTTCCCGTGAACCCGGGGCTCCGGCCTGCGGTGCCGTCCCCGACGCGGTCGGCCGAATCTCGCCGGCCTCTCGCCGGTCCTTTTCACCGGGCCTCGGCCGGCGGTAAGTGCCCGCTGCCACGTGCCGCCGGAATGTGCCGGACGGTCTTCCTTTACAGACTACCGGCCATGCGGTGCCCGCGGGGGCGTTACAGATCAGTCCGGCTGGGCATTATCGTCCGTGACGCGGAGGTCCACGCCGCGCGCCGCCCACGAGGAGGGACGCTTCGATGGGGGAGAAGGTCGTGGCAGGCGGTTTCGACCTGTCCGATCGGCAGAGGTACCGCCGGAAGCTGCAACAGTGTCTGGCCGCCCTCGAGCGCCTCCTCGCCGAGAAGAGGTTCGACCGCCCGAAGAATCTGATGGGCCTGGAGATCGAACTCAATCTGGCGGGCTCGGACGGTATGCCCCGGATGATGAATGCCGAGGTGCTGGAGCGTATCGCGAGCCGGGATTTCCAGACCGAACTCGGAATGTTCAACCTGGAAGTCAATATCGCCCCGCACCGGCTCGGCGGCCGGGTATTCGATCAGCTCGCCGAGGAGCTGCGCACCGGTCTCGGCTACGCGCACCGCAAGGCGAAGGAGGTCGACGCCGGGATCGTGATGATCGGAATTCTCCCGACGCTCGTGGAGGAGGATCTGGTCTCGGGGAACCTCTCGGACGTCGACCGTTACATGCTGCTCAACGACCAGATCGTCGCCGCGCGCGGCGAGGACTTCACGCTCGACATCGACGGTGTGGAGCGCCTCAGCTCCACGGCCAGCTCCATCGCCCCCGAGGCGGCCTGCACCTCCGTGCAGCTGCACCTCCAGGTCACACCGACGCGCTTCCCGGACGTGTGGAACGCCGCGCAGGCCGTCGCCGCCGTGCAGATCGCGGTGGGTGCCAACGCTCCGTTCCTCTTCGGTCGCGAGCTGTGGCGCGAGTCCCGGCCGCCGCTGTTCACGCAGGCCACCGACACACGGCCGCCCGAGCTCCAGGCGCAGGGCGTACGGCCGCGCACCTGGTTCGGCGAGCGGTGGGTCAGCTCGGCGTACGAGCTGTTCGAGGAGAACGTGCGGTACTTCCCCGCGCTCCTGCCCATCTGCGACGACGAGGACCCGCTGCGGGTGGTCGACGACGGCGGCGTGCCGTCCCTTCAGGAGCTGGTCCTGCTCAACGGCACGGTGTACCGCTGGAACCGCCCCGTGTACGGCGTCATGGACGGCGTCCCGCACCTCAGGGTGGAGAACCGGGTGCTGCCGGCGGGGCCGACGGTCGACGACGTGCTGGCCAACGCCGCGTTCTACTACGGCCTGGTGCGTGCGCTCGCGGAGGAGCCCCGGCCGGTGTGGAAGCGGCTGCCGTTCGCCGATGCCGCCGCCAACTTCGACACCGCCTGCCGGTACGGCATCGACGCCGAGCTGCGCTGGCCGCGACAGGGGCGCAGCGGCGGGACGACCACCGTTCCGGCCGTGAAGCTGGTGCGGGACGAGCTGCTGCCGCTCGCGGCGGCGGGCCTGGACGCGTGGGGCATCGAGCGGGGCGACCGGGACCGCTACCTCGGGATCATCGAGGAGCGGTGCAGGCGCCGGACGAACGGCGCCACCTGGCAGGTCGAGACCTTCCACCGCGCCTTGGAGGCGGGCCTCGGGCGCGAGGCGGCGCTGGCCGCCACCACCCGCCGCTACTGCGAGCTGATGCGGCGCGGCGATCCCGTGCACACCTGGCCGGTGGGCTTCCCGGCGCCGCGCGGGTGACGGTCCGGGCGCCGCTGATGCGGTAGCCGCGGGCGCGCGCCGCCGCCTGCCCGTCCACGGCGGAACCGGCCCGGGAGAGTCGCGGGCGACTGCCGCGCGTACCTTACGGGTGGGCACGGCGGCGCCGTACCCGCCCGCCTCCGGCCGTCGCGCCGTCGTCGGGCAAGCTGTGCCGTGTGCCTGCGGGCGGGCGGTGTGCCGTGGGCGGGCCGGCTGCCTGCGGCCGGCCGGGTGCCTTCGGGCGGGGCGATGGTGAAGTGGAGGCAGGTGTGCAGGCAGAGGCGGGGCGCGTGGCCGGTCCCCTTGCGGAGGGAGGTCCCTCCCGGAAGGTCTTGCGGTCGGAGCTGCTGCTCGTACTGGCGCTCTCGCTGGGGGCGAGTGCGGTCGCCTCGCTGATCAGCTTCACCGGTGCGCTGACGAAACCGGGCGGGCTGAAGGACCAGGCCGCCTACCTGAACAGCTCGGCCGCTCCGGGGCGGCCGTGGCTGGATCTGGCGTGGCAGCTGTTCGGGATCGCGACCGCGCTCGTGCCAGTGGTGCTCGTGGCGCACCTGCTCCTGCGGGAGGGGACGGGTCTGCGGGCCCTCGGCTTCGACCGCCGCAGGCCGTGGGGCGACCTGGGCCGCGGGGCGCTGGTCGCGGCCGCCATCGGCAGCGCCGGACTGGCCTTCTACCTGGTGGCGCGGGCGGCGGGGTTCAACCTGACCGTGGTTCCCGAGTCGCTGCCGCCGGTGTGGTGGAAGTACCCCGTGCTGGTGCTCTCGGCGGTGCAGAACTCCGTGGTGGAGGAGGTCATCGTCGTCGGGTACCTGCTGCGCCGGCTCGGGCAGCTGGGGTGGTCGCCGATGGCGGCGCTGGTGGCGAGCTCGGTGCTGCGCGGCTCGTACCACCTGTACCAGGGCATCGGCGGCTTCATCGGCAACGTGGTGATGGGCGCGGTGTTCGTGCTGCTGTACCGGCGGTGGGGCCGGGTCGGTCCGCTGGTGGCGGCGCACGCGCTGCTCGACATCGTGGCGTTCGTCGGGTACGCGGTGCTGAAAGGGCAGGTGGCATGGCTGCCCGGCGGGTGAGCTGACGGAGGAGACCGAAGGGGGCGTACGGCATCCGCCGTACGCCCCCTTCGCCGTGCCGGCCGGGGCGCGGCCTCTCAGGTCAGGAGGTCGCCCTCGATGACCGTCACCGCGCTGCCGGTGAGGAGCGTGCGCTCGCCGCGCAGTGCGGTGCGCACCAGTCCGGTGCGCGCCCCGCCCTGGAACCCGGTCAGCTCGTCGCGCCCGGAGCGGGCCGACCAGAAGGGGGCGAGCGCGGTGTGCGCACTGCCCGTGACCGGGTCCTCGTCGATCCCGAGCGCCGGGAAGAAGCAGCGGGAGACGAAGTCGTAGCCGCGCGCCGGGTCGTCCGCCGCGGCCGTGGCGATGATGCCCCGGTCCGACATGGTGGCCAGCGCCGCGAGGTCCGGCGTCAGGGACCGTACGGCCCGCTCGTCCGCCAGCTCCACCAGCAGGTCGCCGATGTGGGCGGCGGTGTCGTGCACGGACACCACCTCAGCGCCCAGCGCCTTCGCGAGCCCGTCGGGCGCGGGTACCGGCGTCAGCGCCGAGGTCGGGAAGTCCATGGTGATCGAGCCGTCCTCGGCGGCGTCGGCCGACAGGATCCCGCAGCGCGCCGCGAAGCGGACCGTGCCGGTCGCGCGGCCGGTGGTGTGCAGCACGTGGGCGGTGGCCAGGGTCGCGTGGCCGCACATGTCCACCTCGGCGACCGGGGTGAACCAGCGCAGCGCCCAGTCGGCCTCACCGCCGGCCGGGAGGGGGTGGGCGAAGGCGGTCTCGGAGAGGTTGACCTCGGCGGCCACCGCCTGGAGCCAGTGGTCGTCCGGGAAGGCGTCGAGGAGCAGGACGCCCGCCGGGTTGCCGGAGAAGGGGCGGTCGGTGAAGGCGTCGACGATTCGAATCCGCATGGACACGACGTTAGGGGTGCCGGGAAGCCGCAGGCCAAGGCCAATTCGCGTTTTCTGGCCCGGGAACGATTGCCCGACGACCTATTCCGATATATCGTTGAAGCATCGCGACAGATCATCGGTGGAAGGAGTGTCAGCGATGCGTTCCCATGGACACGGACAGGGCCCCGAGCACGAGCACGGCCGGGGGCACGGTCACTGCGGCCCCGGCCATCGCGGCTGGGGCGAGCGGCGCGGGGACTTCGAGGGCCTGCGCGCGGCCTTCGGTCCGTTCGGACCGGGCTTCGGCGGCGGTCCGTTCGGCGGAGGTCCTTTCGGGGGCGGCCCCTTCGGCGGTGGCCGGGGTCGCGGAGGCGGCCGGGGCAGGGCGCGGCGCGGCGATGTCCGCGCCTCGATCCTGGCGCTGCTGAAGGACCGCCCGATGCACGGCTACGAGATGATCCGGGAGATCGCCGAGCGCAGTGGCGGGGCCTGGCGGCCCAGCCCGGGCTCGGTCTACCCGACCCTCCAGTTGCTGGAGGACGAGGGCCTGATCGTCAGCGAGAGCGAAGGCGGCAAGAAGCTGTTCACGCTCAGCGAGACCGGGCGGGCCGAGGCGGAGGCGGGGCCGGAGGCCCCTTGGGAGGAGCCGGGGCGCGGCGTCGACTGGGAGGCCCTGAGCGAGGTGCGGCAGGCCGGCTTCGGTCTGTTCGAAGCCTTCGGGCAGGTCTGGAAGACCGGTGACGCCGAGCAGCGGCAGAAGGCGCTGGCCGTCGTCAACGAGGCCCGGAAGAAGCTGTATCTCATCCTCGCCGACGAGCACTGAGGCGACCGCCGTTCCCGCGCCGGGGGGGGGGGGGGGGGGGGGGGGGGGGGGGGGGGGGGGGGGGGGGGGGGGGGGGGGGGGGGGGGGGGGGGGGGGGGGGGGGGGGGGGGGGGG
>NZ_JBITEO010000041.1:0-19436 GCF_044455245.1 Streptomyces sp. NPDC051310
TACGCGGCGGCGAATGCTGCGTTGGACGCGCTTGCCGCGTCCCGCCGGGCCGCCGGTCTGCCCGCCACCTCCCTGGCCTGGGGCCTGTGGGGCGACGTCGGCGGGATGACCGGTGAGCTCGGCGAGGCCGACCTCGCCCGTCTGGAGCGCACCGGCATGGGCGCGCTCTCCCAGCAGCGCGGGCTCGAACTGTTCGACCTGGCGCTCGGCACCGGCACGGCGCTCCTGGCGCCCGTCCAGCTCGACCCGGCCGCGCTGCGCGCGCAGGCCAGGGCCGGTCTGCTGCCCGCGCTGCTGCGCGGCCTGGCGCCCGTGCCCGCCCGGCGCGCCGAGACCGGCGGCTCACTCGCGCAGCGCCTCGCGGGCGTCGCCGAGGCCGACCGGGAGCGGATCGTCCTGGACGTGGTGCGGGAGCAGGTCGCGTCCGTCCTCGGGCACACCTCTTCCGCGGCGATCGACACCGACCGCGCCTTCAAGGAGCTCGGCTTCGACTCGCTGAGCGCGGTCGAACTGCGCAACCGGCTCACCCAGAGCACCGGTGTCCGTCTGCCCGCCACGCTGATCTTCGACCACCCCACCCCGGCCGCCGTGGCGCGCCTCCTGCTCGCCGACTTCGCCGGCGGCGCGGAGGCACCGAAGCCCGCGGTGCGGCCGAAGCGGGCCACGGCGGACGAACCGTTGGCGATCGTCGGCATGAGCTGCCGCTACCCCGGTGGGGTCACCTCGCCGGAGGAGCTGTGGGAGCTCGTGGCCGCGGGCCGCGACGCGGTGGGCGGCCTGCCCACCGACCGCGGCTGGGACCCCGACATCTACGACCCCGACCCGGACCAGCCCGGGAAGATCAACACCCGTGGCGGTGCGTTCCTCGACCGCATCGGCGAGTTCGACGCGGACTTCTTCGGGATCAGCCCGCGTGAGGCGCTGGCGATGGACCCGCAGCAGCGGCTGCTGCTGGAGGCGTCGTGGGAGGCGTTCGAGCACGCGGGCATCGACCCGACGACGCTGCGCGGCAGCGACACCGGCGTGTTCGCCGGCGTCGTGACCACCGACTACGGCGGCATGGCCTCCGCTGAGCTGGAGGGCTACCGCCTGACCGGCACCACGACGAGCGTCGTGTCCGGCCGCATCGCCTACACACTGGGCCTGGAAGGCCCGGCACTGTCCGTGGACACGGCCTGCTCCTCCTCCGCCGTCGCCCTGCACCTGGCGTCCCAGGCCCTGCGCGCGGGCGAGTGCTCGCTCGCGCTCGTGGGCGGCGTGACCCTGCTGGCCGGCCCCTACCTCCTGACCGAGTTCAGCCGCCAGCGGGCTGTGTCGCCGGACGGGCGGTGCAAGGCGTATGCGGCGTCGGCGGACGGCACCGGGTTCTCGGACGGTGTCGGTGTGCTGGTGGTGGAGCGTCTGTCGGACGCCCGGCGCAAGGGGCACCGGATCCTGGGTCTGATCCGTGGCAGCGCGGTGAATCAGGACGGTGCGAGCAATGGTCTGACGGCGCCGAACGGTCCTTCGCAGGAGCGGGTGATCCGGCAGGCGTTGGCTTCGGCCGGCCTGTCCCCGGTGGAGGTGGACGCGGTCGAGGGTCACGGCACGGGTACGAAGCTGGGTGACCCGATCGAGGCGCAGGCGCTGCTGGCGACGTACGGGCGTGAGCGCGAGGGTGACCCGCTGTGGCTGGGGTCGATCAAGTCGAACATCGGTCACACGTCGGCCGCGGCGGGTGTCGCGGGTGTGATCAAGATGGTGATGGCGATGCGGCACGGGATGCTGCCGCCGACGCTGCACGTGGACGAGCCTTCTCCGCATGTGGACTGGGAGTCGGGCGAGGTCCGGCTGCTGACCGAGGCCCGTGAATGGCAGGTCGAGGGTCGTCCGCGTCGTGCGGGTGTGTCGTCGTTCGGTGTCAGTGGTACGAACGCGCACATCATTGTGGAGGAGGCTCCGGCAGAGGAGCCGGTGGCGGTCGAGCCTGTCGTGTCCGCGGGCCCGG
This sequence comes from Streptomyces sp. NPDC051310, assembly GCF_044455245.1. Classification (NCBI taxonomy): domain Bacteria; kingdom Bacillati; phylum Actinomycetota; class Actinomycetes; order Kitasatosporales; family Streptomycetaceae; genus Streptomyces; species Streptomyces sp. NPDC051310. Next base: position 1,988 of record NZ_JBITEO010000041.1, read on the forward strand.
TGCCGGTGGTGCTGTCCGCGCGGACGGACGCGGCGCTGCGGGCGCAGGCGGAGCGGCTGCGGGAGCGGGTGGCCGCCGATGCGGACGCGTCGGTCGCGGACGTCGCCTTCTCGTCGGTGACGTCGCGTGCGCTGCTGGATCGTCGTGCTGTGGTGGTCGCGGCGGACCGGGACGAGCTGCTGGCGCGGCTGGCCGACGTGGTGGGTGAGTCCGCTGTTGCGGGCAAGTCGGCGTTCCTGTTCACGGGGCAGGGGTCTCAGCGGGCCGGTATGGGCCTGGAGCTGGCCGAGGCGTTCCCGGTGTTCGAGCAGGCGCTGGCGGAGGTGTGTGCGGAGGTTGATCCGCGGCTGGGCCGTTCCCTGCGGGAGTTGCTGGCTGACGACGGCGATGTGCTGAACTCGACCGAGTTCACGCAGGTGGCGCTGTTCGCGGTCGAGGTGGCGCTGTTCCGCCTCGTGGAGTCGCTGGGCATCCGTGCCGACTACGTGATCGGGCACTCCGTCGGTGAGATCGCCGCCGCGCATGTCACCGGTGTGCTGACGCTCGCCGACGCCGCCGAACTCGTCGTGGCGCGTGGCCGGTTGATGGGTGCGCTGCCCGCCGGTGGTGCGATGGTCGCCGTCCAGGCTGCTGAGGCTGAGGTCGCGGAGTCCCTGGCCGGTTTCGAGGGCCGTCTGGAGATCGCGGCCGTCAATGGGCCGCTGGCTGTGGTGGTGTCCGGTGACGAGGACGCGGTGGAGGAGTGGCTGCCGCGCTGGGAGGGGCGTAAGACGTCCCGGCTGCGGGTGTCGCATGCGTTCCATTCGCCGCGTATGGAGCCGATGCTGGCGGAGTTCCGCGCGGTCGCGGAGCGGTTGACCTATGCCGAGCCGCGTATCCCGGTCGTGTCGAACGTGTCGGGCGAGGTTGTGTCGGCGTTCGACGCGGAGTACTGGGTGCGGCACGTCCGTCAGGCGGTGCGTTTCGCCGACGGTGTGCGCACGCTGTGGGAGCTGGGCGTCCGGCGGTTCCTGGAGCTGGGCTCCGACGCTGTGCTGACGGCGATGGCGCGGCAGTGCGTGGAGGACGACACCGAGGCCGCGTTCGTGCCCGCCCTGCGGGCCAAGCGCGGTGAGCGGGAGACGTTCGCCGGCTTCCTCGGCCGCGCCCACACCGCGGGCGCCGGTGTCGACTGGGAGGCGTACTACGCCGGGACCGGCGCGCGGCGCGTGGAGCTGCCGACGTATGCCTTCCAGCGGGAGAACTACTGGTTGATGCCGTCGTCGCAGAGTGGCGATGTCGCGGCGGCGGGCCTTGACCGGGTGGAGCACCCGGTGCTGGCGGCGGCGGTGCAGATGGGTGACCGGGACGAGTGGGTGTTCACCGGTCGCCTCTCCACCGAGTCGCAGCCGTGGGTGCGCGACCACGTCGTCCTGGGCTCGGTGATCGTGCCGGGCACGGCGTGGGTCGAGCTGGCGTTGGCCGCCGGCCGCCGTGTGGGTGCTCCGGTGGTGGACGAGCTGGTCATGGAAGCGCCGCTCCTGCTGGACGAGGCGACGAGCGCCCAGTTGCGGGTCTCCGTGGGTGGTGCGGGTGAGGACGGCCGCCGCGAGGTGGTGATCTTCGCTCGCGCCGAAGCCGGCGACGACACCGGGATGACGTGCCATGCGCGCGGATGGCTGGCCACGGAGGAAGCGGCGGCGGTGTCGTCGTGGGCTCCGGTGGAGTGGCCGCCCGCGGGTGGTGTGGAGATGTCCGGTGATGCGCTGTACGCGGGGATGGCGGAGCTGGGCTTCGACTACGGGCCCGTCTTCCAGGGTGTGCGCACCGCGTGGCGTGTGGACGACGTGGTGTTCGCCGAGGTGGCGCTGCCGGGTGACACCGGTGGTGAGGGCTTCGGGATGCACCCGGCGCTGTTCGATGCCGCGCTCCATGGTGCGTTCGCGGAGAAGGGCTCCGATGGCGGAGCGACGATCCTGCCGTTCTCGTGGTCGAAGGTGAGCGCGGGCCGGTCGGGTCTGTCCCGGGTCCGGGTGCGGATCGCGCCCGCCGGTGACGCGGCGCTGCGGGTGGACGTGGTGTCCGAGCAGGGCGAGCCGGTGCTGAGCCTGGGCCGGCTGGACATGCGTCCGGTCGACCCGGCCCAGCTGGAGCGGCTGCGCCGTGGCGGGCAGCAGTCCGTCTACCGGCTGGACTGGGCCGCGGTGACGGTCGGCGCGAGCCGGCCCGCCGAGGTCGCCGTGCTCGGTGATCTGGCGGAGCTGGAGCGTGCTGTGGCTGACGGCCGTCCGATGCCCGAGGTGGTGCTGGCTGCCGTCGGTGCCCCGGAGGAGGATGCGGCCGGGGCGGCCCGTAGTGCTGCCGGCGAGGCGCTGGGGTTGGTGCAGCGGTGGCTGGCGAGCGAGTGGCTGGGTGAGGCGCGGCTGGTGGTGACCACCCGTGGGGCGGTCGCCGTGGACGGCGACGAGACGCCGGATGTCGCGCAGGCGGCGGTCTGGGGCCTGCTGCGCAGTGCGCAGTCCGAGCACCCGGGCCGGTTCGTCCTGGTCGACCTGGACTCCGACTTTGATTCCGCGGGCGACGGGCCGGACTGGGGTGCGCTCCTCGACACCGACGAGCCGCAGCTCGCGGTGCGCGGTGGTCGCGTGCTGGCGCCGAGGCTGTCCCGGGCGTCCGCCGGTGAGTCGGCGACCGCGTTCGATCCCGAGGGCACCGTTCTGGTCACCGGTGGTACGGGTGGTCTGGGTGCGCTGTTCGCCCGGCACCTGGCCGCCACCCGCGGCGTGCGGCATCTGCTGCTGCTCAGCCGCCGCGGCCCGCAGGCGGAAGGCGCTGCCGAGCTGGTCGCCGAGCTCAAGGCCCTGGGTTGTGAGGTCCGGGTCGTGGCGTGCGACGTCGCGGACCGCGACCGACTGGCCTCGGTGATCGCCGGCCTGGAGCACCCGCTGACCGCGGTCGTGCACACGGCGGGCGTCCTCGACGACAGCCTCGTCGAGGCGCTGACGCCCGAGCGCATCGAGCAGGTCATGCGGCCCAAGCTGGACGCGGCCTGGCACCTGCACGAGCTGACCGCGGACGCCGACCTCTCCGCGTTCGTGCTGTTCTCCTCCATGGCGGCCCTGATGGGCAACCCCGGACAGGCGAACTACGCCGCCGCCAACGCCGCCCTCGACGCGCTCGCCGCGTCCCGGCGGGCAGGGGGCCTGCCCGCGACCTCCCTGGCATGGGGCGTCTGGTCGCACGGCACGGGCATGGGCGCGCGGCTGGACGCGGCCGAGCTGGCGCGTCTGGAGCGGATGGGCATGAGCGCCCTCACCGCCGAGACGGGTCTGGCGCTGTTCGACCAGTCCTTGGACGTGGACGCGGCGGTCGTGGTCCCCGCACAGCTGGACACCGCCGCGCTCCGCGCCCAGGCGCGGGCCGGCACCCTGCCTGCGCTGCTGCGCGGACTGGTGCGGACCCCCGCCCGGGCCGAGGCGAGCTCGGGTGCGCTGGCCCAGCGGTTGGCCGGGGTGCCGGAGGCCGACCGCGAGCGGATCGTGCTCGAACTGGTCCAGGCCCAGGTGGCGTCCGTGCTCGGGCACGCGTCGGGTGCCTCCGTCGACCCGGACCGCGCGTTCAAGGAGCTCGGCTTCGACTCGCTCAGCGCGGTCGAACTGCGCAACCGGCTCACCCGGACCACCGGGGTGCGCCTGCCCGCCACCCTCGTGTTCGACCACCCGTCTCCGGCGGCCGTGGCACGCTTCGTGCTGTCGCAGGTGGCAGCGGGTACGGGTGCGGGCACGGGTGCCGAGGTCGCGACCGGCGGCCGGGGCGTGGCGCGGACCCGACAGGCAGACGCGGGCGAGCCCCTGGCGATCGTGGGCATGAGCTGCCGCTACCCGGGTGGGGTGACCTCGCCCGAGCAGTTGTGGGAGCTGGTGGCGTCCGGCCGGGACGCGATCGGCCCGTTCCCGACCGACCGCGGCTGGGACCTGGAGCGGCTGTACGACCCGGACCCCGACCAGCTCGGGACGGTCTACACGCGCGGCGGCGGTTTCGTCGACGGCGCCGGTCTCTTCGACGCCGACTTCTTCGGGATCAGCCCGCGGGAGGCCACCGCGATGGACCCGCAGCAGCGGCTGCTGCTGGAGGCGTCATGGCAGGCGTTCGAGCACGCCGGGATCGCCCCGACCTCCCTCAAGGGGAGCAACATCGGTGTCTTCTGCGGCGTCAGCTCCTCCGACTACGGCGTCAGCGGCTCGCAGTCCCAGGTCGAGGGCTTCCGCCTCACGGGCTCCAGCACGAGCGTCGTGTCCGGACGCATCGCCTACATCCTCGGGCTGGAGGGGCCGGCGGTGTCCGTGGACACGGCCTGCTCCTCCTCCGCGGTCGCCCTGCACTTCGCGTCCCAGGCCCTGCGGGCGGGTGAGTGCGAGATGGCGCTCATCGGCGGTGTGACCATCATGTCCGGGCCCTTCCTGCTCACGGAGTTCAGCCGTCAGCGCGGCCTCTCGCCGGACGGGCGCTGCCGCGCCTACGCGGCGTCCGCCGACGGCACCGGGTTCTCGGACGGTGTCGGCGTGCTCGTGGTGGAGCGCCTGTCCGACGCGCAGCGCAACGGCCACAAGGTGCTGGCGGTGCTGCGCGGCAGCGCCATCAACCAGGACGGTGCCAGCAACGGCATCACCGCGCCGAACGGTCCTTCGCAGGAGCGGGTGATCCGCCAGGCCCTCGCCAACGCCGGGCTGTCCCCGGCCGAGGTGGACGCGGTCGAGGGTCACGGCACGGGCACCAAGCTGGGTGACCCGATCGAGGCGCAGGCGCTGCTGGCGACGTACGGGCGTGAGCGTGCCGGTGACCCGCTGTGGCTGGGGTCGATCAAGTCGAACATCGGTCACACGTCGGCCGCGGCGGGTGTCGCGGGTGTGATCAAGATGGTGATGGCGATGCGGCACGGGATGCTGCCGCCGACGCTGCACGTGGACGAGCCTTCTCCGCATGTGGACTGGGAGTCGGGCGAGGTCCGGCTGCTGACCGAGGCCCGTGAATGGCAGGTCGACGGCCGTCCCCGCCGTGCCGGTATCTCGTCCTTCGGCGTGAGCGGTACCAACGCGCACATCATCGTGGAGGAGGCCCCGGCCGAGGAGCCGGCGGCCGTCGAGCCTGCCCTGTTTGCGGGCCCGGTGCCGGTCGTGGTGTCGGCACGCAACGACGCGGCCCTCCGCGACCAGGCGCGGCAGTTGCGGGAGCGCATGGCCGCCGACGCGGACGTGTCCGTGGCGGACATCGGCTTCTCGTCGGTCACCACCCGCGCGGTGCTGGAGCGGCGCGCGGCTGTCGTGGCCGCGGACCGGGCGGAACTGCTGGCCGGCCTGGACGCACTCGCCTCGGGTGCCCCGGCGGTGCACGTCGTGGAAGGCCAGGCCATCGGCTCGAACCTGAAGCCGGTGTTCGTGTTCCCGGGGCAGGGGGCGCAGTGGGTGGGGATGGCGGTGGAGTTGCTGGATTCCTCGCCGGTTTTCGCCGCGGAGATCGCCGCGTGTGGTGAGGCGCTGGCGGAGTTCGTGGACTGGAGTCTGGAGGATGTGCTGCGGGACGCGGCGGGTGCGCCGTCCCTGGAGCGGGTCGATGTGGTGCAGCCGGCGTTGTTCGCGGTGATGGTGAGCCTTGCGGCGTTGTGGCGTTCGTACGGTGTGGAGCCGTCGGCGGTGGTGGGTCACTCGCAGGGTGAGATCGCGGCGGCGTATGTGGCGGGTGCGTTGTCGCTGCGGGACGCGGCGCGGATCGTGGCGTTGCGCAGTCAGTTGGTGCGGGAGCGCCTGGCGGGTCTGGGCGGGATGATGTCGGTCGCGCTGCCGGTCGAGCGGGTGGAGGAGTTGCTCGCTCCGTACGCGGGGCGGGTGTCGGTGGCGGCGGTGAACGGCCCGGCGGCGGTGGTGGTGGCCGGTGAGCCGGGTGCGCTGGACGAGATCCTGGCGGCGTGCGAGCGCGAGGGGGTGCGGGCACGGCGGGTCAACGTCGACTACGCCTCCCACACCGCTCACGTCGAGGCGTTGGAGGCGGAGCTCCTGGAGGTCCTGTCCCCGGTGGCGCCGCGGGCGGGGAAGGTCCCCGTGTACTCCACGGCGGTCGGTGGATTCATCGACTCCGCGACGATGGACGCCGGGTACTGGTACCGGAACCTGCGCGGACAGGTCGGCTTCGAACCCGCCATCCGCGCGCTCGTCGACAACGGGACCGGGTGCTTCCTGGAGATGTCCCCCCACCCGGTGCTGACCATGGCGGTCGAGGACGTCGTCGAGGCACAGGGCGCGGCGGGCCGGGTGGCCGTGGTCGGGTCGCTGCGCCGGGGCGAGGGCGGCCTGGCCCGGTTCTGGCTGTCGCTGGGCCAGGCGCACACCGCGGGTGTCGGTGTGGACTGGGACGCGGTGTTCGCCGGGATGGGGGCGCGGCGCGTGGAGCTGCCGACGTATGCCTTCCAGCGGGAGAACTACTGGTTGATGCCGTCGTCGCAGAGTGGCGATGTCGCGGCGGCGGGCCTTGACCGGGTGGAGCACCCGGTGCTGGCGGCGGCGGTGCAGATGGGTGACCGGGACGAGTGGGTGTTCACCGGTCGCCTCTCCACCGAGTCGCAGCCGTGGGTGCGCGACCACGTCGTCCTCGGCGTGCTCATCGTGCCGGGCACGGCGTGGGTCGAGCTGGCGTTGGCCGCCGGCCGCCGCGTGGGTGCACCGGTGGTGGACGAGCTGGTCATGGAAGCACCGCTCCTCCTGGACGAGGGTGCCGCGGCGCAGCTGCGGGTCACGGTCGGCGCGGCCGGCGAGGACGGCCGCCGCGAGGTGGTGATCTTCGCTCGCGCCGAAGCCGGTGAGGACGCCGAGACCATCTGCCACGCCCGGGGCTGGCTGGCTCCCGAAGAGGCGGCGGCGGTGTCGTCGTGGGCTCCGGTGGAGTGGCCGCCCGCGGGTGGTGTGGAGATGTCCGGTGACGCGCTGTACGCGGGGATGGCGGAGCTGGGCTTCGACTACGGGCCCGTCTTCCAGGGTGTGCGCACCGCGTGGCGTGTGGACGACGTGGTGTTCGCCGAGGTGGCGCTGCCGGGTGACACCGGTGGTGAGGGCTTCGGGATGCACCCGGCGCTGTTCGATGCCGCGCTCCATGGTGCGTTCGCGGAGAAGGGCTCCGATGGCGGGGCGACGATCCTGCCGTTCTCGTGGTCGAAGGTGAGCGCGGGCCGGTCGGGTCTGTCCCGGGTCCGGGTGCGGATTTCCTCGGGTGGTGACGCGGCGCTGCGGGTCGACGCGGTGTCCGAGCAGGGCGAGCCGGTGCTGAGCCTGGGCCGGCTGGACATGCGTCCGGTCGACCCGGCCCAGCTGGAGCGGCTGCGCCGTGGCGGGCAGCAGTCCGTCTACCGGCTGGACTGGGCCGCGGTGACGGTCGGCGCGAGCCGGCCCGCCGAGGTCGCCGTGCTCGGTGATCCGGCCGAGTTGGAGAAGAGCCTGGCCGGGGGTGCGAAGGCCCCCGAGGTGGTGCTGGCCGCGGTCGATACCCCGCAAGGAGACTCGGCCGGGGCGGCCCGTAGTGCTGCCGGCGAGGCGCTGGGGTTGGTGCAGCGGTGGCTGGCGAGCGAGTGGCTGGGTGAGGCGCGGCTGGTGGTGACCACCCGTGGGGCGGTCGCCGTGGACGGCGACGAGATGCCGGATGTCGCGCAGGCGGCGGTCTGGGGTCTGCTGCGCAGTGCGCAGTCCGAGCACCCGGGCCGGTTCGTCCTGGTCGACCTGGACTCCGACTTTGATTCCGCGGGCGACGGGCCGGACTGGGGTGCGCTCCTCGACACCGACGAGCCGCAGCTGGCGGTGCGCGGTGGTCGCGTGCTGGCGCCGAGGCTGTCCCGGGCGTCCGCCGGTGAGTCGGCGACCGCGTTCGATCCCGAGGGCACCGTGGTGGTCACCGGTGGTACGGGTGGTCTGGGTGCGCTGTTCGCCCGGCACCTGGCCGCCACCCGCGGTGTGCGCGAGCTGCTGCTGCTCAGCCGGCGCGGCCCGGAGGCCGAAGGCGCTGCCGAGCTGGTCGCCGAGCTCAAGGCCCTGGGTTGTGAGGTCCGGGTCGTGGCGTGCGACGTCGCGGACCGCGACCAGCTCGCCGCCGCGCTCGGCTCGGTGGAACGTCCGGTCACCGCGGTGGTGCACGCGGCGGGCGTGCTGGACGACGGTGTCGTCGAGGCGCTGACGCCCGAGCAGGTCGAGCGGGTCATGCGGCCCAAGGTGGACGCCGCCTGGCACCTGCACGAGCTGACCGCGGACGCCGACCTCTCCGCGTTCGTGCTGTTCTCCTCGGTGGCGGCCCTGATGGGCAGCCCGGGTCAGGCGAACTACGCGGCGGCGAACGCCGCCCTCGACGCGCTGGCGGGGTCCCGGCGGGCCGCGGGCCTGCCCGCGACCTCCCTGGCCTGGGGTGTGTGGTCGGAAGCCACCGGCATGGCGGCGCAGTTGGACGAGGCCGAGCTGGCGCGTCTGGAGCGGATGGGCATGAGCGCCCTCACCGCCGAGACGGGTCTGGCGCTGTTCGACCAGGCGCTGGACGTGGACGCGGCCGTGGTCGCTCCGGTCCTGCTGGAGACGACCGCGCTGCGGGCCCAGGCCCGGGCGGGGATGCTCCCGCCGCTGCTGCGCGGACTGGTCCGTATTCCGGCCCGGGTGACCGACACCGGCGCGGGCGCGCTGGTGCAGCGGTTGGCCGGGGTGCCGGAGGCCGACCGCGAGCGGATCGTGCTCGAACTGGTGCAGGCCCAGGTGGCCGCGGTGCTCGGGCACGCGTCGGCCGCGTCCGTCGAGGCCGAGCGGGCGTTCAAGGAGCTCGGCTTCGACTCGCTCAGCGCGGTCGAACTGCGCAACCGGCTCACCCAGGCCACCGGGGTGCGCCTGCCCGCGACGCTCGTGTTCGACCACCCCACGCCGGCCGCGGTCGCCGGCCTGCTGCTGTCGGAGATCGGCGGCGGGGAACCGGCCGAGCCCCTCATCGACCAAGAGGTGAGGAAGCTCGAGGACATGCTCGCCGCGAGCTCCGCGGAGGAGCAGCAGCGGGTGGCGAAGCGCCTGCGCACCTTGCTCTCCGGCATCAGTGCCGGTGCCGGCGACGGGGCCCAGGGCGACAGGAAGCAGAACGCCAGGGAGCGGATCGAGGCGGCAACCACCGCTGAAGAGATCTTCCAGATGATCGATGTGGAGTTGGGCGAAGAGTGACGGGGGACACGGGAATGACGGAGAACATCGATCAGCAGGAGAAGCTCGTCCGCTATCTCAAAAAGGTCGCGGTCGAGCTGAACGAGACGAGGGCGCAGCTCGAAGAGGTCGAGTCCCGGGCGACCGAACCGCTCGCGATCGTCGGCATGAGCTGCCGCTACCCCGGTGGGGTCACCTCGCCGGAGGAGCTGTGGGAGCTCGTGGCCGAGGGCCGCGACGCCATCACCGGGCTGCCCACCGACCGCGGCTGGGACCTGGAGCGGCTGTACGACCCGGACCCCGACCGGACCGGGAAGGTCTACGCCCGCGGTGGCGGATTCCTTGAGCGCATCGGCGAGTTCGACGCGGACTTCTTCGGGATCAGCCCGCGTGAGGCGCTGGCGATGGACCCGCAGCAGCGGCTGCTGCTGGAGGCGTCGTGGGAGGCGTTCGAGGACGCCGGCATGGACCCGACCTCGCTGCGGGGGAGCGACACCGGCGTCTACTGCGGCCTCGGCGTCACCGACTACAGCGTGGCCCCGGAAGGCAGCCTGCCGCAGGTGGAGGGCTTCCAGCTGACCGGCGGCTCGGCCAGCGTGTCCTCCGGCCGCATCTCCTACCTGTTCGGCCTGGAGGGCCCGGCGGTGTCGGTGGACACCGCCTGCTCCTCCTCGGCCGTCGCCCTGCACCTGGCCGCGCAAGCGCTGCGGGCCGGCGAGTGCTCCCTCGCGCTCGCCGGTGGTGTGGCCCTGATGCCGGGGCCGTTCATGCTGCGGGAGTTCAGCCGTCAGCGCGGCCTGTCCACGGACGGCCGGTGCCGTGCGTACGCGGCGTCCGCCGACGGCACCGGGTTCGCCGACGGTCTGGGCCTGGTGGTGCTTGAGCGGCTGTCCGACGCCAGGCGCAACGGGCGGCGCATCCTCGGCCTCATCCGCGGTACGGCGATCAACCAGGACGGTGCGAGCAATGGTCTGACGGCGCCGAACGGTCCTTCGCAGGAGCGGGTGATCCGGCGGGCGCTGGAGAACGCCGGGCTGCGGCTGTCCGATGTCGACGCGGTCGAGGGTCACGGCACGGGCACCAAGCTGGGTGACCCGATCGAGGCGCAGGCGCTGCTGGCGACGTATGGCCGTGAGCGCGAGGGTGACCCGCTGTGGCTGGGGTCGATCAAGTCGAACATCGGTCACACGTCGGCCGCGGCGGGTGTCGCGGGTGTGATCAAGATGGTGATGGCGATGCGGCACGGGATGCTGCCGCCGACGCTGCACGTGGACGAGCCGTCCCCGCACGTGAACTGGGAGTCGGGCGAGGTCCGGCTGCTGACCGAGGCCCGGAAGTGGGCGGTCGACGGCCGTCCCCGCCGTGCCGGTATCTCGTCCTTCGGCGTGAGCGGTACCAACGCGCACATCATCGTGGAGGAGGCCCCGGCCGAGGAGCCGGCGGCCGTCGAGCCTGTCGTGTCCGCGGGCCCGGTGCCGGTCGTGGTGTCGGCACGCAACGACGCGGCCCTCCGCGATCAGGCCGGCCGTCTGCGGTCGCACCTGCTGTCGCGGCCGGAGTTGTCCGTGGTCGACACGGCGTACTCGCTGGTGACCTCGCGCGCGCTGCTGGACCGCCGTGCCGTGGTGGTCGCGGCCGACCGTGACGAGCTCCTGGCGCGGCTGGCCGAGGTCTCCGCGGAGGCGGGTGTCGGAGGAAAGTCGGCGTTCCTGTTCACCGGTCAGGGGTCTCAGCGGGCCGGTATGGGCCTGGAGCTGGCCGAGGCGTTCCCGGTGTTCGAGCGGGCGCTCACCGAGGTGTGTGCGGAGGTTGATCCGCGGCTGGGTCGTTCCCTGCGGGAGCTGCTGGCCGACGACGGCGATGTGCTGAACTCGACCGAGTTCACGCAGGTGGCGCTGTTCGCGGTCGAGGTGGCGCTGTTCCGCCTCGTGGAGTCGCTGGGCATCCGTGCCGACTACGTGATCGGGCACTCCGTCGGTGAGATCGCCGCCGCGCATGTCACCGGTGTGCTGACGCTCGCCGACGCCGCCGAACTCGTCGTGGCGCGTGGCCGGTTGATGGGTGCACTGCCCGCCGGTGGTGCGATGGTCGCCGTCCAGGCCGACGAGGCCGAGGTCGCGGAGTCCCTCGCCGGTTTCGAAGGCCGCCTCGACATCGCCGCCGTCAATGGGCCGCTCGCGGTCGTCGTATCCGGCGACGAGGACGCCGTCGAGGAATGGCTCCCGCGCTGGGAGGGGCGCAAGACGACCCGGCTGCGCGTCTCGCACGCCTTCCACTCGCCGCGCATGGAGCCGATGCTGGCGGAGTTCCGCGCGGTCGCCGAGCGGCTGACCTATGCCGAGCCCCGTATCCCGGTCGTCTCCAACGTGTCCGGCGAGCCCATCACCGCCTTCGACGCGGAGTACTGGGTGCGGCACGTCCGTCAGGCGGTGCGTTTCGCCGACGGGGTGCGCACGCTGTGGGAGCTGGGCGTCCGGCGGTTCCTGGAGCTGGGCCCCGACGCCGTGCTGACGGCGATGGCGCGGCAGTGCGTCGAGGACGACACCGAGGCCGCGTTCGTGCCCGCCCTGCGCGCCAAGCGCGGTGAGCGGGAGACGTTCGCCGGCTTCCTCGGCCGCGCCCACACCGCGGGCGCCGGTGTCGACTGGGAGGCGTACTACGCCGGGACCGGCGCGCGGCGCGTGGACCTGCCGACGTACGCCTTCCAGCGCGAGAACTACTGGCTGATGCCGTCCGCTCAGGGCGGCGACGTCACGGCGGCGGGGCTCGACCGGGTCGAGCACCCCCTCATGGCCGCGGCCGTGCAGCTCGGCGGCCGGGACGAATGGGTGTTCACCGGCCGCCTCTCCACCGACAGCCAGCCGTGGGTGCGCGACCACGTCGTCCTGGGCTCGGTGATCGTGCCCGGCACGGCCTGGGTCGAGCTGGTGTCGGCCGTCGGCCGCCGGGTCGGGGCGCCGGTGGTGGACGAGCTGGTCATGGAAGCACCGCTCCTGCTGGAGGAAGGCGCCGCGGCGCAGCTGCGGGTCACGGTCGGCGCGGCCGGTGAGGACGGCCGCCGCGAGGTGACGGTCCACGCCCGTCCCGAGGCCGCGGACGACGAGCGGACCGTGGCGACCTGCCACGCCCGCGGATGGCTGGCCGCGGAGGACACCGCGCCCGTGGCATCGTGGGTTCCCGCGCAGTGGCCGCCCGCCGGCGCCGTGGAGGTCACCGCGGACGCGCTGTACGCGGGAATGGCCGAGCTCGGCTTCGACTACGGGCCGATGTTCCAGGGCGTGCGTACGGCGTGGAAGGCCGATGGCGACTCGTACGCCGAGGTCGCCCTGCCCGGGGACACCGGCGGCGAGACGTTCGGCATCCACCCGGCGCTCTTCGACGCCTCCCTGCACGCGGGCCTGCCCCAGGACGGGCCGAGGGACACGGCCGTCCTGCCGTTCTCCTGGTCCGGGGTGCGCACCGGCCGGCGTGGTCTGTCCCGGGTGCGCGTCCGCATGCGCCGGGTCGACGAGACCGCCTTCGGTCTCGACGTCGTCGGCGAGCAGAACGAGCCGGTGCTGAGCCTGGAGCGGCTGGACATGCGTCCGGTCGACCCGGCCCAGCTGGAGCGGCTGCGGCGCAGCGGCCGGCAGTCGGTCCACCGGCTCGACTGGGCCCCGGTCGAGGTCGGCGCGGCGCGGCCCGCCCGCGTGGCGGTCCTCGGCGGCCCGGCCGCCACGGGCGACCGGTTCGCCGACCTGGCCGCGCTGGAGACGTCGCTCGCCGACGGCGGACCGGCCCCGCACCTGGTGCTGGCCGCCGTCGGCACCCCGGCCGGGGACACGGCCGGTGCGGCCCGTACCACTGCCGCCGAGGCACTGTCCCTGGTGCAGCGGTGGCTGGCGAGCGAATGGCTGGGCGAGGCGCGGCTGGTCGTGGTGACCCGGCGCGCTGTCGCCGTGGACGGCGAGACGCCCGACGTCGCCCAGGCCGCGGTCTGGGGCCTGCTGCGCAGCGCCCAGTCCGAGCACCCCGACCGCTTCGTCCTGGTCGACCTCGACGGCGACGGCCCCGGCTCCGGAAGCGAGGGCGACGGCCCGGACTGGGGCGCGCTCCTCGACACCGGCGAACCGCAGGTCGCCGTGCGCGGCGACGCGGTGTTCGCGCCCCGCCTGACCACCGCCGCCGCCCCCGCCGACGACGCGTGGCACCTGTCCGTCACGCGCAAGGGTTCCCTGGAGGACGTGGAGATCACGCCCTCCGGCGCCCGTCGCCCGCTCGGCGCCGGCGAAGTGCGGATCGGGGTCCGTGCCGCGGGGGTGAACTTCCGCGACGTACTGATAGCCCTCGGCCTGTACCCCGACGACGTGCCCCTGGGCGCCGAGGCGGCCGGCGTGGTGCTGGAGACCGGCGCGGACGTCACCGGCTTCGCGCCCGGCGACCGGGTGTTCGGCATCGTGATGGAGTCCTTCGGCCCGGTGGCCGTCGCCCATCAGGGCCTCCTCGCCCGGATACCGGACGGCTGGTCGTTCACCCGGGCGGCGTCCGTGCCGGTGGCCTACGCGACCGCCTACTACGGCCTGGTGGACCTGGCCGGGCTGCGCGCGGGGGAGCGGGTCCTGGTGCACGCCGCCGCCGGCGGTGTGGGCACGGCGGCCGTGCAGATCGCACGGCACCTCGGCGCCGAGGTGTTCGCCACGGCGAGCACGGCCAAGTGGGACGCCGTACGGGCGCTCGGAGTCGAGGCCGACCACATCGCCTCCTCGCGGGAGACCGGCTTCCGGGACACGCTGCTGGCCGCCACCGGAGGCGCCGGGGTCGACGTGGTGCTCAACTCCCTGGCGGGCGAGTTCGTCGACGCCTCCCTGGACCTGCTGCCGCGCGGCGGCCGGTTCGTGGAGATGGGCAAGGCGGACATCCGCGACGCGGAGACGATCGCGGCGGAGCGGGAGGGCGTCGCCTACCGCGCGTTCGACCTGTGGGAGGCGGGACCGCAGCGGCTGGGCGAACTGCTCACCGACATCGTGGCCCTGTTCCGGCAGGGAGCGCTGGAGTTCCCGCCGATCCGGACGTGGGACGTCCGGCAGGGCCGCGAGGCGCTGCGCCACCTGCGCGAGGGCCTCAACGTCGGCAAGGTCGTGCTGACCGTCCCGGCACCCCTGGGTTCCGGGGGCACCGTGGTGGTCACCGGTGGTACGGGTGGTCTGGGTGCGCTGTTCGCCCGGCACCTGGCCGCCACCCGCGGTGTGCGCGAGCTGCTGCTGCTCAGCCGGCGCGGCCCGGAGGCCGAAGGCGCCGCCGAGCTGGTCGCCGAGCTCAAGGCCCTGGGCTGTGAGGTCCGGGTCGTGGCGTGCGACGTCGCGGACCGCGACCAGCTCGCCGCCGCGCTCGGCTCGGTGGAACGTCCGGTCACCGCGGTGGTGCACGCGGCGGGCGTGCTGGACGACGGTGTCGTCGCATCGCTGACGCCCGAGCAGGTCGAGCGGGTCATGCGGCCCAAGGTGGACGCCGCCTGGCACCTGCACGAGCTGACCGCGGACGCCGACCTCTCCGCGTTCGTGCTGTTCTCCTCGGTGGCGGCCCTGATGGGCAGCCCCGGTCAGGCGAACTACGCCGCCGCCAACGCCGCCCTCGACGCGCTGGCGGGGCTCCGGCGGGCCGCGGGCCTGCCCGCGACCTCCCTGGCCTGGGGCCTGTGGTCGGAAGCCACCGGCATGGCGGCGCAGTTGGACGAGGCCGAGCTGGCACGTCTGGAGCGGATGGGCATGAGCGCCCTCACCGCCGAGACGGGATTGGCGCTGTTCGACCAGGCGCTGGACGTGGACGCGGCCGTGGTCGCTCCGGTCCTGCTGGAGACGACCGCGCTGCGGGCCCAGGCCCGGGCCGGGATGCTCCCGCCGCTGCTGCGCGGACTCGTCCGCGCCCCCGCCCGGTCGTCGGCCGACGCGAGCGCCGCGGCGCTGGCCCAGCGGCTGGCCGGAGCACCGGAGGCCGACCGCGAGCGGATCGTCCTCGAACTGGTCCAGGCCCAGGTCGCGGCCGTACTCGGCCATGCCTCGGCCGCGTCCGTCGACCCCGAGCGGGCGTTCAAGGAGCTCGGCTTCGACTCGCTCAGCGCGGTCGAACTGCGCAACCGGCTCACCCAGGCCACCGGGGTGCGCCTGCCCGCCACCGTCGTCTTCGACCACCCCAGCCCGGCGGCCATCGCCCGCCACCTGCTGCCGGAGATCGTCCCCGACTCCGCCGCCGCACCGCGGTCCGAGCAGGACGAGATCCGCGCGCTGCTCGCGTCGATCCCCATCGACCGGCTGCGCAAGGCCGGGCTGCTCGACACCCTGCGCGAACTGGCCGACAACGACCCGCCGGAGGCGGCCACCGAGGACGGGGACGCCGCGTCGCTCGACGACATGGACGCGGAAGCCCTGATCCGGATGGCCCAGGAGGACCTCGCATGACCCCGGCCGAGAACGCCGTCGCCGCAATGAGCCTGGAGATGAAGGAATAGACATGGCCACCGATCAGAACCAGCTCATCGAGGCGCTCCGCAAGTCCCTCAAGGAGACCGACAGGCTCCGCCAGCTCAACAAGCGGCTGCTCGCCCAGGCCGGCGAACCGCTGGCGATCGTCGGCATGAGCTGCCGCTACCCCGGCGGCGTCACCACCCCCGAGGAGCTCTGGGAGCTCGTCGCGTCGGGGCGCGACGCCATCACCGGGCTGCCCGCCGACCGCGGCTGGGACCTGGAGCGCATCTACGACCCGACCATGGGCCGGCCCGGCGCCGTGTCCACCAGCGGCGGCGGATTCCTCGACCGCATCGCCGAGTTCGACGCCGAGTTCTTCGGCATCAGCCCGCGTGAGGCCCTCGCCATGGACCCGCAGCAGCGGCTGCTGCTGGAGGCGTCCTGGGAGGCGTTCGAACACGCCGGCATAGACCCGACCTCGCTGCGCGGCAGCAACACCGGCGTCTTCTGCGGCGTCGGCACCAGCGACTACTGCACGGTGCCGGCGGGCAGCCTGCCGCACATCGAGGGCTTCCAGCTCACCGGCGGCGCGGCCAGCGTGTCCTCCGGCCGCATCTCCTACGTGTTCGGCCTGGAGGGGCCGGCGGTGTCCGTGGACACGGCCTGCTCCTCCTCCGCGGTCGCCCTGCACATGGCCGCCCAGGCCCTGCGCGCGGGCGAGTGCTCCATGGCCCTCGTCGGCGGCGTGACCATCATGTCCGGCCCGTTCCTGCTCGCCGAGTTCAGCCGCCAGCAGGCCGTCTCGCCGGACGGCCGCTGCCGCGCCTACGCGGCCTCCGCCAACGGCACCGGCTTCTCCGACGGCCTGGGCCTGGTGGTCCTTGAGCGGCTGTCCGACGCCAAGCGCAACGGGCGGAACATCCTCGGCCTGATCCGCGGTACGGCGATCAACCAGGACGGCGCCAGCAACGGCCTCACCGCGCCCAACGGCCCCTCCCAGGAGCGGGTGATCCGCCAGGCACTGGCCAACGCCGGGCTGTCCCCGGCCGATGTGGACGCGGTCGAGGGCCACGGCACCGGCACCGTCCTGGGCGACCCCATCGAGGCCCACGCGCTGCTGGCGACGTACGGCCGGGAACGCGACGGCGACCCGCTGTGGCTCGGCTCGATCAAGTCGAACATCGGTCACACCTCCCTCGCCGCGGGCGTGGCCGGCGTCATCAAGATGGTGATGGCGATGCGGCACGGGATGCTGCCGCAGACCCTGCACCTGGACGCGCCCTCCCCCCACATCGACTGGGAGGCGGGTGACATCGAGCTGCTGGCCGAGGCACGGCCGTGGCCCGCGGGGGACAAGCCCCGCCGTGCGGCGGTGTCGTCGTTCGGCGTGAGCGGCACCAACGCGCACATCATCCTGGAGGAGGCCCCGGCCGAGGAGCCGGCCGACGACGGTGCCGTGCCGCGTCCGATGCCCGCCGTCCCCGTGACGGTCTCCGGCCGCTCCGCGGCCGCGATGCGCGCCCAGGCCGACCGGCTCCGCGCGCACGCCCTGGCGCGGCCCGAGCTGTCCCTCGCCGACCTCGGCTTCTCCGCGGCCACCACCCGGGCCCACCTGGAACACCGCGGTGTCGTCGCCGCGGCCGACCGCGAGCAGTTCCTGGCCGGTCTGGCCGCCCTGTCCGTCGGCGAACCGTCGCCCGTGGTCGTCGAGGGCCGCGCCGCGCCCGGCGCCAAGCCGGTGTTCGTGTTCCCGGGGCAGGGGGCGCAGTGGGTGGGGATGGCGGTGGAGTTGCTGGATTCCTCGCCGGTTTTCGCCGCGGAGATCGC
>NZ_JBITEO010000042.1:0-18467 GCF_044455245.1 Streptomyces sp. NPDC051310
TTGTCGCAGACGCGACCACCAGCTTGGATCATGTCCGTCGGTTGTGGGAGGGTGTAAAGTCTCTCCCCCGGGGGGGGGGGGCCGGGGGGGCCCCCCCCCCCCCGAGGAGGCTGGGCGATCGGGCGAGTCAGGCCGCCGTCGGCGTGTAGTGGGCCGCGTCGTCGCCCTCGACGGCGTAGCTCGGGGTGCCGTCGACGCCGACCGGGACATCACCGGCGACGGTGACGCGGTGCAGCAGCCGCGGCTGGTCGCCGTAGTCGTCGGGGGCGTAGTGCTGGGTGATGCGGTTGCCGAACAGCACCAGGTCGCCGGGGTTCCAGGAGATGCGCACCAGGTTCTCGGGCCGGGTGACGTACGCCTGGAGGATGCGCAGGAGGTCACGCGACTCGGACGGGCCGAGGCCCACGAGACTCTGGGCGAATCCGCCGATGAACAAGCCCCGTTCACCGCTCTCCGGGTGGACGCGCACCACCGGATGGGCGGTGCGGTAGCGGCGTGACACGAACTGCCTGCGGTACTCCGCCGCCTTGTCGTTCTTCGGTTCGGCGTAGTCGTACGCGTTGGTGTGCACCGCCCACAGCCGGTCGGCGAGCTCCCGCAGCGGCCCGGGCAGGTCCCGGTAGGCGGCGGCCGAGTCGGCGATCAGCGTGTTCCCGCCGTACGGCGGGACGACGAGGGCGCGCAGGGTGGAGGCCTTCGGCGGTGTGCGGACGAACGTGACGTCGGTGTGCCAGTGGTTGGCGCGGATGCCTTCGTCGCCGTCCACCGGGAGGATGTTCGACTGCCCGTCGGCCGACGGCACCGTGGGGTGGGCGGTGGTCAGCTGCCCGAAGTACGAGGCGAACCGGAGCTGGCCGGCGTCGTCGAGGTGCTGGCCGCGGAAGACGAGGGCCTTGTGCTCCAGCAGCGCGGCGTTGATCGCCGAGACGACCTCGGGCGCGAGGTCGCCGGCCAGGTCGGCGCCGTGGACCTCGGCGCCGATGCGCCCGCCGATGCGGCGGACGGACAGGTCCGCCGTTGCGGGAGACGCGCCCGGTGCGGCGGTCGTGGCGGGGCCCGTGAGCGCGGTGGGTGCAGCGGACACGGTGGGCGTGGTGGATGCGGTGCGTGCAGCGGACGCGGTGGGCGTGGTGGTCATGGCGGGGTTGTCGGCGGCCGTGCGGGACGGCAGGTCGATCGGTACGACCTCCTTGATCCGGCCGGGCCGGGAGGTCATCACCGCCACGCGCTGCCCCAGGCGGACGGCTTCGTCGATGCCGTGCGTGATGAACACGACCGTCTTGCCGGTGCGCTGCCAGATACGTACCAGTTCGTCCTGGAGGGACTCCCGGGTCTGGGCGTCCAGCGCCGCGAACGGTTCGTCCATCAGCAGCACGTCCGGGTCGTACGCCAGGCTGCGGGCGATGGCGACCCGCTGCCGCATGCCGCGAGAGCTCGTGCGGATGGCGTCCCTCGAAGCCGGTGAGCCCCACCAGGGCCAGGAACTCAGCTGCCCTGGCCGCGCGTTCGCGGCGGGGGACGCCGGTGGCCTCCAGTCCGAACTCGACGTTGCCCTGGGCGGTGCGCCAGGGCAGCAGCGCGTACTGCTGGAAGACGATGCCCCGGTCGAGTCCGGGTCCGGTGACGGGTGAGCCGTCGAGCAGGATGCGGCCCGAGGTGGGCCGGGCCAGACCGCCGAGCAGGTCCAGCAAGGTGGACTTGCCGCATCCGCTGGGGCCCACGACGACGAGGAACTCGCCCGCGCCGACGGTCAGGTCGATGCCGTCGAGGGCGGTGACGGAGGACCGGCCGCCGCTCTTCCCCTTGACGGGGAAGTCCTTCCGCACTCCGTCGAACACGATCCTGGCCGGGTGCGCAGTCACGGGTTCGGACATGGGTCTCACCTCCCCCTCGGTGCCGGTGTCGCCGGCGCCGGAGCGTTGAAGTCATTGGTGTAGGGGGCGTCGAGCCGGACCCGGCCGCGGTCGATGTCCCCGCGGTCGGCCAGCCAGTCGATCCAGAGCCGGAGGTCCTCGCCCGTGATCCGCCCGCCGGGCTCGGCCACGCCGTACGACTTCCAGTACCGGAGCGTCCCGGTGTCCTCGTTGCGTCCGCGCATCTTCACGATCCGCGTCATGCGGGCGATCACCTCCGCCCGCGGGGTGGTGCGCGACCAGTCGAGCGCCCGGCCCACACCGGTGACGAACGTCCGTACGGTGTCCGGGTTCTGCTGGATGAACCGCTCCGTCATCACGTAGGTCCCGGCGCTGAGGGAGCCCAGGAGCTGGTGGTCGGTGAACAGCTGCCGCAGCCCTCCGCCCGCCAGGGCCTTGTCCCGCAGCACTCCGCTCAGCACGGCGGCGTCGATCTGCTTCTGCCGCAGGGACTGCTCGGTGTTCACCGGCGGCACGACCAGCGGCTCCACCTTGTCGGCGTCCGCGGCAAGGAGGCCGCCCCGCTGGAGGTAGATGTCGAGCATGGCCTCGGAGTGTGCGCCGAGGGTGTTCATGCCGACCTTCTTGCCGATGAGGTCACGGGCGGTGCGGATCGGGCTGTCGGCGCGTACGTAGTAGCCGCTGTAGGCGTTCTCGTCGGAGCCGTAGTAGCTGATGCCGGACTTGATCGGCGCGCCGTTGGCCGCGAGCTTCACGACCGCGCCGTTGAAGGCGCCGCCGAAGTCGGTCTCGCCGGTGGCCGCCGACTGGATGTCCTGGGGCCGCTGATGGTGTTGCCGACCCCAGCTTCACGTCCCGCAGGAAGTCGAGGTCCTCGGCCGGTTCGGGCACGGTGACCTGGCCGGTCCAGCCCTGGTAGCGCAGGGTCTTGGTGCCGCCCTTGCCGGACGGGCTGCCGCCCGCGGCCGTGCCGCAGCCGGCCGCCACCCCCGCGGAGAGGCCGACGAGGCCGAGGAAGTGGCGCCGGTTCAGTGGTGACAACGTGCTCATGGGAACGTCCTGTTGGAGGAGGAGGGGCGGGGAGTCAGGAAGCGGTGGCGAGGGCGAGCGGCCCGCGGCCGGTGAGCGCATGGGCGAAGCCGTCCACGGCCTGGAGGAGCCGCAGTTCGGCCTCCGCCTCGATGCGGCAGCCGACCGCCCCGGCACGCTGGATGGCGCTGTCGAGCACGAACGCCCCGGGGACGACGTGGTGGGCGCCGAGCGCGGAGAGCACCGGGCGGAGGGCGTAGTCCATGGCGAGCAGGTGGGCGAGGCTGCCGCCGGTCACCAGCGGGAGCACGGTCTTCCCCGCCAGCCCGGACTGTGGGAGCAGGTCCAGGAACACCTTCAGCAGACCGCTGTACGAGGCCTTGTACACGGGCGTGGCGACGACGACGCCCTCGGCGCGGGCCACCGTCTCCAGCGCGAGCCGCAGCTCCGGGTGCGCGGCCGACCCGGTGAGGATCTCGGCGGCGGGCAGAGCCCGTACCGCGATGTGCTCGACGGTCTGCCCGCCGGCCGCCAGCCGGCGCAGGACGTACTCCGCCGCGCGGGCGGTGCGGGAGTCGGCGGAGGGACTCCCGGAAAGGGCGACGACGGACGACAAGACGACCTCCAGGGGGAGTGACGGCAGCGCGGTGCCGGGACCACGGGACGATGCCGCGGAGAAGGAAACGGAAAAGGGGGAAGGTGAAAAAAGGAGGCGCGGAAAAGGCGAGCGGAAAAGGGGAGCGGAAAGGAGGAGCTCACCGGTACCGCCGCGGTGGCAATGCCACACGCAGCGGGGAGGGGGACGGCGTACGCGGCGGGCCGGGGCGGCCCCGCGGGGGACGCCTAACAGCCGCAGAGATCGAACGCGCAGAGGGCGCTGGCGTGCCGTCGAAGATCGACATGCCGCCGCGCGGAGAAGTTCGCTGACTGGCTCACGTCCATGAGGCTGGCAGCGCGAATCAGCCACGTCAATGCGGAAACCCACTGCGTCTCATGTTCTGATTTGCCCGCCACGTGCGTGAAGCACGCCGTTCACAAAGCGCCCCGCCGTGCAGGCAGGACCGGCTCCCCCCTCCCCCGGCGAGGGACGCCCCTGCGGGGCCCGCCTGCCCGGTCTCCTCCGCCGCCGCTCGGCCGGACGGTCGGACGGCCGTCCGACCGCGGCGTATCAGCCGTCCTTATGCGCTCCCCAAGTGATCGTTGAGGAACGAGCACCATGCGTGAGGGCGGGAATTCCTTGGAGTGAGAGATTCCGCTGACAGCAAGTCAAATAGGACTTCCCCACATCTCGATCGGATAACGAGGAGCTTAAAAAGGGCTAGACCAATCACTGGTCCACACCCCAACAACCGTTCCTTGCAAGGTTTTTGATGTGTCGTCATTTCGAACCATCAGGTAACGGAACGCACATATTCTTTGACCCCTCTATGTCTGATTTTTCCCGGCCGAGGTTCTGGCAAGCTTCCGCGCACCGTTCTCCGATCAAGGAAGAGGTGCCACTTGTCAGGACGTCGAAGACTGCAGCCGCAGCGCCGTAAGCGCCGCGGGCTCATACTCGCGACGGCCGCCGTCGCGGCCATGGCGGTCGTGGGAGGCGTGGCGTACGAAGTCACCCGGCCGGCAGCCGGGACGGACCGCCCGCTGCCGCTGGCGCAGCCGGCGGACACGCCGACCGCGGCCCCCGAGCCGGCCGCCGGGCCGACGCGGGAGAAGGAGCCCGAACCCCTCACCGAGAAGCCGAAGAGCGAGCCCGCCCGGGGTCTCGTCTACGAAGGCCTGACACCCGCGCCCGAGGGGGATCCGTGCGCCGGCGTCTACCGGACCACGGCCGGCCACTGCACCCACGGCCCGGACGCCCCGCCGAAGGGCGTCGACATCAAGAAGGACACGCCTCCGGCCGTGAAGGCGTCCGTCCCGGCCGAGGACCCGGCCGCCGACGAGCCGGAGCGCGACGGTGCCGGCAGCGAGTCTTCCGGCTCCAAGCCCTCCGGTACCGAACTGCCCCGGACCGCCACGCCGGCGCTGGACGCCACCGCCCCCAAGGCGGGCGGCCCGCCGTCCGCCAGGAGCCCGGGCTCCGGTTCCGGTTCCGGTTCCGGTTCCCGTACGGCGAACGCCAACGGCCCCGCCGGCCAGACGGTGCAGTGCGACGGGGACGGCACCAGCGGCAACCGCGTCCAGGTCGTCTACGTCCACGCCCCGGGGAAGGACCGGTACGCGACCTACCTGCCGTCGTTCCGCAAGTGGTCGGCCGACGCCGACCTGATCTTCTCCGAGAGCGCCAAGGACACCGGCGGTGTGCGGCACATCCGCTACGTGACCGGTTCCGACTGCGTACCGACGGTGCTGAACATCGAGCTCCCCGAGTCCGCGATGGCCGAGTTCAGTGCCATGAACCGGGCGCTCGCCGCCAGGGGTCTGGACCGCCGTGACCGCAAGTACATGATCTTCGCCGACGCGCAGGTCTACTGCGGCATCGGCACCTTCGCGGGCGACGAGCGGCCCGGCCCGAGCAACCTCAGCAACTTCGGCCCCTCCTACGGCCGTACGGACACCGGCTGCTGGGGCGGGCACACCGCCGCCCACGAACTGGGCCACAATCTGGGCGCGGTCAACAACAGCGCACCGAACACCAGCCGCGGTGCCCACTGCACCGACGAGTGGGACGTGATGTGCTACTCGGACAGCCCGTACTACCCGCGGATGCGTTCCATCTGCCAGGACGGCGCCTACGAGAACCGGCTGGACTGCAACCACGACGACTACTTCCACACCAGTCCGCGGCCCGGCAGCTACCTCGCCACGCACTGGAACATCGCCGACAACCAGTTCCTCATGCGGAACAGGGGCACCACCCAGCCCGATCCGACGCCCACCCCCAGACCCACCCCGACGGGCGGGCCGACGACCGGGCCCTCCACGGCGCCCACGGTCACCGTGGGGCAGATCGCACCGGACTCCGTGGTGGCCACCTGGAAGGCCGCCGACAACGCCGCCTGGTACCAGTTGTTCCTCGACGGCAAGCCCCTCGGATGGGTGCAGACGACCAGCGCCCGGGTCTACAACCTGAAGCCCGGCACCGACTACACCCTGGCCGTCTCCGTACGGAACACGTCCGGGCGTGACACCGGTCCCGGCAGGGCCACGGCCTTCCGCACCGCCGGCAGCGGCGGCGGCGCCACTCCCCACACGCGCTACCTGCTCACCAACGGCGCCACCGGTACGGCAGCGGAGATCTGGGGCGGCCGGACCGCCGACGGGACCGTCCTCGTCGGGTCCCAGCGCAACGGTTACGCACAGCAGCAGTGGTACGTCGACGACGCGGGCAACGGCTTCAGCCGCCTCCGCTCGGCCGCGTCGGGCAAGTGCCTCCAGACCGGCGGGACGGCCGGCCCGGGCATGTGGGTCTCCCAGCAGCCGTGTGCGGGTGTCGCCGCGCAGCAGTGGAAGCTCACCCCGAACGGCAACGGCGTGACCATCACCGCCGGTTCGAGCCGCTACGTCCTCGGCGTCAGCAACCGGCCGTACTACGGCTCGTGGCTGATCGAGCTCCAGCACGCGGTCGCCGGCCCCGCGCAGGTCTGGACGCTGCAGAAGTCCGCCTGATTCCGGCCGCCGGCTCCGGCCGGCGATGACGGCCGACGGACGGCACACCGCCGTCCGTCGGCCCACTTCCCCCACTTCTCCTCGGAGGACGACTGTGCACACCACGCGTTCGGCGGCCGCTGCCGCCGCTCTGGCGGTGGCCGCCGTGACCGCCCTGGGCACCGGCACCGCCGTGGCTCACGGCGGCACCCTGGCCGTCGACATCGCCGGACACGAGCGGGGACATGTGACGGCCCTGGTCACCTGGGAGAACGACACGGACGCCGTCGACGAGCGGGTCGCCGCCACCGTCAGTGCCGTCAGTGCCGACGGAACCCGCACGGCCGGGCCGTGGATCCTTCTCCGCGACCCCGCCGACGCCAAGCGCTTCACCACGGCACAGGCGCTGCCGCCCGGCCGGTGGAAGGTCACGGTGGAGGCGGGACACCCGGCCCTCGGCCGGGACGAGGCGGACATCACGGTGCCCGCCGCGCCACCCGCGTCCGCGGCCCGCGCTTCCGGACCGCCCGCCCCGGGGCCGCCGACCTCGGGGCCGTCCGCCGCCG
This sequence comes from Streptomyces sp. NPDC051310, assembly GCF_044455245.1. Classification (NCBI taxonomy): domain Bacteria; kingdom Bacillati; phylum Actinomycetota; class Actinomycetes; order Kitasatosporales; family Streptomycetaceae; genus Streptomyces; species Streptomyces sp. NPDC051310. The sequence goes on from NZ_JBITEO010000042.1 coordinate 7,055, forward strand.
GACCGTCCGCCCCGTCCGTCTCCGGAGCGTCCGCTCCCGCGGCGGCCGCGGACGCGGACAGCGGGGCGGGGACGCCGTGGACGGTGCCGGCTGCCGCCGCCGCCGCTCTGGCGGCCGTCGGGGCCGCCGCCCTCCTCGTCGTACGGCGACGCGGGTCCCGCTCCCGGCGGTGACCCGGTCCGCCGACGCCTCGTCAGCGATACCGGCCGTCGGCAACGGCGCGAACGGCGGCGGGGCGGCAACCGATGCCGATCGGCATCGGTTGCCGCCCCGTCGGCGTCCCGCTACCGGGGCGCCGGACCGGCGGTACGCCGGTATCAGGCCACAGGGGCCGGGTAGGTCGGGTACTCCACCCCGGAGACGTGCTGGACGACCCGGATGACCTGGCAGGAGTAGCCGAACTCGTTGTCGTACCACAGGTAGAGGATGGCGTTGTCGCCGTCGACCTTGGTGGCGCCGGCGTCGACGATCGAGGCGTGGCGGGAGCCGATGAAGTCGCTGGAGACCGCGTCGGGTGCCGTGATGAAGTCGATCTGGCGCTTGAGCGGCGAGGTCAGCGACACGTTGCGGAGGTAGTCGAGGACCTCCTCGCGGGTGGTCTCGCGGCCGAGCCGCAGGCTGAGGATCGCGATCGAGACGTCCGGCACGGGAACGCGGATGGAGCTGCCGGTGATCGGCGCCTTGAGGTCGGGCAGCGCCTTGGCGACGGCCGACGCGGCACCGGTCTCGGTGATGACCATGTTGAGCGGCGCGGAACGGCCGCGACGGTCGGCCTTGTGGAAGTTGTCCAGCAGGTTCTGGTCGTTGGTGAACGAGTGGACGGTCTCCACGTGACCGCGCAGCACACCGTACTCGTCCGCCATCGCCTTCAGCGGCGGGACGATCGCGTTGGTGGTGCAGGAGGCGCAGGACAGGATCTGCTCGTCCGGCTTGATGGTGTCGTGGTTGACGCCGTGGACGATGTTGGGGACGTCGCCCTTGCCCGGCGCGGTCAGGACGACCTTGTCGATGCCCGGCCGCAGGTGCTTCGACAGCCCCTCGCGGTCGCGCCACTTGCCGGTGTTGTCGATGAGGATGGCGTCCTTGATGCCGTACGCCGTGTAGTCGACCTCGGTCGGGTCGTTGGCGTAGATCACCTTGATCTCGTTGCCGTTGGCGATGATCGTGCTGTTCGCCTCGTCGACGGTGATCGTGCCCTGGAACTGGCCGTGGATCGAGTCGCGGCGCAGCAGGGAGGCGCGCTTGACGATGTCCTGGTCGCCGCCCTGGCGGACGACGATGGCGCGCAGGCGCAGGCCGTTGCCCGAGCCGGCCTTCTCGATGAGCAGGCGGGCGACGAGGCGGCCGATGCGGCCGAAGCCGTAGAGGACGACGTCACGGCCCTCGCGGCGCTCGATCTTGTCGGCGCCGGTGGCACCCGCGACGGCCTCGGCGGTGAACTCCTCCACCGACAGCCCGCGGTCGTCGCTCCGGTACGTCGCGGCGAGCATGCCGATGTCGATCTGGGACGGCCCCAGGTCGAGCGTGGTGAGGGCCTGCAGGAAGGGCAGCGTGTCGGTGACGGAGAGCTCCTCACCGGCGATCTGACGTGCGAATCGGTGGGTCTTGAGGATGCTGACCACCGACTTGTTCACCAAGGAGCGGCTGTGGACGAGGACGGTGACGTCCCGCTCCCGGTGCAGCTTCCCGATGATCGGGATCATCGACTCCGCGATCTCCTCGCGGTTCTTCCAGTTGGTGAACGAGTCGTCGTTGACAGTCACAGGCGTATCTTTCGAGCTAGGCGGCGCTCATATGCTAACCCGTCGCCCGTTCGATCATTCACCCGGGTGAAGGTATAGGGGTTCGGCGTGATATGCCCCGGTATGCCGTACCCCTTCCCCTGTCCGTCGGCTCAGTGGGCGAGGGCCTCGTCCAGGTCGCTCATCCAGTGGGTGACGGTCGCGTCGTCGGTCTTGTAGGTGTCCGCCGGGAGCGTCAGGCGCACCGACGGGCCGGTGGAGCCGGAACCGTCGCGCGGGGCGAACAGCACGGCGAGCCGCGCCACGGTGCGGCCGTTGACCTCGCTGCCGGTCCGCTCCCCGGCCAGTACGACGGAGGCGTAGGCGGACTCCCCCGGGCCGAGCCGGATCACACTGTGTCCGCGGGTGCTGTCGTCGACGGCGGTGGCGGCCTGGTCACCGTCGAACCGCAGGAGCGGTGCGCCGTACAGGTCGCAGGGTACGGAGCCCCGGTTGGTGGTCGTGAGCAGCAGGTGGTTGATGGGGCGGGCGGGCCGCTTGACGTCGACGGCGCTGTTGGCGCCGGTGCAGGTGGCGAGCGGACCGCCGGCGCCGTCCGTACCACCGGCGGCGCCGCTGTTCCCCGCCTCGCGGTCGCTCGCCGGGGAGCCCTTGCCCTTGCTGTCGGGGCGCGGCGCCGCCGCGCCCGGGGCGCGGTCACCGCCGGTCCCGGTCGGGCGGCCGGATGCTGAGGCGGCCGGCGCGGAGGGGGCGGACACGCCGGTCTGCGGTGCACTTGAAGCGGAGCGTTCCGCTCCTGAACTCCCGGATCCGCACGCGGTGGTGGCGAGCGCGGCTGCGAGGGCGGTGGCCACGAGGGCCGAGGTACGGAGGGTGTGCGTACGCATGGTGATCTCTTGCTTCCCGTCGGTGTGGAGGGGGCCGTGACGATCGGTCAGCGCCCGTCCCGCGGGAATGCGAGCGCGCTGCCACGGCCGGGGCCGGGTGCGACGGGTGGGACGCGGTGCGCCCCACCCGTCGCCGTACTGCGGCCCGGATGGCTGAACACACCATGCTGTGCTGTTCGTCGTCCCCGCCATCCGGCGGCGACAATGCGGAAGGCTGGAACGCCCGTACCAGGCTCGACCTGGGGAAACACACATCCCCTGGAATGCGTTCCAGGAACACGTCCCAGGGGATGCGAACGAAAGGAACACACGGGGTGGGGACCGGGACCGAAAGCTTCGCGGGCCTTCTGCGCGAGTTGAAGGAGCGATCCGGGCGCAGTTACGGCGCGCTCGCCAAGCAGATGCACATGAGCACGTCGACACTCCACCGCTACTGCAACGGTGACGCCGTGCCGACCGGGTTCGCCCCCGTGGAGCGTTTCGCGCGGCTGTGCGGAGCGGACCGTGAGGAGCTCGTACGGCTGCACCGCGCCTGGATCGTCGCGGACGAGGCGCGGCGCCGGGGGCGGACGGGCGGCGCGGCGGCGCCGGAGGAGGCTGCCGCCGCTCCGGCGGCACCCGGTGCACCGGAGGAACCGAGCACACAGGCGGGAGCGAGCGCACGGACGGAAGGGAGCGGCACGCCGGAACCGAGCGCCACGGCGGAACCCGGCTCGCCTGCGGAACCCGGCCCGTCCGCGGTGGCCTGGCCGCCGGCACCGGCCGGCGGGGCCGGGCCCGTGGGTGACCCCGCGCCCGTCGGCGGCCCGGCTGCCGGGGCGCCGGCCGGGCCCGGCGGTCCCGTCCCGGACCTGCCGGCGTCCGCCGGCGCACCGGCGGCTCGCGGGCGCGGCCGGCTGCGCACGCTGGCCGCCGTGGCCGCCGGAGTCCTCCTCACGGCGTCCGGTGTCGCCTTCGCGGTGAGCGGGACGTCCGTCGTCGCGTGGGAGGACCCGGCTCCGACGGCGCCGGACGCCCCGGTGCCGTCCGGTACCGGAAGCGCTGCCGGAAGCAGTGCCGGGGGCCGTGCCGCGAGCGGCCCGCCCGTCGCCCGGGCGACGCCCGTGACGCCGCCGGCGAGCGCCGCTCCGGCTCCCTCCGGCGGTGCGCGCGGCACCCGCGCCACCCCGACGCCGTCCGGGAACGGGGCCGGTGCCGGGAACGGCTCCGGGAACGGGACGGGGCAGCGGCAGGCTGCGCCCGCACCGCTGACGGCGGATGTGCGCCCGTACATCTGGAAGGACCCGTGCAGCCAGGCGTACGTCGTGAACCGGCCGCCCGGCGCCGTCCCGCCGCCGCCGTCCATGCAGGACGCCCGCGGCTGGGTCACCGCCCTGGGGGGTGCACCCGCGTCGGAGATGCTGATCGAGGTGGTGCTCCAGGGCACCGGCAAGGAGACCGTGGTCCTCAAGGACCTGCACGTGCGCACGCTCGAGAAGGCGGAGCCGCTCCCGGGGAACGCGTATGTGATGGGCGTCGGCTGCGGCGGGGAGGTGCGTCTGCAGAGCCTGGACGTCGACCTGGACGCGGCGCGGCCCCGGCCGGTGCCGGTGGCCGGGTACCAGGGCGACCGGTTCCTGCCGGCGACGGACTTCCCGTACAAGGTGTCCGCCGACGATCCGCACGTCCTGAAGATCAGCGCGCACACGGCCGACCGGACGGTGCGCTGGTACCTGGAGCTGGAGTGGAGCAGCGGCGGCCGGAGCGGGACGCTGCGGCTGGACGACAGCGGACGGCCGTTCACCACGAGCGCGGCCGCGAAGCTGCCGGCCTACCAGTTCCCCCTGGGTGCGAGCGCCTGGGAGCCGCACCAGACGGGCGAGGGCTGACGCCGTACGGCCCGCGGCCGTGGAGGTCCCCGCATGGCTCCGCCCCCGCCCCCGGCCGCGGCCCCAGCCGACGGCCGGGGGCGGGGGGGGGGGGGGGTCGTCCCGGGTGCGCCGCGTTGGGGGGAGGCTAGGGCGCCATCTCGTTTGCGCCGGCCAGCGCCGCGGCGCGCGCCCCGACCCCCCGCCCCCCCCCCCCCCCCCCCCCCCCCCCCCCCCGCCCCCCCCCCCCCCCCCCCCCCCCCCCCCCCCCCCCCCCCCCCGGGGGGGGGACGTCCCGGTTCCGCCGCGAAGGGGGAAGGCTAGGGCGCCATCTCGTAGGCGCCGGCCAGCGCCTCGACGCGCTCCCAGACCCGCGCCGAGCGCGCCTCGTCCACGACCGGACGGCGGACGGCGCCCAGCGACCAGAGCTGCTGCTGCTCCGTTGCGGAGTCCTTGCCGTGCAGCTCGACGGCGTGCGCGGAGAAGTCGCGGACGAGGACGGCGAAGAGCTCGTCCAGCACGTCCTCGTCCAGGTCCGTGAGCCGCGCCTGCTCCAAAATCAGCTGGCCGTGGACCACGAGCGCGAACAGCTGCCCGACGGCGAGAAGGAGGTCGAGGTCACGGCTCTGCTCCTCGTCGGGGGCGGCGGTGGTGACGAACTCGCACAGGGCGTCGGCCTGTTCCCGGAAGCGGCCGATGTTGGGCAGGTGGGCGTACGCGTCGAAAGCGGGACGCCAGTCGTGGAAGCGCACGGAGCCCAGCCCGCGGGCCGGCCCCTGGCGGAAGAGGAACGCGTCGTCGGCCGCGTCGAGCCGGGTCGGGACGGGCTCGTACGCGACGGGGTCGAGCAGGTGGTTGCGCATGAACTTGAGGATCAGCGCGAGGTTGACGTGGACCGTGCCCTCCAGCTTCGGCAGCCCCCGGATCTCGACGGCGGCCTGGGCGAAGTAGTTGTCCTTCTCGAAGCCCTTGGCGGCGATGACGTCCCACATCAGGTCGATGACCTTCTCGCCCTCCGTGGTGACCTTCATCTTGGTCATCGGGTTGAAGAGGAGGTAGCGGCGGTCGTCGGGGCCCGCGGAGCGGAAGTAGTCGACGGCGCGGTCGCTGAACAGCTTCATGCCGACGAGGCGGACGTACGCGTCGGTCAGTTCGCGGCGCACGTGCGGGAAGGCGGTGACGGGCCGCCCGTAGAGGATGCGGCCGTGCGCGTGCGTGACGGCCTCGTACATGGCGTGCTCGCAGATGCCGATCGAAGCGGTGCACAGGTTGAACTTGCCGACGTTGACCGTGTTGAGCGCGGCGTCGAAGGCGGCGCGGCCGGTGTGCAGGACGTCCTGCGGGGCGACCGGGTAGTCCTCCAGGCGGAACTCGCTGACGTACTTGGAGGAGTCGACGACGTTCTTCACCAGGTGGTACGCCGGGTGACGGCTGTCGGCGGCGAAGAAGACGTAGCCGTCGGGGCCCTCGACGTCGGTGCGGCGGCCGAAGACGGAGACGAGCCCGGCGGCGTTGCCGTTGCCGATGTAGTACTTGGAGCCGGTGGCCCGGAAGCCGCCCTCGCCGTCCGGCTCCAGGAGCATGTCGGTGGAGTAGATGTCGGCGCCGTGGGCCTTCTCGGACAGGCCGAACGCGAACACCTCACCCTGGGAGAGCAGCTCGGCCGCGCGGGCGCGGGCAGCGGCGTTGTCGCTCTGCCAGACCGGCCCGAGACCGAGGATGGTGACCTGCCAGGCGTACCAGTAGTCGAGCCCGTAGAAGCCGAAGATCTCGTTGAGGGCGGCGATGCGGGCGGTGTCCCACCGCTTGTCCTGCTGCCCGGCGCCCTCGGCGGCGGACGCGGGGGTGAGGAAGGTCGCGAAGAGTCCTTCCTTGGCGGCGAAGGCCAGGAAGTCCGCGAGCCAGGCCCGGGAGCGGTAGTCCTCGATCAGCCTGCGCTTGCCGCGCTCCTCGAACCAGTCCACCGTGGCGCGCAGCAGCCTGCGGGTCTCGGGGTCGAAGTGCGCGGGGTCGTACGTGCGCGGGTTGAACAGCAGCGGGTCGGCCATGGGTGTCCGCCTTTCCGGCTCGGTATGAGGGTGGTGGTGCTGAGGGTGGTGTGGCGCTGAGGTGGTGCGGTCCTGCGGGTGGGCGGGCGGCCCGGTTCACTGCCCGGAACCGAGCCGGCGGAGGGTGGCGAGGACGTCGTCGAGCCAGGCGACGGTCATCCGCTCGTACGCGATGCCACCGCGCAGGACGACGTGCTGGAGCTCCCGGCCGGCGTCCGGGGCCGCGGAGCCGTCCGGGGCTCCCCGGGCGTCCGGTCCGGTGAAGTCGCGCTCCTCCCCCGCCAGGTAGTGCGCGAGCCGCTCGGAGTGCACCTGCCGGTACCGCTCCACCTCACGGATCAGGGCCGCGGGGTCGTCGAAGGCCGCCCCCCGGATCTTGACGGCGAGGTCGTGGCGGACGCTCTCGGGTTCGATCGGCTCGTGCAGCCACCGGGAGAGGGCGTCCCGGCCGGGGGCGGCGACGGAGTACTCCTTCTTGTCCGGGCGGCCCTGCTGCGGGACCTCGCGGACGTCGATCCAGCCGTCGCTCTCCATGCGCTTGAGCACGCGGTAGATCTGCTGGTGCGTGGCGGTCCAGAAGTACCCGATGGACCGCTCGAACCGCCGGGCCAGCTCATAGCCGGAGCCGGGCTTCTCCAGCAGGGAGACGAGGATCGCGTGGTCGAGCGCCATGCCCCGATCTTCTTATGCAACTCGTTGCATAGACAAGCGGCAGGGCCCGGGTGAGACACGGCTCACCCGCGGCGCGGTCCGACCCGTGGGCGTCCGTACCGCGGCGCCGGGATGCGCGAGGCCGGCGCAGGCCCGCCCGGACGCGGTACGGGCCCCGCAGCCGGCGGGCGCCGCCCGGCTCTGCCGCCCCTGGCGTCACACCGCCGGGACGGCCCCCGTGACGCCTGCCCGCACGGCCAGGTCCACCGCGGCATCGAGCCGGTCGGGCGCCACGCCCCGCGGGAACGCCGCTGCGAGGAGCGCCGACACCGCCGCCGCGTCGGCCGTACGCGCCTCCGCGCGCTCGCGGAACCGGGTCACGGCTCCGGGCAGCTCCGCCGCCTCCTCACGGGTCCGGCCGTCCTCGCCCGCGAGGCAGGCGGCGAGAGCGGTGAACTCCGCCTCGGAGCCCACCCAGGGCGCCGCGCCCTCCAGGCCGTCCTCGCTGAGCTCCTCGGGGTACGGGATGCGGTGCCAGGAGCCGTTCTCCCACCAGTAGACGAAGCCGAAGAGATTGCCCTCGGCGTCCTCGCGAAGCTGCTCCCAGGGCAGCCAGTCGGGACCGCCCGCCAGGAAGTCGATCTGCTCCCCGCCGACGTGCGTGTGGCTGCCGTCCGGGTCCTGGCCGACGAAGACGGCACGCTCCTCGTCGAGCACGGTGAGCCGCCACCAGCCGCACGCACCCGTCGCGTGGCACCACAGCCCGTGCTCGTCGAGGACGTGCTCCGGACTGCCGTCGTCGCGGGCGCCCTCCAGCAGCGCGAAGGTGACGGCCCGCGCCCACAGGCGGGCCGGATGGTCGAGGTCCTCGGGGCGGCTGGGTACGTGCACGGTGGTGTTCCCTTCCGGTCGGTGTGGGAGCCAGCCTCACACAACCGGGGAGCCGTCCCCACACCGGTCCGTGCGGTCCGACTGCCCTGGTGGCGGGGAAAGTTGTGGACACGCGCGCACCAGGACGCCTAACGTGACCGGTGACGCCCACGACAGCGGAAAGGAGGCGAGTGCCGTGTACCGCTCATGTTGCCCGCGCTCCCTTCCCGCCGGTCCGGCGTCCATGGTCTGACCGGGAGCGCTTCACCATCACTGCCTCCCGGAGGACACCTCCCATGACCGATACGGTCGTCCGCGCGCTCGGCCCGAGCGACGCCCATCTCTTCGACACCCTGCCCGACCCCCTCGGCGCGCGGAAAGCCCATGCGCGTACCACCCACCGTCCCGAGTGGAAGCGGGTCGCACTCCGCGACGGCAACGTCGTGGCCCGCGGCGCCTGGTGGGGCGGCCCCGATGACACCACCCCGGTGAACATCAACTGGTTCGACGTCGCCGAAGGCGAGGAAGAGGCCGGCGCGGAACTCCTGCGCACCGCCCCGCACCAGGTCGAACTGGAGCTGAACCTGCCCGCCGGCTGGCGCGGCGACCCGGTGACCCGCGCCGCGGGCGAGACCCGCCTGAAGGCCGCGCGGGCCGCCGGGTACGAGGTGCTCGTCGAGCGGTTCATGTACCGCTGGACCCCGGCCTGCGGTCTGCCGGAGCGGCCGGGGCGCCTCACCTTCGCCCCGGAGCCGGACGACGCCGTCTTCTTCGACGCGCTGCGCCGCATCCACTCGGCGACACTGGACGCGCACGCGCTGCGCGCGATCGCCGAGGGCGGGCTCGACCAGGCTGCCCAGGAGGAGCTGGACTTCTTCCACTGGTGCCCCTCGCCGCGCGCGTGGTGGCAGATGGCGTACACCCCCGAGGGGGAGCCGGCCGGCATCCACATCCCCGCGCACAACCCCTCCGGGCCGTGCGTCGGCTTCATCGGGGTCCTCCCCGAGCAGCGCGGGCGGGGCTACGCGTACGACCTGCTGGCGGAGTGCACCCACTTCCTGGCCGAGCAGGGCGCCGAGTTCGTCGCCGGGGCCACGGACCAGGGCAACTTCCCCATGGCCGCGAACTTCGCGAAGGCGGGGTACCCGGTGGTCCAGGAGCGCATCAACCTGGTGCCCGGCGCGGAGGGCTGAGCACGGCCGATCGGGGGACGAAACGGGGAGACGACGAGGGGGACGCGCCGACGGGCGCGTCCCCCTTGCCGCGGGCCGGCCGAGCCCGGCCGGCCCTTCCTTCCACCGAGGCGCCCGAAGCGCCCCGCACCCGCTCCTGCTGCCGTTCCGTCAGTCAGCGGCGGCGGCGGCCGCGCAGGCGTCCGATGAGCTGTCGTGCCCGGGCCTGCGTCCGCGGATCCTGAGCGGCGCGACGGGTCGCGCTGATCAGCCGCTGCCCCTGGGGCGTACGAGTGAACCGCTTGATGCGTGCCATCACGGTCGACATTCCACCTCTCCTTCCGGTGCTGTCCGTTCCGGTGTGGTCCGTCCCGGTCCTGGGGCGTTCGCGCGCCCACTGATCCGCCTACCCCGCGGCACGGCACGGACACCCGCGGTGGTCCGGTCGGCGGCGGGTAGACGCACGCCCATGGGTGACATCCTGGTCGGTACGTGTTCCTGGACGGACAAGGCGCTGGTGTCGAGCGGCTGGTACCCCTCGGGGCGCCGCGACGCCGAGGGCCGCCTGCGGCACTACGCGGAGCGCTTCCCGGTGGTCGAGGTGGACTCCACCTACTACGGCCTGCCCCGCCCGCGCAACAGCGAGTTGTGGGTGGAGCGGACACCACCGGGGTTCCTTTTCGACGTGAAGGCCTTCTCCCTGCTCACCGGGCACCCCACCCGTCCGGAGGCCGTGCCCGCGGACCTGCGCCCCGCGCTGCTCCGCGGGGCCGGTCTCCGGGGCGGCACCCGGACGTGGAGCCGGCGCGTCGCGGACGGGGCGCTGCTCGACGAGGTCTGGGCGCGCTTCGCCGAGGCGCTGCTGCCGCTGCGGTCCGCCGGGCGACTGGGCAGCGTGCTGTTCCAGTTCCCGCCGTGGTTCCGCGCGGAGACGGCCGGCGAGGCGTTCCTCCGACAGAGCCGGGAGCGCGCCCGCGGCTGGCCGGTGGCCGTGGAGTTCCGGCATCCGTCGTGGTGGCAGGACGACCGGCGGGAGCGCACATGCGCGCTGCTGCGGGAGCTGGGTGTGGCGGCGGTCGCCGTCGACATGGCGCAGACACTGTCGGTGTCGATACCGCCCGTGGCGCCGGTCACCGCGGAGGAACTCGCCGTGGTGCGCTTCCACGGCCGCAACGCGGCGTGGGGCACGGGCTCGAAGGAGGACCGGTTCCGCCACGCGTACACGGCCGGGGAGCTCGCGGCGTGGGTGCCGCGGCTGCGCGGCATGGCGGAGAGGGCGCGCCAGGTGCACGTGCTGTTCAACAACTGCTGCGGGGACGCGGCGGTTCGCGCCGCGGAGTGCATGGAGCACATGCTGGCGGGCCGTGTGGCGGCGCGCTGACGAGCGGATCCTGCGGACACGGCCCGGGGCGGCCCTGCCCGGTCCGCCGGCCCTTCCGGACGGGCGGTGCACCCGGGCAGGCCCGCCCCGGGTGCGCTCCCCCGCCCGCCGGGCCAAGGTGGCACCAGGAGGTGGTACGACGTGGGGATCGAGGACTACGGAGGCGGGCAGTCGGCCCAGTCGGACATCATCGTCGTCACGACGAACGACGTACCGGGTCACCAGGTCCAGCAGGTGATCGGCGAGGTGTTCGGGCTGACCGTCCGGTCACGCCACCTGGGCAGCCAGATCGGCGCCGGACTCAAGTCGATGGTCGGCGGCGAACTGAAGGGCCTGACGAAGACGCTGGTCGAGACCCGGAACCAGGCCATGGAACGGCTCACGGAGCAGGCCCGCGCCCGCGGCGCCAACGCGGTTCTGGCGTTCCGCTTCGACGTCACCGAGGCGGCCGACGTGGGCACGGAGGTGTGTGCGTACGGAACGGCAGTGGTGGTGACGAAGGCGTAGCCGCGCCCCTGTCCCGCGGGGCGTCGCGCCGCCGGCTGGCCGAGCCGGGACGGCGTTCACGGGCCCGGGCCTCCGGGTCCGCACGCCGTGGTGGCGCCGGCGGACCGGGCGTCGGCACGGGGTCGGCACGGTGATCGGCCGAAAGCCGGCGCTCGGCGGAACTGCCTCTGGCCCATGCCTCCGTACGCTCGGTACTGTCGGGCTTTCCGTAGTCGCAGGAGCGAGTGATGGCCGCAGCCGAACCGAGTCCGTCCTTGTTCGTCCGGCCCCTGGGAGCCGTCGAGAACAACCCGACCGCACTCAAGATC
>NZ_JBITEO010000043.1:0-14830 GCF_044455245.1 Streptomyces sp. NPDC051310
CTGCGACTGGCACCGCCCGCACTCGGTGCAGGTGGAGAAGTCCAGCAGGCCCTTCCAGGAGAACTGCTCGACCTGGGAGACACCGAAGACGTCGTTTTCGCCCGGGTCGGTGAAGTCGATCGGCTTACCGCCCGACGTCATCGGCTGCAGCGCACCCAGCGCGGTGGAACCATCGGCGTTCCGCTTGAACCAGATGTTCGGGAAACCGAGGAACCGGTGCCACGCCACACCCATGTTGGTGTTGAGGCTGATGGTGCTCGCCCAGACCATGGTCGTGCCCAGCTTGATCATGGCGAAGAGGTAGACCAGGTTCTCCAGCGTGGGCACGCTCAGGCCCTCGAAGAGCAGGACCAGGGGGTACGAGGCGAAGTACGCGGCCTCGTAGTGGTCGACGTGGTGCAGGACGCCTTCGAGGCCGCGAAGCGCCATGATGGACAGACCGATGATGACGATCACGGTCTCGACGAAGTACGCCTGGCCCATCTTCGAGCCCGCGAAGCGCGACTTGCGGCCCGGACGCGAGGGCAGGTTCAGCAGGCGGATGACGATCAGGGTCAGGATGCCGAACGTCGTACCGGCGGCGATGAACTCGGTGTAGAGCTCGTACGGGAGCCAGCCGCCGAGGATGGGGAGGACCCAGTCGGGTTTGAACAGCTGGCCGTACGCGGTGACGATCGTCAGCCCGAGGGTGAGGAAGCCGACCGCCACGAACCAGTGGGCGACGCCGACGATGCCCCACCGGTTCATCCGCGTGTGGCCGAGGAACTCCCGCACCAGGGTCACACTGCGCTGGTAGGGGTTGTCGGTCCGGCTGCCGGCCGGGACCGGCTGGCCCAGCTTGAAGTAGCGGACGAACTGGCCGATGGCGCGGGCGAGCAGCGCAGCACCCACCAAGGTCAGGACCAGCGACACGATGATCGCGGCGAGTTGCATCTAGGGACTCCTCGAGCCGGCAAGGGCGGGGATGCCGAAAATACTAAGCGGTAACTTACCCATCAGGCCCCGACGTTACCGAAGATTGCCCCGGCTCCCCCAGCGCGTGGAGAGTGATCTGCGTCGCCCGGAGCGGCCGCGGGGCACCGGCGACACCGGGAGCCCCGCGGCGGGCGCGTCGCGCTACCGCGACAGGGTGGGGGCGGGGCCGCTCAGCAGCGCGGCGTCGACCCGCAGGATCCGCAAGTACAGCTCCTGCAAGGGCTGTCCGGGATCGACTCCCATGTTCTCCGCGAGCGTCTGACGCAGACTCATGTACGCGGCCAGCGCTTCGGCCTGTTTGCCCGAGCGGTAGAGGGCGAGCATCAACTGCAGCCAGTGCGGCTCGTGGAGCGGGTTCGCCGTGGTCAGCGACCGCAGCTCACCGAGCAGTTCGCGGTGCTGCCCCAGGGCCAGATCGGCGTCGATGCGCGCCTGGACGGCCTCGGACCGCAGGCTCTCCAGCTCGGTGACGTGCTGCACCACCGCCGAGGAGGTGCCGGCGTCGGCGTACGGGTCCCCGCGCCAGTGCGCCAGCGCCCGGGTGAGGCACCGCGAGGCCAGGCGCGGCCGGTTGGCGGCCAGCGCGTCCTTGCCCTCCCACACCAGGCGCTCCGCCCGTACGGAGTCGAGATGGTCCGCGGGAATGTCGAGGACGTACCCGGAGGGCCGGGTCAGCAGCCACCGCCCCTCGGAGTCGCCGAGCACCCGCCTCAGGCGCAGGACGGCCACGGCCACCGCCTTGCGCTCGGTGGAGGGCTGGCTCTCGGCCCACACCTCCTTGAGGATGTGCTCGGTCGTCATGACCTTCCCCAGCCGCGCGGTCAGCGCGCCCAGCAATGCACGGATGCGAATACCACCCACCGAAACGCCGCGCTCGAAACACCCGGCGGGGTGGACCTCCAATGGGCCGAGAATTCCAATTTGCGGAGCGCAACCCGGGCTTAACCCGACCATCGGCTCGGACGACGTGAGCACTCATCCCCCTTGAGGTCTCAAAAATATGACGGGACACAAGGTGGTGCTTGAACGTACCCGCTCGAACACCGGCGGTGATCATGATGCCATCGAAATCGAGCCATGGTGTGTGCGATGCATCACTCATCACGGTGATCGGGATCGGCGGACCGGGCCATGATTCACGCCATATCTGCGCGGTCCGCCGCTGCGATGTTTACCCCGGGAGAAATGAGGGAAGTCCGGCCGGCCTCAGTGCGCCACGCAGGCGTCCAGCACCAGGTCGCTCACCTCGCGCAGCCGCCCGATGCCCGCCCCGAACTCCGGTTGAATGTTGGACAGATAAGCGAAGACCAGCTCACGGGACGGGTCGGCCCACACGACGCTGGACGTCGTACCCGCGTGCCCGAAGGTGGCGCGGTCGCTCTTCCCTCCCATGACGCCGGACAGGTCCCGGGGATCCGCCCCCGGCCCGCCCAGCATGAATCCATGGGCCCATCTGACCGGGCGCTTCAGGGACGCGTCGGTTTCACCGTCGTTGGACGGCCTCCTGGCCTCCGCAACGCTTTCGGGGCGCAATATGCGGATTCCGTCGAGCGTGCCGCCTTCCAAAAGCATCTGGTAAAAGCGCGCCAGTTGTGCCGCGGTGCCCGATACCCCGGCGGAGGGAATCACGGCCTGGCGGTAGCTGCGGCGGTTGCTCATCCATTGGTTCGGCCACTCCGACGGGTGGTCGGCGCGGGCGGGCACGTGGCGGTCCCAGGCCTCGTCGGGCAATCCTGGATGCAAATCGTCCAGCCCCAGGGGCGCGAACAGTTCGGACGTCAGGACGTCGCGGAACGTCCGTCCCGTGACGCGTTGCACGAGTTCACCGAGGATGAAGCCGTAGCTCATGAAGTGGTAGGCGGCGACCTCGCCGCCGGCCCAGCGCGGCCGGGCCTCCTCGAGGTCGCGCACCGAGCGCTGCCAGTCGGTGGCGGTCCGCATGGTGCGCACCATGCCCCGGCCGGCCGGGACACCCGCCCGGTGCTGCAGGACGTGGCGGACGGTCACGTCGCCCTTGCCGTGCCGGCCGAACTCCGGCCAGTACGCGGCCACCGGCTCGTCCAGCCCGATCAGGCCCCGCTCGGCGAGCAGGTGCACGGTGAGGGCGGCGAAGGGCTTGGTGGCGGCGTACAGGAGGAACAGCGAGTCGGGCGCGCAGCCGAACGAGCGGTCGAGGACGGTGACGCCCCGCCGCAGGACGCACACCTGCGCCGCACCGCCCCTCGACTGCACCACCTCGGTCAGCCGCTTGAGGACCGCGGGGTCCATGTCCACGTCCTCGGGGCTGTGTTCGCGGTCGTCGCGGTCGTCGATGGTGTTCACGTGCGATCGCTCACCTTCGTTCGCTGGGTACGGGCAACGGTGGAGCCGCCGGCGGCCGGGAGAGTCCTCACCAGGTGACCGGCATGGTGTGCAGGCCGCGGACCATGAGCCCCGCCTTCCACGAGAGGTTCTCCTCGGGCACGGCCGGCCGCAGGCCGGGATACCGGCGCAGCAGGGTCGTCAGCGCGATCTGCAGTTCGGCGCGGGCGAGCTGGGAGCCGAGGCAGTGGTGCGGCCCGGCGCCGAAGCCCAGGTGCGGATTCGGCCGCCGTGTCAGGTCCAGTTCGTCGGGGCGGCTGAACACCTCGGGGTCGCGGTTCCCCGCTCCCATCGACGGCACGACGGTCTCCCCCGCCCTGACGAGCACTCCGCCGAGTTCGACGTCCTCGGCGGCGGTGCGGGGGAACCCGTCGACGGTTCCGATGGGCACGAAGCGCAGCAGTTCCTCGACGGCGTCGGGGATCAGGCCGTGGTCCGCCCGGAGCCGCTCCAGCAGCTCGGGCCGGCGGAAGAGGGTGTAGACGAAGTTCGGGATCTGGCTCGCCGAGGTCTCGTATCCGGCGATGAGGATGGCTTCGGCGAGCCGCACCAGTTCACCCTCGGTCAGCCGGTCCTCCTCGTCGCGCGCGGTGACCAGGGCGCCGATCAGGTCCTCGGTGGGGCGCACCCGCCGCTGGGCGACGAGCCCGCCGAGGTAGTCGTGCATCTGCATCATGTAGTCGCGCACCTGGGCGGGGGTGTGCGCGGTGGTCGTCAGCAGCGCGTCGGACCAGGTGCAGAAGCGCTTGCGGTCCTCGGGCGGCACCCCGAGCAGCTCGCAGATCATGGCGACGGCGAACGGCAGGGAGAAGTCCTCGACCAGGTCCGCGGGCGGGCCGATCTCCTCCATGGCGTCGAGCAGCCCGTCGGCGGTGCGCTGGATCAGCGGCCGCATCTCCTCCACGCGGCGCGGCGTGAAGACCTTGCCCACCAGCCGGCGCAGCCGGGCGTGGTCCGGGCCCTCGACGCTCAGCACCGCGTCCGGGGGCGGCTGGTGCGGCAGGAACCGGGGTGCGCCGGGCGCGACGGCGAGCGCCCGGGAGAACCTCCGGTCGGTGAAGACCTTCCGTACGTCCTGGTAGCGGGTGGCCAGCCACGCCTCGCCCCCGTAGGGCAGGGTGACGCGCTGGAGCGGCTGTTCGCGGCGCAGCGGCTCCCAGTACGGGTCCGGCTCCAGCCGGTCGGGGGCGTGGAAGGGGTACGCGGGTGCCTCACCGGCCGCGAAGGGGCAGCCGCGTCCGCTCGCCTCGGGACCGGTCACCGGGCGTCGTCCCAGGTCACCGGCAGGTTGTAGACCCCGTACACGATCTGGTCGTCACGCCACCGGATGTCCTCCGGCGGTGCGGCCATGCGCAGGGTCGGGAAGCGCGTGACGAGGCCGCGCCACGCCGAGCGCATCTCCACCCGGGCCAGCTCCATGCCCAGGCACAGGTGGATGCCGTGGCCGAAGGCGAGGTGCGGGTTGTGCTCGCGCGTGATGTCGAGGCGGTCGGGGTCGGGGAAGACCTCCGGGTCGCGGTTGGCGGCCGGGAGCGACGCCAGGACCGCCTCGCCCGCGCGCAGCGGGTGGCCGCCGATCTCCATGTCCTCGGTGATACCGCGCGGCAGGCCCTGCTGCACGATGGTCTGGTGGCGCAGGAGTTCCTCGACCGCCCGGTCGATGAGGCCGATGTCGTCCCGCAGCAGGGCCCACTGGTCCGGGTTCTGCAGCAGCGTGTAGGTGCCGACGCCCAGCATGTTGGCGGAGGTCTCGTGCCCCGCGATCAGCATCAGCACGCCGATCCCGGCGATCTCCAGGTCGGTCAGCGCGGGGTTGGCGTCGGGGTCGTGGGCGAGGTGGCTGAGCAGGTCCTCGCCCGGGTTCTTCCGCTTGTCGGCGGCCAGGTTCATCATGAACTCGTTCATCCGCGCACCGGTGGCGCCCAGTTCCTCCGGGGAGGCGTCCAGGGCCTGGAGCCGCAGCACCATGTCCATGAAGTCGGCCCGGTCCTCGTACCGCACGCCCATCAGTTCGCAGATGACGTACAGCGGGATGGGCAGCGCGAAGCTCTGGACGAGGTCCACGGGGCCGCCCTGGGCCTCCATGGCGTCCAGCGCCTCCTCCACGATCCGGTCGACCCGCGGCTGGAGCCTGCGGATGGCCCGCATGGTGAACCACTTGGTCAGCAGGCGGCGGTAGCGGGTGTGGTCCGGCGGGTCCATGAAGATCAGGAAGCCGGGCAGGTACACCTCGGCCTTCATCTCCGGCGCGAGGTTCCGCCAGGGCTGGGGCGCCCTGGCGGGGTGGGAGCTGACGCGGGGGTCGGCCAGCGCGGCGCGGACGTCGGCGTGGCGGGTGAGCAGCCACCCCTCGGAGTCGTCGGCGAAACGCATCCGGCTGACGGGGTCGGCGTGGCGCAGCTCTTCCAGCTCGGGCGGCGGGGAGAAGGGGCAACTGCGCTCTCGGGGCAGCGTCGGCGGGCGCTGCTCGGTCTCGGACACGGTGGTGCCTCCTGGGATCGGGGTGGGGAGTCGAACGGCTCGGCGGCCGGGGCGGGCCGTGTCAGAGGGTGGGGGCCTCGGGACCGCGCAGCGGCAGCACCTGGTAGCTGGCGTCGCCGCCGTCACGCCGGCCGGCGTTGAAGCCGGCCTGTGCCTCGGCCGGGTCGAGCGGCACCTCGTGGGCGAGGCTCCAGTCGTTCAGGACGAGCCGGCGGGCGATCCTCCAGACGCCGTCGCGCCGCTCGAACCGGTCGACGTAGCGGCCGGCGAACTGCTCGACGCGCTTGGTGCCGTCGCTCTCGCGGTAGTGGTAGGCGATGCAGTAGCTCTCCACGCCCGCGGCGTCCCCGTCGATGTCGATGGTGGTGCCGTGCAGGGTGTGCAGGGTGCCGCTGTAGGTGTCGCGGAGCAGCGGGACGATCTGCTTGACGAAGTCGTGGGCGTTGCCGCGGATGACGCCGCGGTCGTCGTGGGCGTCGTCGTGGTAGGCGGACTTGACCAGTTCCTCGTCGAGGCGGTCCAGGCCGCGGCAGTAGCGCTGCAGCACGGCTCGGATCTCGCGCTCGCTCCAGAGGATGTCGAGCTGGTCCATGGGGGTCTCCTTCGGTGGGTCGCCGCGTTCTTCCGCGGTCTTTTCCGTGGTGTTCCTGCCGCCTTCCCGCGGAATTCGCCAAGGCTTTTACATGGCTGTTCCGCGGCTTTCTCCCCGCTTTTCCACGCGGCCGGTCTCCGGGCAGGAAGGGGCCGCCGTGGAAATACGGGCGGATGCCGCCCGGAACAGGGGCCGGGCGGTGCCCCGGAATCATCTCCCGGGGTGTCCGTGACTTTTCAGAGTGTGTTCAGCCCGGTCGTCGGCGCATTGACCAGCACGGCCTGGTTGCCCTGCGGGTGCTGGTTGTCGCTCATCAGCTGGTGGGCCTTTCCGATGTCCTCGAACCCGCCGGTCCAGGAGAGGCACGGGTCGATGCGGCCGCCGGCGACGAGGTGGATGATGTCGCGGCACTGGCGCAGGTTGGCGTAGTGCGAGCCCTGGAGGCGCTTCTGGCGCATCCACAGGTAGCGCAGGTCGACGTCGGCGTTGTACCCGGTGGTGCCGCCGCAGATGACGACCATGCCGGCGGTGTCGCAGAGGTACATCGACGTCGGGATGGTGTCCTGGCCGCTGTGTTCCAGGACGAGGCGCGGTGCCCTGCGCTCGCCGAGCACCTCCCAGAAGCGGCGGCCGAACGCCCTGACGCCCGCGGTCCACCGGGCCATCGCCTCGTGGTCGCCGATGTCGGGCAGCCGGCCCCAGTGGTCGAAGTCGAGGCGGTTGATGGTGCCCCGGGCGCCGAGCCGCTCGCAGTAGCGGGCGCGTTCCTCGTCGGAGACCACGGCGATCGGGATGCCGCCCCGCTCCCGGGTGATCTGGATGGCCATCGAGCCGAGTCCGCCGGCCCCGCCCCAGATGAGCACGGGGTCGCCGGGCTGCACGTCGTGGGGGGCCCAGCCGCACAGCTGGCGGTAGGCGGTGGCGCCGGTGAGCAGGAAGCACGCCGCTTCCTCCCAGGTCAGCCCGGCCGGCTTGGGGTGGCACTGGTACTCGTCGACGAGGGCGAACTGCGCGAAGGAGCCGAAGTTGCGCTCGTACCCCCAGACGGACTGGGAGTCGGAGGTCATGGGGTCGGCGCCGAGGCGGATGTCGGCGGCCGTCTCCGTCCACTGGGCACCGGAGAGGATCACCTCGTCGCCCACGGCGAGCTGGTCGACGCCCTCGCCCACCGCCCAGACCACCCCGGAGCCCTCGGAGCCCCCGATGTGGAAGTCCTCGCGCTCCCCGCGGCGCAGGCGCGTCTCGATCACGTCCAGCGGCCGTCCGAGCGAGGCCCAGACGTTGTTGTAGTTGATGCCGGCGGCCATGACGTAGACCAGCACCTGGCCGCGCCCGACCGCGGGCACGTCCACCACTTCGGTGCGGAACGCCTGGTGAGGCGGTCCGTAGCGCTCCCGGCGGATCACCGAGGCGTACATGCGCTCGGGCACCGTGCCGAGCGGGGGTATGTCACCCAGTTCGAAAAGATCGTTTCGCACGCTGACCCCTGTCTGGATTCCACGTCGTGCCGGATCCGGGCATCGTCGGAAAGCGGGCCGTACGGCCGCCGCCAAGGAAAGGAGAAAAGTGGTCGGCCGGGACGGAGAAGATACTCGAATCCGTCAGCCGATTACCGCACGGAGTGCGCTCCGGTGAGCCTATCGTACACAAGTCGCTGTACTTCCCCGAGGTTTTCGGCCAGATAGAAATGACCGCCCGGAAAAACTTCCATCCGGAAATCCGCGGAGGTGTGGGCACCCCAGGGCTCGACCACTCCGACCGGTGCCATGGCGTCACGGTCGCCCACCAGGGCGGTGATCGGGCACGGCAGCGGCGGGCCCGGCACGTGGCGGTACGTGCGCACGGCCCGGTAGTCGCTGCGGATGGCGGGCGCGACGAGGCGCAGCACGTCCTCGTCGTCGAGGAACCGCATGTCCGTACCGCCGAGGTCGTCGAGGGCCGTGACCATCGCCCGGTCGTCCATCTGGTCGAGCGCCAGTTCCACCTGCTGTTCCGGGCCGCCGCGGCCGGAGACGAAGAGGTGGACGGGCGGGGCGCCGGCATCGCCGCACAGGGTGCGCGCCACCTCGTAGGCGAGCACCGCCCCCATGCTGTGGCCGAACAGGGCGAGGGGCCGGTCGCGCCACGGCGCCAGTTCCTCGGCAAGCCCCGCGCGCAGCGCGTCGATCGAGTCCAGCAGCGGCTCCTGGCGCCGGTCCTGCCGTCCGGGGTACTGGACGGCCAGCACCTCCACCTGCGGCGCGAGCGCCTTGGACAGCGCGTAGTAGGCGCTGGCGGATCCCCCGGCGTGCGGCAGGCACAGCAGCCTCACCGGCGCCTGCGGGGCGGGGTGGAACTGCCGGATCCACCGGGAGACGGCGGGGTCGGCGGCCGGGTGTCCCTGGGTGTGCGTGGTCATCGCCGGTCAGCCCTTTCCGCCCGCGAGGCCCGCCAGCCAGGTGTTCACGGCCTGTGCGGTCTGCGGTGCGTGGTCGTCCATCATCGTCAGGTGGTCGCCTTCCGTGTCTGCGACGGTGCTGTCGAACTTCCAGTCGGGGTGCCAGTCCTGGCCCTCGACGACCTGCCCGAGCGGCTCGGACGCCCTCAGCTGCAGGGTGGGTACGCCGGGCTCCTCGGGCACCCAGTCGGAGA
Source organism: Streptomyces sp. NPDC051310 (assembly GCF_044455245.1). Lineage (NCBI taxonomy): Bacteria > Bacillati > Actinomycetota > Actinomycetes > Kitasatosporales > Streptomycetaceae > Streptomyces > Streptomyces sp. NPDC051310. Next base: position 9,041 of record NZ_JBITEO010000043.1, read on the forward strand.
AGAACTCGAAGTACCGCCCCATGGCGGACAGCCGTACGTCCGTCATCGGGCCGAAGTACTCCTCGCCGTCCAGGACTCCCTGCGCCAGTTCGCGCTGCATGCGGTGGAGCGCGGGGTCCTGCAGCAGGTAGGTGTCGAGGAGCACCACGGCGTGCGGGGCCGGGCCGGTGCGCGCGAGGCGGGCCGCCAGGCTGTAGGCGAACCAGCCGCCGGAGGAGTGGCCCAGGAGGACGAACGGCGCGCCGGCCGCCCGGCGCCGGACCCCTTCGGCGAGGAAGTCCAGCATCAGGCCGAAGTCGGCGGGCAGCAGTTCGCCCGCCGAGAAGCCGGGGGCGAGCAGGGCGGAGACGCCGCGCGTGCCCCGGAAGGCCGCGGCGAGCCGGGCGTACTGCTGCGCCCCGTACAGCGGCACGGGAGCCGGGCAGCAGATCAGGCCGGGCAGCTCGGTCGCCGGGGCCAGCTCGACGGTCACGGCCTCGTGGCCCGCCTCGGCCGGTGTGCGGAAGCTCGGGCGCAGGCGGGAGGCGACCTTGGTGAGCTCCAGGGCGTCCTCGGGCCGGTCGAGGGTACTGGCGTTGCGGTAGAGGGCTTCGAGGGAGTACGGCGACGGTTCGGCGGGAGCGGGGGCTGCCTGGCCGGTGCCGGTGCCGGTGAGCTGCTGCCCGAGGAAGGCGGCCAGCTCGGTGGGCGTGGGGTGGTCGAAGACGACTCCGGCGGGCAGGGTGAGTCCGCACTCGGCGGCCAGGGCCGCGCGCAGTTCCGTCGCCATGAGGGAGTCGAAGCCCATCTCCAGGAAACCGCGGCCGGGTTCGATCTCCGTCGCGTCCGCGCCGCCGATCACCGCGGCGGCCTGCTCGCGGACGAGGGCCAGCAGCAGCTGCCCGCGCTCCTCGCCGGCCGTGTCGGCGAACCGGCGCAGCCACGGTGCGGCGGGGCCGTCCGGTGCGGGCGCGGATCCGGCCGCACCGGCGGCGGACCCGGCGGGCGGGGTGCCCGTGCCGGGCTGCGCGCCGGTGGGCGGCCGCGTGCCGGCGCCCGCCATGCCCGCCAGCCAGTAGGGGCGGCGCTGGAAGGCGTACGTGGGCAGCGCCACGCGGCCGGGCGCGGCCGGCAGCAGGCGGTCCCACGCGGGTGAGGTGCCGAGCGCGTGGGCCTGGGCCGCGGCCGTGAGGACGGCGTCCGGCTCGGGCGCACGGCCGTGCAGCACGGGGACGAACGTCTCCGGTGCGGCCTCGGGCAGGCTCTGCCGTCCGGCGGCCGTGAGGACGCCCCCGGGCCCGGCCTCCAGGAACAGGGTGGCTCCCTGGTCGCGCAGCGCGCGGACGGCGTCGTGGAACCGCACCGTGTCGCGGACGTGGCGCACCCAGTGCTCCGGGCTGCGGAGTTCGTCGGTGACGGGCGTCCCGGTGAGCGCGGAGACCACCGGGAGGCGCGGCGCCCGGTACGACACCTGGCGGGCGACGTCCGCGAACTCCGCGGTCATCGCGTCCATCCGCGCCGAGTGGAACGCGTGGCTGACCCGGAGCCGGCGGGTCCGGCGGCCACGGCCGGCGAAGTCGCGGGCCAGTTCGGAGGCGGCCTCCTCGTCGCCGGAGACCACGACGGCCTCCGGTCCGTTGACGGCGGCGATGTCCAGCGCCGTACGGCCGTCGGCGAGCCGGGCGCGTATCTCCTCCTCGGTGGCCTGGACGGCGAACATCGCGCCGCCCTCGGGGAGTTGCTGGATCAGCCGGCCGCGGGCCGCCACGAGGGCGCAGGCGTCGGGGAGCGACCACACCCCGGCCGCGTAGGCGGCGGTCAGCTCGCCGATCGAGTGGCCGGCCACCACGTCCGGGCGCAGCCCCCAGTCGTCCAGCAGGCGCAGCAGCGCCACCTCGACGGCGAAGAGGGCGGGCTGGGTCCAGGCCGTCGTCGCGAGCAGGTCCGCCTCGGGGGTGCCGTCGGCGGCGAACAGCACCTCGCGCAGGGGCCGGTCGAGGTGGCGGTCCAGTTCGCCGCACACCTCGTCCAGCGCCTCGGCGAACACCGGCCGGTGGGCCGCCAGTTCGCGGCCCATCCCGGGGTGCTGGCTGCCCTGGCCGGGGAAGAGGAACGCCGTCCGGCCGCCCGCGGGCAGGGTGCGGCCGGTGACCACACCGGCCGCCCGGACGCCTCCCGCGACGGCCGTCAGGCCGGCCAGCAGCTCCTCGCGCTCCCGGCCGATGACGACGGCACGGTGCTCGAACGCCGCGCGCGTGGTGGCCAGGGACGCGGACACGGCAGCCGGGGACGCCTGCGGGCGCGCGGCCAGATGGGCGGCCAGCCGCTTCGCCTGGGCGCGCAGGGCCGCCTCGCCGCGGCCGCTCACGACCCATGCCAGCGGGCCGGGTGCCGGGTTCGCGTCCTGCGGCAGGCCGGCGGGGGCGGCGGCGCCGGCGTCGGCCTCGGCCTCGGGAGCCCGGTCGCCGGCGGTCCGGTCCGCGGTGCCGCCGGCGGTACGGTCCGCGGTCGGCTCCGCCGGGTCGCCGGCGGGCGGGGGGCTCTCCAGCAGGACGTGGGCATTGGTGCCGCTGACGCCGAAGGACGACACCGCCGCGCGCCGCGGCTCGCCGGTCCGCGGCCACGGCTGCTCCTCGGTCAGCAGCCGGACGTCGCCCGCGGACCAGTCGACCCGCGGGGTGGGCTCGGTCAGGTGCAGCGTGCGGGGCAGGACGCCGTGCCGCATGGCCATCACCATCTTGATGACTCCGCCCACCCCGGCGGCGGACTGGGTGTGCCCCAGGTTCGACTTCAGCGACCCCAGCCACAGGGGCCGGCCGCCGGCGCGGGACTTCCCGTACGTGGCCAGCAGGGCCTGCGCCTCGATCGGGTCGCCGAGCGGGGTGCCGGTGCCGTGGGCCTCGACGGCGTCGACGCGGTCGGGAGTGAGACGCGCGTTCGCCAGCGCCTGGCGGATCACGCGCTGCTGCGACGGCCCGTTGGGCGCGGTGAGCCCCGCGCTGGCGCCGTCCTGGTTGACCGCGCTGCCGCGGACGACGGCGTGCACCGGGTACCCGAGGCGCCGGGCGTCGGAGAGGCGGGCCAGGAGCAGCACCGCCGCGCCTTCGGACCAGGTCGTGCCGTCGGCGGTCGCGGAGAAGGACTTGCAGCGGCCGTCGGGGGCGAGCCCCTGCTGGCGGCTGAACTCGATGAACGCGGTCGGCGTGGCCATCACCGTCGCTCCGCCCGCCAGCGCCAGCGAGCACTCGCGCTGCCGCAGGGACTGCGCGGCCAGGTGGAGGGCGACCAGCGAGGAGGAGCAGGCCGTGTCCACGGACACCGCGGGTCCCTCGAAGCCGAACGTGTAGGCCACCCGGCCGGAGAGGATGCTGGCGGAGTTGCCGGTGCCGATGAAGCCCTCGGCCGTCTCCCGTGCGTCCAGGACGTTGATCAGGTAGTCGTTGCTGTTGGAGCCGACGAACACCCCGACGTCCTCGCCGCGCAGCGCGGTCGCGTCGAGGCCCGCGTACTCGATGGCCTCCCAGGACGTCTCCAGCACCAGGCGCTGCTGCGGGTCCATGGCGAGCGCCTCGCGGGGGGTGATGCCGAAGAACGCGGCGTCGAACCCGGCCGGGTCCTTGAGGAAGCCGCCGTGGCGCGAGTACGTCCTGCCCGGGGTCCCCGGCTCCGGGTCGTACACGGCGTCGACGTCCCAGCCCCGGTTCTCCGGGAACCCGGTGACGGCGTCCCGGCCCTCCGTCACCAGCTCCCACAGGTCCTCGGGCGAGGTGACGTCCTCGGTGCCGCCCGGGAACCGGCACGCCATCCCGACGACGGCCACCGGCTCGTGGGCGGCCTCCTCGGCCTCCTCCAGCTGCCGGCGGGTCCGCCGGAGGTCGGCCGTGACCAGCCGCAGGTACTCGCGGAGTTTGGTCTCGTTGTCCTCAGCCACGGTGGAGTTCCTTTTCGATCAGCGCGAACATCTCGTCGTCGGTGGCCGCGTCCAGGGCGACGTGGTCCGCACCGTCCGCCTCCGCGGCCCGGCGGGCGGGCGCGTGGACCGCGAGCAGGGCCTTGAGCCGCTCGGTGGCCCGGGCGCGTTCCCGGTCGTCGTCGGGCAGTCCGGCCAGTGCGGCCTCCAGCCGGTCGAGCTGCTCCGACAGGGGCAGGTCGGGCGCCGGGCCGGCGGCGGTGAGGGCCGCCGACAGGTGCGCGGCGACGGCGGCGGGCGTGGGGTGGTCGAACAGCAGGGTCGTCGGCAGCTCCTGCCCGGACCCGGCCGCCAGGCGGTTGCGGAGCTTCACCGCCATGACCGAGTCGAAGCCGTGGTCCAGGAAGCCGCGTTCGGGTTCCACCGCCTCCGGCCCGTCGTGCCCGAGGACGCGGGCCGCCTCGGTGCGCACCATCCGCAGCAGTGCCTCGTGCCGCTCCCCGGCGGGCAGCGCCCGCCAGGCGGCCGCGCGGTCGGCGGAGTCCGCCTCCGTACGGTCGTCCGCCTCCGTACGGTCGCCGGCCCGCGTACGGTCGCCGGCCCGCGTCCGGCCGTCGAGGGCCTCGCGGGTTTCCGCCGCCGCGGGCTCGGGCCGGCCGAGGGGGCCGGTGGGCCAGTGGCGCCGCTTCTGGAACGCGTACGTGGGCAGGTCGGCCGCACGGGGCCCGGCCCCGAACCACGCCTGCCAGTCGACGCGGACACCGCGTGTGTGCAGCGTGGACAGGGCGGTCAGCAGCGCGGTCACCTCGTCCCGGCCGGCCTCCGACAGCGACACCAGCACGGGGGCGCTGCGGCCCGGTTCCGCCGTCAGGCAGCCCTCGCCGGCCGGGCCGAGCACCGCGGCGGGGCCGATCTCGACGTAGGCGTCGGCTCCGTACCGCTCCAGCCGGCGCATCTGGTCGTGGAAGCGCACCGTGCGGCGGATGTGCCGGACCCAGTACGCGGGGTCCCGCGCCTCGCTCGCCCCGAGGAGTTCCCCGGTGACGTCGGAGACGATCGGGATCCGCGGTGCGGCGTACGACAGCCCGGCGGCCACGCGGCCGAACTCCTCGGTCATGGCGTCCATGTGCGGGGAGTGGAAGGCGTGGCTCACCTTGAGCCGGCGCGTCCTGCGGCCGCGGGCGGCCCAGTCGGCTGCGAGCGCCGCCACGGCGTCCGCGTCACCGGAGAGCACGACCGACGCGGGGCCGTTGAGCGCGGCGATGTCCACCGCGCCGTCGTGGCCTTCGAGGGTCGCGCGCACTTCCTCCTCGGTGGCCTGTACGGCGATCATCGCGCCGCCCGCCGGCAGGGCGTGCATGAGGCGGCCGCGGGCGGCGACGAGGGCCACGGCCTGCGGCACCGGCAGCACCCCGGCCACGCAGGCCGCGGACAGCTCGCCGAGCGAGTGGCCGGCCACCACGTCGGGGCGCACCCCCCAACTGTCCAGCAGCCGGAAGAGCGCCACCTCGTAGGCGAAGATGGCGGGTTGGGAGTAGTCCGTACGGTCCAGCAAGGGGGCGAGCGCATCGCGCTCGGGCGCGAACATCACCCGCAGCAGCGGCTCGTCCAGGTGCTGGTCGAAGTGTGCGGCCAGCTCGTCCAGGGCGCGGGCGAAGACGGGGAAGGCGGCGTGCAGCGCCCGGCCCATGCCCGCCCGCTGACTGCCCTGCCCGGTGAAGAGGAAGGCCGTCCTGCCCTTGGCCGTGGCGGCACCGCGCACCAAGGCGGGCATCCCCTCGGCGGAGCTGTCGGTGTTGTCGGAATCGGTGTCCGTGTCGGTGTCGTCGGTGGGGGTGTCGGCGAGGGTGTCGAGGGCGGTGAGGAAGGCGTCGGGGTGCCCGGCCAGGACCACCGCCCGG
>NZ_JBITEO010000044.1:0-12429 GCF_044455245.1 Streptomyces sp. NPDC051310
ATGATGTGGTACGGCAGGTCATGGCGCTTGGCCAGCGGCGACAGCCGCCCGTACCGCTCCAGGAAGCTGAACGTCGACACCGGCTCGAAGATCGAGGACCACACCGTGTTGTAGTTCACGGAACTGGCCATCACCGCCACCAGCGCCTCGCCGGGGCCGAGTTCCGGTATCGGCACCTCCTGGACGTGCAGCGACTTGCGCGGGTCCTTGTCGGCGCTCGCCATCCCGGCGAACATCTCCGCCTCCTCCTTGCGGAGGGTCACCGCCCGGAAGGACTCGGGCAGTTCGAGGGCCGCGAAGTCGGCGGAGACGGCCGCCGCCGAGCCCCCCTGTCCGGAGAGCGACCGGATCGCCTCGATGATGTGCCGCATCCCGTGTCCCCCGCCCGGTGCGTTGCCGTGTGCCTTGCTCTGTGCCATGCCGTGCCCCATCCCTGGTCGCCTCTTCAGGCCCGGACGCCGATGAAGAGTCCGCGGTCGGTGGCGGCCTGCGGGAGGTACTCGACGGACAACCCCGCCGCGGCGAAGGCCGCCTCGTACTGCGCACGCCCGAAGAGCGTGATCCGATGGGTCTCCTTCAAGTGCTCCACCCCCTCCCCCGGTACGCCGACAAGGTAGTCCACATCGATCCGGGTCGCGCCGTCCTCGAGCGTGGAGTGGGAGAAGCGCGCGATGGTGCGGCCCTCGGCCTCGACCAGGCTCGCGCCGACGTACCCCGGGGTGAACGTCTCCGGGAACCACCAGGGGTCGACGATCACGACCCCGCCGGACGGCAGGTGTGCGGCGAACCGGCCGATCGCCGCGTCCAGTTCCCGCTGGTCGCGCATGTGCCCGATGGAACTGAACATGCAGATCACGGCGTCGAAGTGGCGGCCGAGGGCGAAGTCCCGCATGTCGCCCCGGTGGATGCTGACCTCCGGGTTGCGCCGCTGCGCGATGGCCAGCATGTCGGGGGACACCTCCACCCCGGCCACCTCCTCGAAGAGGTCACCGAGGTGCCGCAGGTGCATCCCCGTGCCGCAGGCCACGTCGAGGAGCGAGCGGGCCCCGGGACGGCGCCGGGTGACGAGCGCGGCCAGCTCCTCGGCCTCCGCCCGGTAGTCCTTGCCTTTGCCCTGGTGGACCAGGTCGTACAACCGGGCGATGTCGCCGCTGTATTCGAGGTTCATGGGGGGCTCCTTGGACGGGATCAGGCGCGGCGGTGCGCGGCGGTGAGGCGTTCGAGGCGGGGGACGAGCGCGGCCGGGGTGGGTGCGGCGAGCATCTCGTCGGCGAGGCGGCGCGCCGCCGCGGCCATCTCGCGGCTCTCCAGCACCTGCACGACGGCGCCGCGCAGGGTGTCCACGCCCAGCTTCCCGGGGTCCAGGGCGATCCCGGCGCCCGCCTCGGCGAGTTGGTGCGCCTTCAGCGGCGCGTCCCAGAGGGAGGCCACGACGATCTGCGGGACGCCGTGCACGGTGGCCGTGAAACAGGTGCCCGCGCCTCCGTGGTGGACGATCGCGGCGCAGCTCGGCAGCAGGGCGTCCAGCGGGACGAAGTCGACGACGCGCACGTTGCCGGGCAGTCCCGCGGCGTCCGGGAGCTGACCCGCGTCGAGGGTGGCGACGATCTCGGCGTCCACGTCGGCCAGTCCGGCCAGCAGTTCGTGGAACGGCACGTCGTCCGTGCCGTACGTCTCCCGGGTGGAGACACCGAGGGTGATGCAGACCCGGGGCCGGGTGAGCGGCTCGGACAGCCACGCGGGGACGACCGAGGCGCCGTTGTACGGCACGAAGCGCATGGGCACCACCTCGCCGTCGACCGGCAGCCGCAGGCTCCCGGCGCTGGGGTCGATCGTCCACTGCCCGGCGAACAGTTCCTCGATCGTGTCCGCGTCGGCGGCGAGGCCGTGGCGCTCCAGCGTCCACATGAGCCACTCGCCGACCGGGTCCTCACGCTGCTCGACGGGGCGCTCGGCGAGCAGCCGGGTGAACTGCTGCCGTGCGTTGAGGACCACGTCGGGCCCCCACAGCAGCCGGGCGTGGGCGGCGCCGCAGGCGTGCGCGGCGACGGGTCCGGCGTAGGTGAAGGGCTCCCACAGGACGAGGTCCGGCTGCCAGGAACGGGCCAGCGCCACCATGTCGTCGATGGTGCTGTCGCCGTTGAGCGGCGAGAAGCACATGGCCGACATGATCGTCTGCTGCCCGAGGGCGTGCTCCCAGGACAGCGGCTCGTCGCGGGTGTCCACGAAGTCCATGCCCTGCTGGTAGAGGACGAGGTCGTCGCCGATCTCGGTGATCAGCTCGACGATGGCCGCGTCGTCACCCACGGGGACGGCGGTCAGCCCGGAGCCGGTGATGCTGTCGGTCAGCGAGGGCTGGCTGGCGACCCGTACGTCGTGCCCGGCGGCGCGCAGCGCCCAGCCGAGGGGGACCAGGTTGTAGTAGTGCGTGTTGTGCGCGAACGACGTCAGCAGGATACGCATCGGGGCACTCCCTCCTCAGTTCTGCGGGACGGTGGCGGGCAGGTCGCGGGCCGTCCGGTCGGCGGCGACGGGGAGGCGGGCGTGTCCGTGCAGCACCGGTGAGCGGCGGCGCCGGACGGCCGGCCCGGCGGCGCGCAGACCGGGCAGCCGTGCGGCCAGCGCACCGAGCGCGGCTTCGGCGACCGTGCTGACCAGGGGTCCGCCCAGGCGGAAGTGCAGGTTGCCGGGGAGCCCGAACGGCCCGGGCGCGGCCGCGGCCGCGGGCCGCGTGAGGTCGAAGGGAGCGGAGGTACGGGGCCGGCCGCTGCCGTGCGGGGCGGTGGGGGCGCCGCCACTGTCCGCGGACCCGGGGGCGGCGGGGGCTCGGTCGACGGCGGTGGAGGCGGCGGGTGCGGCAGGTGCCCGGTTGACGGCGGCGACGAGGATCACGACGCTGCCCCCGGCAGGGATGTGCTGCCCGGCGACGTCCGTCTCCTCGCGGGCGACCCGCCGTTCCAGGCGGACGGGCGGGGCGACGCGCAGGGTCTCCGTCACCGCGGCGGCTGCGAGGCGCGGGTCCCGTACGAGCTCGGCCCACTGTGCGGGACGCGCCAGCAGCTCCTGTACGGCGTTGCCGACGAGGGTGGCGGTGGGCTCGGCGGCGCCGACGGCCAGGGCGCGGGCGGCGGCGACCGCGTCAGGTGTCCGGCCGGCCGGCGTCCCGCGCAGGACGGAGGCCAGTACGGCCGTCAATGCGGCTTCCGCGCGCGCCCCCGCCACGGCGTCCGGAAGGAGCTGCGGGCACAGGACGCTGTCCAGGGTGCGGCGGCAGCCGGCCAGCGCGTCGTCGAAGGCGGCCGCCGCCTCCTCCGGCACGCCGAGCTGTTCGCGGAGGACCAGCGCGGGCAGCCTGCGGGCGTACGCGTCGACGAGGTCGACGGCGCCGTCGGTGGCACCCTGGGCGGCAAGGGCGGCCTCCACCCCGTCGAGGAGTGCGTGGGCCCGCCGTTCGGCCGACTCGCGCAGCGCCCGCTCATGCGGCGCCGGCATCAGCGGCCCGCCCCAGGCGGTGAGGGCCCCGAACCGCGCGTAAGTGGCGCGGTCCGCGTCGAGCGCGGTGCCGGACAGCGGCAGTTCCCGCGCGCCGGGGCGCCGCCCGTCGGCCGTGAGCCCGTCGAAGGCGGGTGAGGCGATGACTTCGTCGGCGACGGCCCTGCTCGCCGTCACCCAGGTGTCGAGCAGCTCGCTGCGGAAGAGCGGCCCGTGGGCCCGTATCCGCTCCTCGTACGGGGTCGGGTCGGTGGCCTCGGCGCGCAGGATGAGCGCGTACGGGTCGTCCTGGGTGCCCGCGAACCACTGGGCTGCGCGGGTCAGTTGCAGACGGCGCCCGGCGGCGGCCGGGTCCTCCGTGGTCGGTGCGGGGCTCACTGGTCCCTCTCGTCGTCGGTGGTTTCGGTCGCCGGGCGGCCGTCCGCGGCGGTCGGGCGCAGGCCGTCGAGCCAGTCCAGGACGGCCCGTGCGGTGGCGGGCGCGTGCTGGCCCATCAGCGTGAAGTGCGTTCCGGGCAGCGCCGCGGTGGTGTGGGCGTGCTCCCAGCGCGACTGCCAGCCGTCCGGCGCCCCGGTCCACTCCCCGAGGGGCGCGGAGGCCCGGAGGTGCAGAACGGGCGCGCGCGTGGGCCCCGGCTGCCAGTCGAGCAGCATCCGGTGGTAGGCCCCCATGGCGGTCAGGCGGATGTCGTCCAGGGGGACGGCGGAGCGCCCGGCCACCCATTCGAGCATCTCGTGGCGCCACACGCCCATCGCGCCGGGGTCGCTGGGCGTGTAGACGTCGATGAGGACCAGGGCGGCGGGCCCGCCGCCGTGCTCTTCGAGCCGGCGGGTGAGGGCGTGGGCCAGGTTGGCCCCCGCGGAGTGCCCCAGCAGCACGAAGGGCCGCCCGGCGGTGTGGCGGGCGAGGGCGGCGGCCTGCGCGTCGAGGAGCACGTCGAGCGAGGCGGGCAGCTTCTCGCCGTGCTCGAACCCGGGTTGGGGCAGCGCGGTGAGGTCGCACCGGCCGTCGAGGGCCCGGGCGAGGGAGAGGAACTCGTGCGGGCCCGACGCGACGGACGTGCCGGCGCAGCCGATGATGAGCGGCCGGGGCTGCTGGTTGTTCTGCCGGGCCTGCTGGTCCTGCCGGGGCTGCTGGTTGTTTTGCCGGGGCTGCTGGTCCTGCTCGGTCCGCTGCCGGCCGGTCGGCTTCTGCCCGGTCGGCTGGTCCCCCAGGCGGGTGTGCCCGGTCGGCCAGGTCTGCCAGGTCTGCCGGCTGGGCTCCTCGGGTCCGTCGGGCTGGTTGGGCTGGTCGGGCCAGTCGGGCCGGACGGGCTGGTCGGGCTGGTCGGGCTGGTCGGGCTGGTCGGGCCGGGCCGGTGTGGCGGGGGCGGGGGCGCGGCTCAGGACGACCGGCGTCAGGGGCTGTTCGTCGGGGCTCCGGAAGGCGGGGCGGAAGGCGGCGGCCGCGGCCAGGAGGTCGACGGCCTCGCCGACCCGGCGGCTGCGGACGGCCTCCTCGTACAGGGCGGTGAAGCTGCTCCGTACCGGTGGCTGCGCGGCGCCGCCACCGGTCCGGGCGGGTGTGCGGTCGGTGCTGCCGTCGTCCCGGTCCGCGGCGAGCAGGCCGGCCAGGTGGCCGGCGAGCGCACGGGGCGTGTCGTGGTCGAAGAGGACGGTGGCGGCGAGTTCGACGTCCAGCGCCGCGGCGAGGCGGCGGCGCAGCCGGACGGTGGCCAGGGAGTCGAAGCCGAGCTGGAGGAACCGCTCGTCGGCCGGGACGTCCTGCGGGTCCGGGTGCCCCAGGAGGTCGGCGGTCTCGTCCCGGACCAGCGCGAGCAGGGCGGCGGGGCGTTCGCGGGGGTCGAGCCGCTCGATGCGCGGGCGTGCGGGGCCGGGCCCTCCGTCCGACCGGGCGGTGCGGGTGGCGGCACCCTGTGCGGCCGCCTCCTCGGGGGCGTCCGGGTGGGCGGGGCTTTGGCGCGTGTCCGGCAGCTCGGAGAGCAACGGGCTGGGCCGGAAGGCGGTGAAGCCGTCGGCGAACCGGGGCCAGTCCATGTCCGTGACGGTGAGGCAGGCGTCCTCGCCGCCGACGGAGCGGGCGAGCACGTCGAGCGCCGTCGCCGGGGCCATGGCCCGTACGCCGCGGCGGCGCAGGTACGCGGCACCGTCGCCGTCGCCCATGCCTTCCCCGGCCCACACGCCCCACGCGAGGGAGGTGGCGGGCAGCCCGTCGGCGCGGCGGCGCTGGGCGAGGGCGTCGAGTTCGGCGTTGGCGGCGGCGTACGCGCCCTGTCCGGCGCTGCCCCACACCCCGGCCCCGGAGGCGTACAGCACGAACGCGTCCAGGTCGTGGGAGCGCGTCAGTTCGTCGAGGTTCCGCGCGCCGGCGACCTTGCCGGAGCAGACCTCGGCGAAGAGCCCGGGGCCCGTCCCGGTCAGGGGGCTGACCTGTGGGACGCCGGCGGCGTGGAAGACCGCGGTGAGCGGGGTGTCCGCGGGGACGGCGGCCAGCACCTCGGCCAGCGCGTCGCGGTCCGCGACGTCGCACGCGGCGAACGTCACCTTGACACCCCGTTCCAGCAGCTCGGCTTCGAGCGCGGCAGCCGCGCGGCCGCGGCCGCCGCGCCGGCCCATGAGGAGCAGGTGCTCGGCGCCGTTGCGGGCCAGCCAGCGGGCGAGGTGCCCGCCGAGGGCCCCGGTGCCGCCGGTGACGAGGACCGTGCCGCGCGGCCGGTAGCGCGCGGCGCCCGGTCGCGACGCGGCGCGGACCAGCCGGCGGCCGTGGCCGCCGGAGTCGCGGACCGCGATCTGGTCCTCGGGGCCGTCGAGCAGCCGGACCGCCTCGGCCCAGTGGGCGTCCTGTGCGGAGCCCGGCAGGTCGATCAAGCCGCCCCAGCGGACCGGCATTTCGAGGGCGGCGGTGCGGCCGAGCCCCCACAGCTGCGCCCCGGCGCCCGTGGGCCGTTCGTCGCGGTCCACGGCCACCGCGTCCTGGGTCACGCACCACAGGCGAGCGGGCACCGCCTCATCCTCCATCGCCTGGGCCAGGAACAGGGTCGCCAGCACTCCTGCGGCCACCGGGCCGTGCTGGGGGTGCTCCCGATCATCGGCGCCGAGCAGCGACAGCACGCCCGGGACGGGGGCGACTGTGTCACTCTCCATGTCACCTCGGGGCGGCGGAGCGGGCAGGGCCCGTACGAGAGCGGCGGCCAGCGAGGACCGGTCCGCCGAGTCCACGTCGACCGGGAGCGGTACGACGACGGCGCCCGCGCCGGCCAGGGCCCGCTCGGCCGAGCGGGCGAGCTCGGCGCCCCGGCCCCGGTCGGGGTGGACCAGCAGCCAGAGGCGGCGGGGGCCGGCGGGGCGCGTCGGGGTGATGGGCGAGGTGTACCGGACGGGGGCGGGGGCCGGGGGCGAGGTGGGCGTGGCCGGGGCCGTGGGTGCGAGGGGTCGGCGCCCGTCCCCGCCCGGCGCCGCCGCGCACAGGGGCCGCCAGGTGATGCGGTAGCTCCAGTCGGGCAGCGCGCGCCGGGCGGGGGCGGCGGGTTCGATCCAGTACCGGCGGTGCTGGAAGGCGTACGCCGGCAGGGGGACGCGCCGGGCACCGGAACCCGCGAACAGCGTGGTCCAGTCGACGCCGGCACCCGCGGTGTACGCGGTGGCGGCCGCCCGGAGCACGGTGGTGCTCGCCGAGGGCGGCGCGGACGCCGGAGCCCCGGCGCCCCGGGCAGGGCGGCGCAGTACGGGCACCAGCGTGACCTCGGGGTCGTCGGCGAAGCACTCCTCGGCCATCGCCGTCAGTGCGCCGCCCGGGCCGAGCTCCATGAACGTGGTGACGCCCTGGGCGCGTGCCGTCCGTACGCCGTCGTGGAACCGGACGGTCCGCCGGACGTGTTCGACCCAGTGGCCGGGACGGCGCAGTTCGTCGGAGGCGACGGGCCGCCCGCCGGTCGCGTGGGCGACGACCGGGATGTGCGGTGCGTGGTAGCTCAGGCCCTCGGCGACGCGGCGGAAGTCGGCCAGCATGCCGTCCATGAGGGGCGAGTGGAAGGCGTGGCTCACGCGGAGCTTCCTGGTGGCGCGCCCCAGGGCGGCGAATCGCGCGGCCAGTGCCGTCACCGGCTCCTCCGCGCCCGAGATCACCACGGATTCGGGCCCGTTGACCGCCGCGATGCCCACCGGTGCGGTGCTGCCGGCCAGCAGGTCGAGGACCTCCGCCTCCGACGCCCGCACGGACACCATGGCTCCGCGTTCCGGCAGTTCCTCCATCAGCCGGCCCCGTGCGGCGACCAGCGTGCAGGCGTCGTCCAGGTCGAGGATCCCGGCGGCGTGCGCGGCGGCGATCTCGCCCACGGAGTGCCCGAGCAGCCGGTCCGGGCGCATGCCCCAGCTTTCCAGCAGCCGGAACAGCGCCACCTCCACGGCGAAGAGCGCGGCCTGCGTGTACCGCGTACGGTCCAGCAGTTCCGCGTCCCGGCTGCCCGGCGCCGCGTCCAGCACGGCCGACAGCGGCCGCTCCAGCCCGGGGTCGAGCCGCCGGGCGACCTCGTCCAGGGCGGTGGCGAACACCGGGAAGGCGGCGCGCAGGTCGCCTGCCATTCCGGGGCGCTGGCTGCCCTGTCCGGTGAACATGAACGCGAGCTTGCCGTCGCGCCGGCATACCCCGCTGATCACTTGGGGCGTACGACGGCCTTCCACGACCGCGCGCAGGGCGTCCGTCAGGTCGGCGCGGTCGGAGCCGAGCAGGACCGCTCGGTGCTCGAAGGCGCTGCGGGTGGCGGCCAGCGAGTAACCGACGTCGAGCGCACCAAAGTCCGGCGCCTCGCGCAGGTGCCGGTGGAGCCGGTCGGCCTGGGCCCGCAGGGCGGCCTCCCCACGGCCCGAGACGACCCATGCCACGGGGGCCCGGGCGGGGACGGGAGTGGGGACGGCGGGCGCTGGGGCGGGGCCGGGGGTGAGGGCCGGAACAGTGGACGGGGAGGGGACGGGGGCGGTCGAGGGCACGGCGGCGGGCGAGTGGGACGCCTGCGCGCCGGTGGGCGCAGTGACCGGGGCGGTGGCGGGGGCCGGCCCTGGGGAGGGTGCTTCCTCCAGCACGACGTGGGCATTGGTCCCGCCGACGCCGAAGGCGGAGACCGCGGCGCGCCGGGGGCTGCCCTCCCGCGCCTCCCAGGGGACGGCCTCCGTCAGGAGCCGTACCGCACCCGCCGACCAGTCGACGTGCGGTGTCGGGGTGTCGGCGTGGAGGGTGCGCGGGAGCACTCCGTGGCGCATGGCCTGCACCATTTTGATGACCCCGCCGACACCCGCCGCCGCCTGCGCGTGGCCGATGTTGGACTTCAACGACCCCAGCCACAACGGCCGGCCGGGGCTCCGCTGCCTGCCGTACGTGCCGAGGAGCGCGCCCGCCTCGATGGGGTCGCCGAGCCGGGTGCCGGTGCCGTGCGCCTCCACCGCGTCCACCTGGTCGGGCGCCAGGCGGGCGTCGGCCAGCGCCTGCTCGATGACCCGTCGCTGGGCCGGGCCGCTGGGCGCGGTCAGGCCATTGCTGGCACCGTCCTGGTTGACGGCCGAGCCGCGCACGAGCCCCAGCACCCGGCGGCCGTCCCGCTGCGCGTCGCTCAGCCGCTGGAGCACCAGCACACCGACGCCCTCCGCCCACCCGGTGCCGTCCGCGTCCGCCGAGAACGCCTTGCACCGCCCGTCCGCCGCCAGCCCCTTCTGCCGCGAGAACTCGACGAACGCGGCCGGGTCCGGCATGACGGCCACCCCCGCGCCCAGCGCCATGTCGCACTCGCCGCGGCGCAGCGCCGCGACCGCCACGTGCAGCGCGACGAGCGACGACGAGCAGGCCGTCTCGATGGTCATCGAGGGGCCTTCCAGCCCGAGGACGTACGACACGCGCCCGGACAGCACCGCGTCCGCGCTGCCTGTCAGCAGGTGCCCCTCCGACCCCGTGGGGACCCGGTCCGGGTCGGAGGCGTAGTCCGAGTGCGCCGCTCCGACGTACACCCCGGTGCGGCTGCCCCGCAGGGTCCGGGGATCGAGCTCGGTCCGTTCGAGGGCCTCCCAGCACACTTCGAGGAGCTGGCGCTGCTGCGGGTCCATCACCACGGCCTCCCTCGGCGAGATGCCGAAGAAGGGGGCGTCGAACTCCGCGGCGCCGGTCAGGAAGCCGCCTTCGCGGCAGTACGTGGTCCCCTGCGCCTCCGGGTCGGGGTCGTACACGCCGTCGACGTCCCAGCCGCGGTCCGTGGGGAACGGACCGACCGCGTCCGTCCCGCCGGCGACCAGCTCCCACAGCGCTTCGGGCGAGTCGACGCCGCCGGGGTAGCGGCAGGCCATCCCGACGATGGCGACGGGCTCGTGGGCGGCTTCTTCGAGTTCGCGGTTGCGCCGCCGGAGCTTTTCGGCCTCCTTCACGGAGGTGCGCAGGGCCTCCACCAGCTTCTCGGTGGAGGTCTGGGAGGAGGACAGGGGCATGAGGGGGCGTTCCTCTCGGAGCGGGGGCGGAGCGGTCCGTACGTACGGGGACGGACGGACAGGGAGGTGGGGAGGCGGGAAGGTGGGAACGGGGTTGCGGGGTCGGGGGGGAGCGTTCGGCGTCGGGGGGACGGGGGTCGACGGCGAGGGGCGCGGGGGCGTGGCGCGGGTCAGGAACCGGCTTCGCCCAGGGCGAGCGCGATCAGTGCGTCGTCGTCCAACTCGTCGATGGAGTCGAGCGGGTCGGCGGGCCCGGCGGCACCAGCGGGTCCGGCGGCGTCTGTGGACGCCGAGGAACGCTCCGACGCCGCCTGGCCGGCCCCCGGTGCGTGTGCCGCGGCGAGGGCGAGCAGGCCGTCGAGCAGCCCCGCCTCCCGCAGCGCGTCCACGGGCACCGACGCCAGCGCCGCCCTGATCCGCTGCTCCTCGCTCCGCGACGCCTCCGCCGCTACGCGCGCCTCCAGCACCTCGGCCAGGTGGTCGCCGACCGCTTCCGCCGTCGGGTGGTCGAACACCAGGGTGGGAGGCAGCTTGGCACCCACCGCCCGGCCCAGCCGGGTGGCCACCTCGACGGCCGTGAGCGAGCTGAAACCGAGGTCCCTGAACGCCTGATCGGCCGGCACCTCCTCGGGCCCCGCGTGGCCCAGCACGACGGCCACCTGCCGGCGGACCAGGTCGAGCAGCATCTCCTGCCGCTCGACCGGACCGCACGCGGTGTACCGCGCGAGGAACCCCAGCTCGTCGGTGCTCTGCTCCCCGTCCCCGTACCGCTCCCCCGCCCCACCCGTTCCGGCGAGGTCGCCGATCAGGGGACTCGGCCGGAACGCGGTGAACGACCGGGCGAACCAGGGCCAGTCGACATCCGTCACAGCCACGCAGGTGTCGCCACGCTCCAGAGCCACGCCGAGGGCTTCCACGGCCGACTCCGGAAACATGGCACGCAGGCCGCGCTCGCTGAGGAACTCCTCGCCGTCACCCTCGCCCATGCCGCCTCCGCCCCACAGGCCCCAAGCGATCGCGGTGGCCGGCAGGCCGTCGGCGCGCCGCCGCTCCGCGAGGGCGTCCAGCGCCGCGTTCGCCGCACCGTACGCCGTCTGCCCGCCGCTGCCCCAGACGCCGGCGCCCGACGTGTACAGGACGAAGGCGTCCAGGTCCCGCTCGCGGGTCAGCTCGTCCAGGTGACGGGCGCCGGCGACCTTGCCGCCGTACACGTCGGCCATGCCGTCGGTACGCAGGCCCAGGAACGCACCGGAGTGGGGTACGCCGGCGGTGTGGAACACGGCGGTGGGAGGATGTTCGTCCAGCAGCGCCGCCAGCGCCTCACGGTCGGCGACGTCGCACGCCACCACCGTCACCCGGGCTCCCCGGGCCTCCAGCTCGGCCGTCAACGCTGCCGCCCCGGGGGCATCCCGGCCCCGCCGGCTGGTGAGCACCAGGTGCTCGGCACCGTTCGCCGCCAGCCACCGGGCCACGTGGCCACCGAGCGCACCCGTACCACCCGTCACCAGCACCGTCCCCCGCGGCGTGTACGCCCGGCCGGCACCGGCCGCTCCCCCGGCGGGTGCCAGTCTGCGCCCGTAAGCACCGGAGGCTCGTACGGCCACCTGGTCCTCGGCACCGGTCGCTGCCAGCACCCAGGCCAGCATGCGCAGGCACCGGGCGTCCGGCGCGTCGGGGAGGTCCACCAGACCTCCCCACACAGTGGGCAGTTCCAGGGCGATGCCACGCCCGACACCCCAGACCTGAGCACCGGCCGTGGAGGGTTGTTCTCCCGCCGCAACGGCGACGGCCCGGCGCGTGACGGTCCACAACCGCGCGCCCGTACCGGCGTCGGACGCCGCTTGTGCGAGGAGCACCGTACCGACGGTGGCGCGGTCGAGCGCGGGGTGGTCGGGGTGCGGCCGCTCGTCCGCCGGGAGGAGGGAGAGAATCCCGTCCCAGGTGCCGGAAAGCCGCGCGGCGAGCCCGTCACGTCCCAGCGCCACGGGATCGGCCACCAACCGCTGCACGGTGGCGCCCTGGTGGCTGAGTACGTCGGCGATGTCATCCGCCGGGCCGGGGTCCGTGCCCTCCGGCAGCACCAGCAGCCAGCGCCCGGACAGCCGGGGCGTCTCCTCCGTCGGCAGCCCCTTCCAGACCACCTTGTAACGCCAGGCTTCTATCCCGGCAGGCTCGGCCCCGTGAAGGCGATCACGGCTTCGGGGGGTGGTTTCGAGCCAGTAGTGCCGGCGTTGGAAGGGGTAGGTGGGCAGGTCTATCCGGCGGGTGGTGAGGCCGTGCGCGGTGTAGGCCGCCTTCCAGTCGACCGTCACGCCGCGGACGAACGCCTCCGCCATCGAGGTCCACAACCGGTGCAGACCCCCCTCACCCCTGCGCAACGTCCCGGCGATGACGACGTCCCGATCCGTCGTCGACCGGTCGGCGAGCTCCTGGATGCCCATGGTCAGCACCGGATGGGCGCTGGCCTCGATGA
>NZ_JBITEO010000045.1:0-12136 GCF_044455245.1 Streptomyces sp. NPDC051310
GGTCGTTGAAGTCGAACATCGGTCATGCGCAGGCGGCTGCTGGTGTCGCGGGTGTGATCAAGATGGTGATGGCGTTGCGGCATGGTGTGTTGCCGCGGACGTTGCATGTGGAGGTGCCGTCGTCGCATGTGGACTGGTCCGCGGGTGCGGTGGAGGTGTTGACGCAGGCGCGGTCGTGGCCGGTGGTGGAGCGTGCGCGCAGGGCGGCGGTGTCGGCGTTCGGTGTCAGCGGCACGAACGCGCATGTGGTGCTGGAGCAGGCGCCGGACGAGCCGGAGGTGTCCTCGGAGCCGGTGCTGGCTCCTGTTCCGGTGGTGGTGTCGGGTGCTTCGGCGAAGGCGCTGGCGGCGGGCTTGGGGCGTCTGGCGTCGTTCATCGAGGGTGGCAGCGGGCTGGGCGTGGGGGAGGTGGGGTGGTCTGCCGCGCACCGTTCGGTGTTCGACCACCGCGCTGTCGTCGTCGCGTCCGGGCGTGGGGAGCTGCTGGCCGGCTTGAAGACCCCGGTCATCACCGGGGCAGCTGCCTCTGTGGGTCGGTCGGTGTTGGTGTTTCCGGGTCAGGGGACGCAGTGGGCCGGTATGGGTGCGGAGCTGCTGGAGTGCTCGCCGGTGTTTGCGGCTCGTATGGGGGAGTGTGCTGCCGCGCTGTCTCCGTTCGTGGAGTGGGATCTGCTGGAGGTGGTCCGCTCGGGTGAGGGGCTTGAGCGGGTGGATGTGGTGCAGCCGGTGACGTGGGCGGTGATGGTGTCGCTGGCTGAGGTGTGGGCTGCTGCCGGGGTGAGGCCGGATGCGGTGGTGGGGCATTCGCAGGGTGAGATCGCCGCTGCTGTGGTGTCCGGTGCGCTGAGTCTTGAGGACGGGGCGCGGGTGGTGGCGTTGCGTTCGCAGGTGATCGGCCGGGTGTTGGCCGGTCGGGGTGGGATGGCGTCGGTGGCGCTGCCGGCCGACGTTGTCGAGGAACGCCTGACCGGCTGGTCGGACCGTCTCGGTATTGCTGCGGTGAACGGGCCTGCGATCACGGTGGTGTCGGGAGACGCCGACGCGGTGGGCGAATTCGTCACCGCCTGCGAACAGGATGGTGTCCGGGCTCGTCGTATTCCGGTGGATTACGCCTCCCACTCCGCCCAGGTGGCAGCGATCGAGGCGGAACTGGCCACCCTGCTGGCGCCGGTTGAGGCGCGGGAGCCGAAGATCCCGTTCTACTCCACCGTCGAGCCGGGCCCACGGGCGCGGACGGATGCCGCGTACTGGTATCGCAACCTGCGCTCGCCCGTGAACTTCGCCGACACAGTCGACTTGTTGCTGGCTGAGGGGTTCGGTGTGTTCATCGAGGCCAGTGCCCATCCGGTGCTGACCATCGGTATCCAGGAGCTCGCCGACCAGTCGACGGCGGACCGGGACGTCGTCATCGCCGGGACGTTGCGCAAGGGTGAGGGGGGTCTGCACCGGCTGTGGACCTCGATGGCGGAGGCGTTCGTCCACGGCGTGGCGGTCGACTGGAAGGCTGCCTACACCACGCACAATCTCACCACCCGACAGGTCGACCTGCCCACCTACCCCTTCCAACGCCGGCATTACTGGCTCGAAACCGCCGACCGCCGAGGCGGCACCGACGACATCACCTACCACGTGGAGTGGAAGGCCCTGCGTGAGGACGAGACCGGGGCACGGCTTTCAGGGCGTTGGTTGCTGCTCCTGCCCGAGAGGCCGCAGAACCCGGCCTCTGTGGCCCAGGCAGCGGAGGGCATGGCCCGGGCCTTGGCCGACCGCGGAGCCGAGGTCGCGACGCTCGGCATCGATCCCGCCGGTGACCGCTCCCGCATGGGCACGCTGCTCGCTGAGGCGGCGGAGGTGCCGGACAGTGCTCCGCTCCAGGGGATCGTGTCCTTCCTCGCGCTGGCCGAGGGCACGCACCCTGACCACTCCCGACTTCCGCTCGCCCTCGCCGCGTCGTTCACACTGATCCAGGCGGCAGCCGACGCACAGGTGGGGGCCCGGCTCTGGACGGTCACGCGCAATGCCGTGAGCGCTTTGCCCAGGGAGGAACCCTCCGTCGAGCAGGCGCAAGTGTGGGGCCTCGGCCGGGTGGCGGCCCTGGAACTCCCGCAGCTCTGGGGCGGGTTGATCGACTTCTACGCCGACACCGACACCGACGCTGACACCCACACCCACACCCACACCCGCACCGACACCCGCACCGGCATCGGCATCGCAGATCCGAGCTCCTTCCGGCGGGCGGCCGCTGTCCTCGCCGCCTCCCCCGACGGTGAGGACCAGGTGGCGATCCGCGGTTCCGGGGTGTACGGCCGCAGGCTCGTTCGGTCCGCCGCTGCCACCACCGCACCCGGTTGGCGACCCCGTGGCACGGTCCTGGTGGTCGGGGAGGTGGCGGCGGTGGCGGAACCGCTCACCCGGCGCCTCCTCGCCGGCGGTGCCGAGCACGTCGTCCTCGCCGGCCCCGCTGCCTCCCTCCCGGAAGCCCCCGGTGACGGGACACCCGCCGACGGGAGCCGCGCCGACGGGACAACTGCCGAGGAGACATTTGCCGACGGGCGCGTCAGCCTGGTGCCGTGCGAGGTCGAGGACGACGCCGCCCTGCGGTCGCTGATCGCCGAGCACGCGCCCACCGCGGTGCTGGTGGCCCCGGCCGCCGTTCCGCTGAGCGCCCTGTCCGACACCACACCGGCGGCGCTCGCCCGCGCGGTGCACACCAAGACGGACCTGGTGACCCGACTGGAAGCCCTCCTTGAGGACACCAAGCTCGACGCGTTCATCGTCTTCTCGTCCGTCGCCGGGGTCTGGGGCGGGACGGGACAAGGTGGCTACGCGGCAGGCGCGGCGCACCTGGACGCCTTCGCCGAGCGGCGGCGCGTGCGCGGCCTGCCCTTCACATCGGTCGCCTGGACACCGTGGCGCGGGCACGAGGCATCCGCGTCCGGGGACGACGAAGCGGTGGCGGCCCGGGAGGAGATCGCTGCCGGGATGAGCCGGGCCGGCCTCACCCCGCTCGACCCGCGGCGCGCCGTCGACGCGCTCTTCCGGGCCGTGGGCCGGGGCGCCGGTGCCGTGGCCGTCGCCGAAGCCGACTGGGAGCGGTTCGTCGCGGCTCGCGAAGCCGTACGGCCCTCGGCACTCTTCGAGGGGCTTCCGGCCACGCGCCGCCCCCGGGCCGCCACCGCGGACAGCGGCGCCCACGCGGGCGCGGCGGCGGGGGCGGGCGCCTCCCCGGCGGACGGCGCCGACTCCGACGGCCGCCGAGAGGCCCCTGAGGTGGTCCGCCTGCTGGCGGGCAAGTCCGACGAGGAGCAACTGAGGCTCTTGCTGCGGATGGTGCGCAGCCATGCGGCGACGGTTCTGGGTCAGTCCTCGCTCGACGCCGTCGACGCCAGGCAGCCGTTCAAGGCCCTGGGCTTCAACTCCGTGACCGCTGTCGAACTGCGCAACCGGCTGAGGACCGCCACCGGTCTCACGCTCTCCGCCTCCCTGGTCTTCGACCACCCCGATCCGGCCGCTCTCGCACGGCACCTGCGGGACCAGGCGCTGGAGCAGGGAGCGGCGAACGCGCTCGGCACCGGCGACGCCCTCGTGCGGTCCGCGGCGCCCACCGACCCGGCCGCCGACCACGACTCCGAGCCCATCGCCATCGTGGCGATGGCGTGCCGCTTCCCCGGTGGCGTCTCCACGCCCGAGGAGCTGTGGCGGCTGCTGAGCGACGGGGGTGACGCGATCAGCCCCTTCCCGGGCAACCGGGGCTGGAGCCTGGACGACCTGTACGACGCCGACCCGGACGCAAGCGGCCGTACGTACGTCCGCGAAGGAGGGTTCCTGCACGAGGCGCCGGACTTCGACCCCGCCTTCTTCGGCATCTCGCCGCGTGAGGCGCTGGCGATGGACCCGCAGCAGCGGCTGATGCTGGAGACGTCCTGGGAGGCGTTCGAACGGGCCGGGATCGACCCGTCCGCACTGCGGGGCAGCCGCACCGGAGTGTTCGTCGGCACCAACGGCCAGCACTACCTCGGCCTCCTCCAGAACGGTGAGGAGAGCTTCGACGGCTACCTCGGCACCGGTAACTCGGCCAGCGTGATGTCCGGCCGGCTCTCGTACGTCTTCGGCCTCGAAGGCCCGGCCCTGACCGTCGACACGGCGTGCTCGGCCTCACTGGTGGCGCTGCACCTGGCCGTGCAGGCGCTGCGCCGCGACGAGTGCTCGATGGCGCTGGCGGGCGGTGCGACGGTGATGTCCACCCCAGAGATGCTGGTGGAGTTCTCGCGGCAGCGGGTCCTGTCGCCTGGCTGCCGGTCGCGTGCCTTCGCCGGCGCGGCCGACGGCGTGGTGCTCGGCGAGGGCGCAGGCGTCCTGCTCCTGGAGCGGCTGTCCGACGCCGAGCGGCTCGGGCACCCCGTACTGGCCGTCGTCCGCGGATCCGCCGTCAACCAGGACGGCGCCAGCAACGGCCTGACCGCGCCCAACGGTCCCTCGCAGCAGCGGGTCATCCGCGAGGCGCTCGCAGACGCCGGGCTGCGTGCCGAGGACGTCGACGTCGTGGAGGCGCACGGCACCGGCACCCCGCTCGGCGATCCCATCGAGGCCCAGGCCCTGCAAGCGACGTACGGCGCGTCCCGAGAGCCCGGCAAGCCGCTCCTGCTCGGCTCGGTGAAGTCCAACATCGGCCACGCGCAGGCCGCGGCCGGCGTGGCCGGGGTGATGAAGACCGTGCTCGCCCTGCGCAACGGCGTCCTGCCGCGGACCCTGCACGTCGACGAGCCGAGCCCGCGCGTGGACTGGTCGTCCGGTACGGTCGCGCTCCTCACCGAGCCGGTGGCGTGGCCCGAGGGGGAGACCCCGCGCCGAGGCGGGGTGTCGGCCTTCGGCATCAGCGGCACCAATGCGCACGTCCTCATCGAGGAGGCCCCGCGCCCGGCCCACCGCCCCGACACTCTCCAGCACCGCCCCGCACCGGTCGGCCTCGAACCGGTCGGCCTCGAACCGGTCGGCCTCGAACCGGACGGCCCCGCACCAGGCGGCATCGGGCACGACGGCCCCGTACCGGACGGCCCTGAGCCGGGCGCCATCGGCGCAGACGACGGCATCGCCCCCCTCGTGCTCTCCGCCCGTACGGAAGCGGCGCTCCAGGCGTACGCGGACCGCCTGCGCGGCGCCTTCCTCGACGACCCCGGCCTGCGGCCGGCGGACGCCGGACTCACCCTGCTCACCGCCCGCACCCGCTTCGAGCACCGGGCCGTGGTCGGCGGCGCGGACCGCGAGGAACTGCTGCACGCCCTGCACGCCCTCGCCGAGGGACGGGAGCACCCGTCCGTGGCCCGTCACCAGGCCGTTCCGGCGGACGGCGGCGCAGTGTTCGTCTTCCCCGGCCAGGGCTCCCAGTGGGCGGCCATGGCCGAAGGGCTGCTCGACCGTTCGGTGGCCTTCCGCGAGTCCGCCGAGGCGTGCGACGCCGCGCTGCGCCCGTTCCTCGACTGGTCGGTCCTGGACGTGCTGAGGCAGGTGCCGGGGGCGGCGTCGCTCAGCCGGGTCGACGTCGTCCAGCCCGTGCTCTTCACCATGATGGTGTCGCTGGCCGCCTGCTGGCGCGCCGCGGGAGTGCAGCCGTCGGCGGTCATCGGGCACTCGCAGGGCGAGATCGCCGCCGCGTGCGTCGCCGGGGGCCTCACCCTGGAGGACGCCGCACGGATCGTGGCCCTCCGCAGCCAGGCGTGGCTGACCCTCGCGGGCAAGGGCGGCATGGTCGCCGTGTCGCTGCCGGCCGAGCAGGTACGCGTCCGGCTGGAGCGCTTCGGCGACCGCCTGTCGGTGGCGGCCGTCAACAGCCCGGGCACGGCAGCCGTGGCGGGCGACCCCGAGTCGCTGCGCGAGCTCCTGGCCGAGCTGGAGGCGGACGGCGTCCACGCGCGCGCGATCCCCGGCGTGGACACGGCCGGACACTCGGCCCAGGTGGAGGCCCTGCAGGAGCGGCTCTTGCGAGAGCTGGCCCCGGTCGCCCCCCGCTCCGGTGACGTCCCGTTCTACTCCACCGTCACCGGCGGGCTGCTCGACACCGCCGAGCTGGACGCCGCCTACTGGTACCGCAACATGCGCGAGCCGGTCGAGTTCGAGCAGGCCACCCGTGCGCTGCTCGCCGATGGCCACCACGCGTTCCTGGAGACGAGTCCGCACCCCATGCTGGCCGTCTCACTGGAGCAGACCGTCGCCGACGCCGGTACGCCTGCCGCGGTCCTGCACACCCTGCGCCGTGAGAAGGGCGGTACGAAGGGCTTCGCCCTCGCACTCGCCTCCGCCTGCGCCCAGGGGGTCGACATCGACGCCGCGGCGCTGTACGGCGCGGAGGCGCGGCGGGCCGACCTGCCCACCTACCCCTTCCAGCGGCAGCGTTACTGGTACCACCCGCCTGCCCGGCGCGGTGACACGGCGTCCGTCGGACTGGCCGACGCCGGCCACGCGCTGCTCGGCGCGGGGGTCGAACTCCCCGATGCGGCAGGCCACGTCTACACCGCGCGGCTCGGCGCCGACACCCGGCCCTGGCTCGCCGAACACGCCCTGCTCGGCACGGTCCTGCTGCCCGCCACCGGCTTCGTCGACCTGGTCCTCTGGGCCGGCGCCCAGTCCGGCTGCGGACAGATCGACGAACTCGCCCTGCGTACACCTCTCGTCCTCCCCGGCGACGACGCCGCCGGCCCCGCCGGCACGGGCACTGTGGAACTGCGCGTCCAGGTCGGCCCCGCGGACGAGGAAGGCCGGCGCACGGTCACCGTGCACTCCCGCGAGGCGGGCGCCCCACCGCAGTCGCCCTGGACCCTGCACGCGCAGGCCACCGTCACCCCCGCCAGCACCACCAACACCCCAGGCATCCCTGACACCCTCACCGGCAGTCCGGCTGCCGACGTCCCGGCTGCCGGCGTACCGACGGCCGGTGCGCCGACGACCAGCGGGTCCGGCGGGTCCGGCGGGTGGCCGGCGCCCGGCGCCGCGTGGCCACCGGCCGGGGCGCGGCCGGCCGGGATCCCGGACCCCGCCGCCTTCTACGCCGCCTTCGCGGAACGCGGCTACGACTACGGCGTCACCTTCCAGGGGTTCCGTACCGGCTGGCGCGACGGCGACACCGTGTACGCGGACGTCGCCCTGCCCGGACCGGCGGCCGGCGAGGCGCGTGACCACGACATCCACCCGGCCCTGCTGGACGCGGCCCTTCAGGCCATGAGCCTGGGCGAGTTCTTCCCCGCCGACGGCCAGGCCCGCATGCCGTTCGCTCTGCGAGGGGTACGCCTGTACGCCACCGGCGCCGACCGTCTGCGCGTCACCGTCTCGCCCGTCGGCGCGGAAGCCGTGCGCCTGCTCTGCACCGACGGGGAGGGAGGGCCCGTCCTGGCGATCGACGAACTCGTCGTCCGCCCGGTCCCCGCCGAACAGCTCGCCGAGCGGTCCGGCGCCGCTGGCACCGGCAGGCGCCCCGGCACGGGCAGCGGCTCGCTGTACCGGGTCCTGTGGGAGCGGAAGCCCGCGCCCGCATCCGTGCCCGCCCAGCGCTGGGCGATCGTCGGTGAGGACCACAGCGGGCTGGCCGCCGCGCTCACCCGTGCGGGCACCGACTGTGCGAGCTACCCCGACCTGGAGTCGCTGCTCGACACCTGCTCCGCCGACGGGGCCGTATTCGACGAGGCCGTACCCGACAGTGCCCTCCCCGACGGTGTCGCCGTGCAGCTGCCGCACTTCCCGGGCGTCCCGGACCCCGACACGGTGCGCGCTGTCCTGGAGAGGACCCTCGGGGTGGCGCAGCACTGGCTGAGGGCCGCCGACCGGTCGTCCGCCAAGCTGGTCGTCATCACCCGCGGCGCCGTCGCCGCCGGCCCGGGCGAGACCGTACGGGACGCGGCCGCCGCCTCCGCCTGGGGGCTGGTGCGTTCCGCCCAGTCCGAGGAGCCCGGCCGGATGGTGCTGCTCGACCTCGACCCGGACGACGACGCCGTCAGCGGTGGCGCGCTGGCGGCCGCGCTCGCCTGCGGTGAGCCGCAGCTCGCGGTCCGCAGCGAGCACGTGCACACACCCCGTCTCACGCCCATGGGCCCGGAGACCTCCGACACCCTGCAACTGCCCGACGCCGAAACGGACCTCGGTACGGCCGGATCGGCCGGATGGGGCGAATCGGCTGGAAGGGCCCGCTCCGCCGCCTGGCGGCTCGGCACCCGCGGCGACGGCACTCTGGAGGGGCTGCGCCTGCAACCGGCGCCGGACACCCTGGCACCGCTGCGGCCCGGCCAGATACGCGTCTCCGTACGGGCCGCCGGGCTGAACTTCCGCGACACGCTCATCGCGCTCGGCATGTACCCGGGCCGTGGCGTCATGGGCGCCGAGGGCGCCGGCGTGGTGATTGAGACCGGCCCCGGCGTCACCGGCTTCGCCCCGGGCGACCGGGTGCTGGGAATGTGGACCGGTGGCTTCGGCCCGTACGCCGTCGCCGACCACCGCATGGTGGCCCGGATCCCCGACGGCTGGTCGTACGCGCAGGCCGCCTCCGTCCCGGCCGTGTTCCTCACCGCCCACTACGCCCTCGTCCGGCTCGCCCAGGCCCGCCCCGGCCAGACGCTGCTGATCCACGCGGCGACGGGCGGTGTCGGCATGGCGGCACTCCAGCTCGCGCGGCACCTCGGCCTGACGGTGTACGCGACCGCGAGCACCCCGAAGTGGGACACGCTGCGCGCGCTGGGCCTGTCCGACGGGCGGATCGCCAACTCCCGCACGCTGGACTTCGCCGACCGTATCCTGGAGAAGACGGGCGGCCGAGGGGTGGACATCGTCCTCAACTCCCTCGCCGGCGACTTCGTCGACGCCTCACTGCGCCTGCTGCCCCGAGGCGGCCACTTCCTGGAGCTGGGCAAGGCCGACGTACGAGACCCCCGTACGATCGCCGACCGTCACCCCGGGACCACCTACCGGCCGTTCGACCTCGTCGAGGCGGGCCCGGAGACGGTCGGTGCGATGCTGGCGGAGCTGCTGGAGCTCTTCGAGGCCGGAGTGCTGCACCCGCTGCCGGTGACCGTCCACGACGTACGCCACGCCCGCCGCGCCTTCCGCACGCTCAGCCAGGGCAAGCACACCGGCAAGCTCGTGCTCACCATGCCGCCCGTCTTCGACCCGCACGGCACCGTGCTCATCACCGGCGGCACGGGAACGCTCGGCAGCGCGATCGCCCGCCATCTGGCCGGCGAGCACGGCGTACGCCACCTCCTCATCGCCGGACGCCAGGGCGAGGAGGCCGAGGGCGCGGCGGACCTCGTGCGGGAGCTCGCCGAACTCGGCGCCGACGTGACCGTACGGGCCTGTGACACGGCCGACCGCGACCAGCTCAAGGCCCTGATCGACGCCGTCCCGACGGCACACCCGCTGCGCGGGGTCGTGCACACCGCCGGCGTCCTGGACGACGGCACGCTTCCGTCGCTCACCCCGGAGAGGATGGACGCCGTGCTGCGGCCCAAGGTCGACGCGGTCCTCAACCTCCACGAGCTGACCCAGGACCTCGACCTGTCGGCCTTCGTCCTCTACTCGTCCTCCTCCGCGCTGTTCGGCAGCCCCGGGCAGGGCAGTTACGCGGCGGCCAACGCCTTCGTGGACGCCTTCGCCCAGTACCGGCGCGGGACGGGGCTGCCCGCCCTCTCCCTCGCCTGGGGACTGTGGGCGCGCAACAGCAGGATGGCGGAACACCTCGATCAGGGCGACATGCACCGCCGGCTCGCCCGCGGCGGCATCCTGCCCCTGACCGACGCCGAGGGCGTGGCCCTCTTCGACGAGGCCCAGCGCTGGGACGAGGCCCTCCAGGTCCCGATCCGTCTCCACCATGCCGCCCTGCGGACCCAGGACACGGTTCCGCCCTTCCTCAGCGGCCTCATACGGAACCGGCGCAGCCCCCTCGCAGCCACTGCCTCGGCCCAGCCCCACGCGGCCGCGGCGGGCACGAACCTGTCCCTCGGGGACAGGATCGCCCAACTCCCGCCCGCCGAGCGGATGGACGCGGTGCTGGAAGCCGTACGCACCCACGCGGCAGCCGTACTCGGTTACGCGGAGGACGGCGAGCTCTCCGCCGAAAGGAACTTCCGCGAGCTGGGCTTCGACTCCCTGACCGCGGTGGAGCTGCGCAACCGCCTCACCGCCGCCACGGGGCTCCGGCTCACCGCCACCCTGGTGTTCGACCACCCCACCCCCGCAGCACTCGCCCGGCACCTCCACGACCGACTCGCCCCGGACACCCCGACGGAGGACGGCGACGTGTCACTCGCCACCGAACTGGACCGCTTGGAGAAGCTGTTCATCCGCCTCACCGAACAGGGCGGCCTGGACACCGCCCTTCCCGACGGCACGGCCCGGCACGAGATCACGAACCGGCTCGCCGCCCTGACCGGACTGTGGGACCGGCTCAGCGGCGCGAGCGACGGCGAACCCGCCGGACCGGCGGACGACGACGAGGTGACCGGAACGCTCGACGCCGCCGACGACGAAGAGCTCTTCGCCTTCATCGACGAGCGGTTCTGATCCGCCCCCCACCATCACCACCACCCGCAGCGACCGACCGAACCACCACGGGGTGACGAAAGCATGGCTGACGAGCAGGAGCTCCGCGCCTACCTGAAGCGGACCACCATCGAACTCCACCGTGCCACCACACGGTTGAAGAAGGCGGAGGAACAGGCGCACGAGCCGATCGCGATCGTCGGCATGGCGTGCCGCTTCCCGGGCGGGGCGGGCTCTGCCGAGGACCTGTGGGACCTGGTGGCGACCGGAACGGACGCGGTCTCGCCGTTCCCGTCCGACCGCGGCTGGGACGTCGCTGGGCTGTACGACCCGGATCCGGGCGCCGTGGGGCGGACGTACTGCCGCGAGGGCGGATTCCTGCACGGCGCGGGAGAGTTCGACGCGGGGTTCTTCGGGATATCGCCGCGTGAGGCGGTGGCGATGGATCCGCAGCAGCGGTTGTTGCTGGAGACGTCGTGGGAGGCGCTGGAGCGGGCGGGTATCGACCCGCACACCCTGCGCGGCAGCCGCACCGGCGTGTACGTCGGC
The DNA here is from genome assembly GCF_044455245.1 of Streptomyces sp. NPDC051310. Lineage (NCBI taxonomy): Bacteria > Bacillati > Actinomycetota > Actinomycetes > Kitasatosporales > Streptomycetaceae > Streptomyces > Streptomyces sp. NPDC051310. Next base: position 11,067 of record NZ_JBITEO010000045.1, read on the forward strand.
GCCTGGGACGGCGGTTACACGCGCGACGTCGACGCCTCCTCCGCCGAACTGGAAGGGGACCTGCTGACCGGCGGGGTCGTGAGCTTCAGCTCGGGCCGTATCTCGTATGTGCTGGGGCTCGAGGGTCCTGCGGTGTCGGTGGACACGGCGTGTTCGTCGTCGCTGGTGGCGCTGCACCTGGCGGTGCAGGCGCTGCGCCGGGGCGAGTGCGACCTCGCCCTGGCCGGCGGCGTCACCGTGATGGCGACGCCCACGGTGTTCGTGCAGTTCTCCCGCCAGCGAGGCGTCGCCCCCGACGGCCGGTGCAAGGCGTTCTCCGACGAGGCCGACGGCTTCGGCCCCGCGGAAGGTGTGGGGATGCTCGCGGTGGAGCGGTTGTCGGATGCGCGGCGTCGTGGGCATCGGGTGCTGGCGGTGGTGCGGGGCTCGGCGGTGAACCAGGACGGTGCGAGCAACGGTCTGACGGCGCCGAACGGCCCGTCGCAGGAGCGGGTGATCGCGCAGGCTCTGGCTGACGCGCGGCTCACCGCGGGTGATGTGGATGTGGTGGAGGCGCATGGGACGGGGACCCGGTTGGGTGATCCGATCGAGGCGCAGGCGTTGCTGGCGACGTATGGGCGGGGCAGGCCGGTTGACCGGCCGTTGTGGTTGGGGTCGTTGAAGTCGAACATCGGTCATGCGCAGGCGGCTGCTGGTGTCGCGGGTGTGATCAAGATGGTGATGGCGTTGCGGCATGGTGTGTTGCCGAGGACGTTGCATGTGGAGGTGCCGTCGTCGCATGTGGACTGGTCCGCGGGTGCGGTGGAGGTGTTGACGCAGGCGCGTGGGTGGCCGGTGGTGGAGCGTGCGCGCAGGGCGGCGGTGTCGGCGTTCGGGGTCAGTGGCACGAACGCGCATGTGGTGCTGGAGCAGGCGCCGTCACTGGAAGTGGAACAGGAGCCGACGCAGCCCGACCGAACCGTGCCGGTCAAAGCCCCTGTTCCGGTGGTGGTGTCGGGTGCTTCGGCGGAGGCGCTGGATGCGGGGTTGGGGCGTCTGGGGTCGTTCATCGAGGGTGGCAGCGGGCTGGG
>NZ_JBITEO010000046.1:0-11560 GCF_044455245.1 Streptomyces sp. NPDC051310
CTGACGGGTGTGGTGCATGCGGCGGGTGTGCTGGACGACGGTGTGGTGGAGTCGCTGTCGGCGGAGCAGGTGGAGCGGGTGATGCGGCCGAAGGTCGACGCGGCGCTGCATCTGCACGAGCTGACGGCGGGTATGGATCTGTCGGCGTTCGTGCTGTTCTCCTCGGTGTCCGCACTGATCGGCACCCCCGGGCAGGCCAACTACGCCGCTGCCAACGCCGCACTGGACGCGCTCGCGGCCGGGCGCCGCGCCGGAGGACTGCCCGCCACCTCCCTCGCGTGGGGCCTGTGGGCCGACGGACGCGGCATGGAAGGCGAGCTCCGCGAGGCGGATCTCGCCCGGCTGGCGCGGATGGGCATCGGTGCCCTCCCCGCCGCCGAGGCGCTGGAACTCTTCGACCACGCGCTCGGGCAGGACACCGCGCTGCTGGCACCGGTGAGGTTCGACCTGGCGGCCCTGCGGGCGCAGGCACGCACCGGACTGCTGCCCGCCCCGCTGCACGGCCTCGCCCCGGCACCCCGCCGCGTCGACAGGGGCGGATCGCTCGCGCAGCGCCTCGCCGGCGTCGCCGAGGCCGACCGGGAACGCGTCGTGCTGGACCTGGTGGCCGGGCAGGTCGCGGCCGCCCTCGGCCACGCGTCGGCCTCGGCCATCGATCCGGAGCGGGCCTTCAAGGACCTCGGCTTCGACTCGCTGACCGCGGTCGACCTGCGCAACAACCTCACCCAGGCCACGGGCGTGCGACTGCCCGCGACGCTGGTCTTCGACCACCCGAACCCGGTGGCCGTCGCACGCCTGCTGCTCCGGGAAGCCGGCGCGGTCGCCGAGGCAAGGCGCCCGGTGGCGCAGCCCCGGCGGGTGGACGACGAGCCGGTGGCCATCGTGGGCATGGGATGCCGGTTCCCGGGCGGCGTGACCTCGCCGGAGCAGCTGTGGGAGCTGGTGGCGTCGGGCCGTGACGCGGTGTCGGAGTTCCCGGGCGACCGCGGCTGGGACCTGGACGGGCTGTTCGACCCGGATCCCGATCACCCGGGGACCGCGTACACGCGGCAGGGCGGCTTCGTCGAGGGGGTCGGCGACTTCGACGCGGAGTTCTTCGGCATCAGCCCGCGCGAGGCCCTCGCCATGGACCCGCAGCAGCGGCTGCTGCTGGAGACCGCGTGGGAGGCGATGGAGGACGCGGGCATCGACCCGACGTCGCTGCGCGGCTCCGACACCGGTGTGTTCTGCGGGCTGATGTACGCGGACTACCAGCACGTGGCCGGGATGAGCGACCGGCGTGACGAGATCGAGGGCTACCTCATGATCTCGTCCGCGGCGAGTGTCGCCTCCGGGCGCATCAGCTACACCTTCGGTTTCGAGGGACCCTCGATCGCGGTCGACACCGCGTGTTCGTCGTCGCTGGTGGCGATCGCCCAGGCGATCACGTCGCTGCGGTCCGGGGAGTGCTCGCTGGCCCTGGCCGGCGGTGTGACCGTGCTGTCCCGGCCCAACATCTTCGTCGAGTTCAGCCGCCAGCGCGGTCTCGCCCCCGACGGCCGGTGCAAGGCGTACGGGTCCCACGCGAACGGTGTCGGCTGGAGCGAGGGCTCCGGACTGCTCGTCCTGGAGCGCCTCTCCGACGCGCGCCGCAACGGCCACGAGATCCTCGCCGTGGTGCGCGGTTCGGCCGTCAACCAGGACGGTGCGAGCAACGGCCTCACCGCCCCCAACGGCCCCTCGCAGGAGCGTGTCATCCGGCAGGCCCTTGCCAACGCCGGGCTGTCGCCGGCCGAGGTGGACGCGGTCGAGGGCCACGGCACGGGCACCCCGCTGGGCGACCCGATCGAGGCGGAAGCCCTGCTGGCGACCTACGGCCAGGAGCGGGCGGCCGACCCGCTGTGGCTGGGATCGCTGAAGTCCAACATCGGGCACACGCAGGCGGCCGCCGGCGTCGCCGGTGTGATCAAGATGGTGATGGCGATGCGGCACGGTGTGCTGCCGCGCACCCTGCACGTGGACGCGCCGTCACCGCACGTCAACTGGTCGGCGGGACAGGTGGAGCTGCTCACGGAGGCCAAGGAGTGGCCCGCGTCGGACCGCCCGCGGCGGGCCGGTGTGTCCTCCTTCGGGATCAGCGGCACCAACGCGCACGTCATCGTGGAGGAAGCACCCGTACCGACCCCGGCCGTGACGGCCGAGGACGGCGCCGCACCCGTGTCCCCGCCGGTGCTGCCGGTCCTGGTGTCCGCCAGGAGCGAGGCGGCGCTGCGGACACAGGCCGACCGGCTGCGGGCCCAGCTGATCGCCCACCCCGAGCTGTCCACCGTGGACATGGCCTACTCGTTGGCGACGACACGAGCGCAGCTGGAGCACCGCGCGGTGGTGGTGGCCACCGACCGCGGCGCGCTGCTGACCGGTCTCGGCGACCTCTCGTCGGCGGAGCCGTCGGCAGCCGTGGTCGAGGGCCGCGTCGTGGGCGGCAGGACCGTCTTCGTCTTCCCGGGCCAGGGCGCGCAGTGGGCGGGCATGGCCGTCGAACTCCTCGACACCTCCCCGGTGTTCGCCGAGCGGATGGCGGAGTGCGCGGTGGCGCTGTCGGCCTTCGTGGACTGGTCGCTGGAGGACGTGCTGCGGGGCGTCGAGGGCGCGCCGTCGCTGGAGCGGGTCGATGTGGTGCAGCCCGCGTTGTGGGCGGTGATGGTGTCGCTCGCCGCGCTGTGGCGTTCGTACGGTGTCGAGCCGTCCGCCGTGGTGGGGCACTCGCAGGGTGAGATCGCCGCCGCGGTGGTGGCGGGTGCGCTGTCGCTGGAGGACGGTGCGCGTGTGGTGGCGCTGCGCAGCCGGCTGGTGCTGGACCGCCTCGCGGGACGCGGTGGCATGGTGTCGGTGGCGCTGCCGGTGGAGCGGGCCGAGGAGCTTCTGGTCCCCTACGAGGGCAGGGTGTCGCTCGCGGCGGTGAACGGGCCGGCCGCGGTGGTGGTCGCCGGGGAGCCCGCCGCGCTGGACGAGATCGTCGCGGGGTGCGAGCGGGACGGTGTCCGGGCGCGGCGGGTGAACGTGGACTACGCCTCGCACTCCGCGCAGGTCGAGGCGATCGAGGCCGAACTGCTCGACGTACTCGCACCGGTCACTCCGGTGTCCGGCCAGGTGCCGCTCCACTCGACGGTGACCGGGGACTTCATCGACACCGGGATCATGGACGCCGCCTACTGGTACGGCAACCTGCGCGGTCAGGTCGGGTTCGAGCCCGCCGTGCGGGCACTGATCGACAACGGCGCCGGCTGCTTCCTGGAGATGTCGCCGCACCCGGTGCTGGCCATGGCCGTGGAGGAGAGTGCCGCCGCGCACGGGGCGGCGGACCGCGTCACCGTGGTCGGCTCGCTCCGCCGCGACGAGGGCGGTCTCCGGCGGTTCGCGACCTCCTTGGCCGAGGCCCACGTCGCGGGCGTCGCGGTCGACTGGTCGCCGTTCCACGCCGGGGGACGCCGGACGGCCCTGCCCACGTACGCGTTCCAGCGCGAGCGGTTCTGGCTCACCGCGGGCACCCGTGCCGGCGATGTGACGGCGGCCGGCCAGACGCGGATGGCGCACCCGGTCCTCGCCGCGGCGGTGCCGGTCGGCGACCGCGACGAGTGGGTGTTCACCGGCCGGATGTCCCAGGAGACGCACCCCTGGACACGGGACCACATGGTGTTCGGCACCGTCCTGGTGCCGGGGACCGCCCTCGTCGAGATGGTGCTGACCGCCGGACACGAGCTGGGCTGCACGGTGCTGGACGAACTGGTGCTGGAGGCGCCGCTGCTCCTGGCGGACGGCGTCACCCGGCACGTACAGGTCACCGTCGGCTCCGCGGGGGACGACGGCCGCCGTGAGGTGGCGGTCTACTCCCGCCCCGGGGACGACGAGGAGGAGGAGCCCGAGACCACCTGCCACGGCCGCGGATGGCTGGCCGCGGACGCGGCACCGCCGTCGCCGTTCCCGGCCCAGTGGCCGCCCGCCGACGCCCGGCCCGCGGCCGCCGGACTGCTCTACGAACGGCTGGCGGACATCGGCCTCGACTACGGGCCGCTGTTCCAGGGCGTCCGGGCGGCCTGGCACGCCGGCGACACGGTCTACGCCGAGGTCGCACTGCCCGACGACACCCCGGCCGGCGGGTTCGCGCTGCACCCCGCGCTGTTCGACGCCGCGCTCCACGGCGCGCTGCTGTCCAAGGAGGCCGGAACACCGGTGGACCTGCCGTTCTCCTGGTCCGGAGTACGGCTCGGGCGGACCGGGTCCACCCGGGTGCGGGTGCGGATCACGCCGGAGGGCTCCGCGCTGCGCGTTGACGTCGCCGACGACGCCGGAGCGATGGTCGCCGCGGTCGACGCCCTCGGGCTGCGCCCGCTGGAGCCCGGACAGCTCGACCGGGCGCAGGGCGCGGGAGACACGCTGCTCCAGGTGGACTGGGCCGAGGTCACGGCCGCGCCGCCGGCGCCGGCGCGGGTCGTACGGCTCGGCACCGAGCACGCGGACCTGGAGGCGCTGGAACGGGCCCTGTCCGAGGGCGCGCCGACGCCCGACCTGGTCGTCGCCGTGATCGAGGCGCCGGCCGGCGAACCGGCCGCGGCGGCCCGTGCGGTGGGCGCCGACACGCTGGCCCTGGTGCAGCGGTGGCTGGCCGGCGAGTGGGTCGGCGAGGCCCGGCTGGCCGTGGTGACCCGCGGCGGCATCGCCGTGGGCGACGAGTCGCCGGACGTGGCGCAGGCCCCCGCGTGGGGCCTGGTGCGCAGCGCCCAGTCCGAGCACCCCGGCAGGTTCCTGCTGGTGGACCTCGACGGCGGCGACGAGCCCGACTGGGGTTCGCTGCTCGCTCTCGACGAGCCGCAGCTCGCCGTGCGGGCGGGCAGACTGCTCGCGCCACGGCTCGGGCGTACCGGTGACCCGCTGCCGGTGGACGGCGCGTGGCGGCTGGCCGTCGGCCGCGCCGGCTCGCTGGAGGACCTGGCGATCGCTCCGTCCGACGGCATGCGGTCCCTCGGCGCCGGTGAAGTGCGCGTCGCCGTCCGGGCGGCGGGCCTCAACTTCCGCGACGTACTGATCGCCCTGGGCCTGTACCCGGGGGAGGCCCCGCTCGGCAGCGAGGCCGCCGGCGTCGTGCTCGAAGTCGGCGCGGACGTCACCGACCTGGCCCCCGGGGACCGCGTGTTCGGTCTGATCACCGACGCGTTCGGACCGGTCGCCGTGGCGGACCGGCGCACGGTCGTACCGATGCCGCCGGGGCTGTCGTTCGTGGAGGCCGCCGCGGTGCCGGTGGTGTACCTGACCGCCTACTACGGCCTGGTCGACCTGGCCGGACTGCGGCCCGGCGAGCAGCTGCTGGTGCACGCGGCGGCCGGCGGTGTGGGCATGGCCGCCATACAGCTGGCCCGCCACCTCGGGGCGGAGGTGTTCGCGACGGCGAGTCCGCACAAGTGGGACGCGGTACGGGCACTGGGCGTCCCGGAGGAGCGGATCGCGTCCTCGCGCGACCTGGACTTCCGGCAGGCGTTCCTGGACGCCACCGGCGGCGCCGGCGTGGACGTGGTGCTGAACTCCCTCGCCGGTGAGTTCGTCGACACCTCGCTGGAACTGCTGCTCCCGCGGGGCGGCCGGTTCATCGAGATGGGCAAGACCGACATCCGCGACCCCGAGGTGATCGCTCGCGAGAACCCGGGCGTCCGGTACCGCTCCTTCGACATGATCGAAGCCGGGCCGGAGCGGATCCAGGAGATGCTGACCGACATCTCCGCGCTGTTCGGCCGGGGTGTGCTCACCCCGTCGCCGATCCGCACCTGGGACGTGCGCCGGGGCCGGGAAGCGTTCCGGTTCCTCCGCGAGGGCCACAACATCGGCAAGATCGTGTTCACCCTCCCGGCACCGCTCGACCCCGACGGCACCGTGCTGGTCACCGGTGGCACCAGCGGCCTGGGGGCCCGGTTCGCCAGGCACCTGGCCGCGCACCACGGCGCCAGGCACCTGCTGCTGGTGAGCCGCCGAGGCCGGGCCACCGACGGTGTGGAGCACCTGGTCGGCGAACTGGAGGCACTGGGCGCCACGGTACGGGTGGAGGCGTGCGACGCGGCCGACCCGGACCGGCTGGCGGAGCTGCTCGGCTCCCTGGACCGGCCGCTGACCGCGGTCGTGCACTCCGCCGGCGTACTCGACGACGGTGTGGTCGAGGCCCTCACCACGGAGCACGTCGACCGGGTGATGCGTCCGAAGATCGACGCGGCGTGGAACCTGCACGAGCAGACCCTGGGCCAGGAGCTGTCCGCGTTCGTCCTGTTCTCGTCGGCCGCGGGCCAGCTCGGCAACCCGGGCCAGGCCAACTACGCCGCCGCGAACGCCGCCCTCGACGCGCTGGCACACCAGCGGCGCGCGACCGGCCTCCCCGCCACCTCCCTGGCATGGGGCCTGTGGGCCGGTGCCACCGGCATGACCGGCGACCTCGACGAGGCGGATCTCGACCGGATGGCGCGCACCGGCATCGGTGCGCTCTCCGCCGAACTCGGCCTGGAGCTGTTCGACCGGAGCCTCGGAGCGGACGCCGCCCTGCTGGTGCCGCTGCGGCTGGACCTGCCCGTGCTGCGCTCCCAGGCGCGGGACGGGACGCTGCCGCCCCTGCTGCGCGGGCTGGTCCGCGCACCGGCACGGCGGTCCGGGCCGGCGGGCGGGTCACTGGCCCAGCGGCTCGCCGGAGTGGCCGAGCCGGAGCGCGAACAGGTCGTACTGGAACTGGTGCAGGCGCAGGTCGCGGCCGTCCGCGGCAACGCGTCCGCGGCCGAGGTCGAGCCGGACCGGGCGTTCAAGCTGCTCGGATTCGACTCACTGGCGGCGGTCGAACTGCGCAACCGGCTCGCCCGGCAGACCGGCCTGAAGCTGCCGGCCACCCTCGTGTTCGACCACCCGACCCCCGCCGAGGTCGCGCGGCTGCTCCTCAAGGAGCTCGGCGGGGCCGGGGCCCAGGACGGGCAGTCGCCGTTCGACGAGGAACTGCGCAGGCTCGAGGACCTGCTGATCGCCGTGGCGGACGACGAACGCACGCTGGCCGGCCTCGAACCGCGCCTGCGCTATCTGAGCAACCGCCTGCGGGCCCTGCTCAGCGGAACGGGCGGAGAACCGTCCGCTGTGGACGCGGAGCCGGATGAGGACCTGGACGTGGCGTCCGACGACGAGGTGTTCGACCTACTCGACAAGGAGTTCGGATCCGCATGAACGGGAACACGAACGACCAGAAGCTCCGCAGCTACCTGCGGAAGGCGACCACGGAGCTGCGGACGGCCAACAACCGCGTGCGCGAGCTGGAGGAGCGCGACAGCGAGCCGCTGGCGATCGTCGGCATGAGCTGCCGCTACCCCGGGGACGTGACGTCGCCGGACGAGCTGTGGGAACTCGTGGCGGCCGGCCGGGACGCCACCACCGGCCTGCCCACCGACCGCGGCTGGGACCTGGAGCGGCTGAACGGCCAGGACCCCGACCAGCCCGGGACCGTGACCACCAGCAGGGGCGGCTTCGTCAAGGGCGTCGGCGACTTCGACGCGGACTTCTTCGGCATCAGCCCCCGCGAGGCCCTCGCCATGGACCCCTCCCAGCGGCTCATGCTGGAGGCGGCCTGGGAGGCGTTCGAGGACGCGGGCATCGACCCGACGTCGCTGCGCGGATCCGACACCGGTGTGTTCACCGGCGCGGTCACCTCGGACTACGGCGGGACGATGCTGCCGGAGCTGGAGGGGTTCCGCCTGACGGGCACCCAGGGAAGCGTGGTGTCGGGCCGGGTCGCCTACAGCCTGGGGCTGGAAGGACCCGCCGTCACGATCGACACGGCGTGCTCGTCGTCCCTCGTGGCGATCCACCTGGCCGCGCAGGCCCTGCGCTCCCGTGAGTGCTCGCTGGCGCTGGTCGGCGGTGTCACCGTGCTCGCCGGGCCGTTCCTGTTCGTCGAGTTCAGCCGCCAGCGTGGCCTGGCCCCGGACGGGCGCTGCAAGGCGTACGCGGCGTCCGCCGACGGCACCGGCTTCTCCGACGGACTCGGCCTGCTCGTGCTGGAGCGGCTCTCCGACGCGCGCCGCAACGGCCACAGGATCCTCGCCGTGGTGCGCGGTTCGGCCGTCAACCAGGACGGTGCGAGCAACGGTCTCACCGCGCCCAACGGCCCCTCGCAGGAGCGTGTCATCCGGGACGCCCTGGCGAGCTCCGGGCTGAGCCCCGCCGAGGTCGACGCCGTGGAGGGCCACGGCACCGGGACCCAGCTCGGTGACCCGATCGAGGCCCGCGCCCTGCTCGCGACGTACGGGCAGGAGAGGAACCGCCCCCTCTGGCTGGGGTCGGTCAAGTCGAACATCGGGCACACCTCGGCGGCGGCCGGCGTCGCCGGTGTGATCAAGATGGTGCAGGCGATGCGGCACGGCGTCCTCCCCGCCACGCTGCACGTGGACGAGCCGTCGCCGCACGTCGACTGGGAGGACGGGCGGATCGAGCTGGTGACGGAGGCCCGGGAGTGGTCCGCCTCCGCACGGCCGCGGCGCGCCGGTGTGTCGTCGTTCGGGATCAGCGGCACCAACGCGCACGTCATCCTGGAGGAGGCACCGGCCGACGCCCCCGCCGGGGAGGCACCCGCCGGGAACCAGCCGGCGGCCGAGGACGCGGCGCCGGCCGACGGCACGGCGAACCGGTCGGTGGACGTGCTCCCGGTGCTGGTCTCCGGACGCAACGAAGCGGCACTGCGGGCGCAGGCCGGCAGGCTGCGGACGCACCTCGCCGCGCGGCCCGGCATCCCGCTGCTCGACGTCGGCTTCACCGTGGCGACGTCGCGGGCGCAGCTGGAGCACCGCGCGGCGGTGGTGGCGTCCGACCGCGAGCGGCTGCTGGCGGGGCTGGAGGCCCTCGCGGCGGGAGAGCCCGCACCGGGCGTGGCCGAAGGCCGCGTGACGGGCGGCAGGACGGCGGTGCTGTTCACCGGCCAGGGTGCGCAGCGGGCGCGGATGGGCGCGGAACTGGCGGCACGCTTCCCGCGGTTCGCCGAGGCCCTGGACGAGGTGTGCGCGGAGCTCGACCCGCGGGTGGGCCGTCCGGTGCGGAGCCTGCTGGACGCCGAGGAGGGCTCCGACGAGGCCGCACTGCTGGACGCGACGGAGTACACCCAGGTGGCGCTGTTCGCCGTCGAGGTGGCGCTGTTCCGGCTGGTCGAGTCGCTGGGCGTGAGCCCCGACTACCTCATCGGGCATTCGGTGGGCGAGCTGGCGGCGGCACATGTGGCCGGCGTGCTGTCGCTCCCGGACGCGTGCGCCCTGGTGGTGGCGCGCGGCCGGCTGATGGGCGCGCTGCCGGAGGGCGGCGCCATGGTGGCCGTCCAGGCCGGTGAGACCGAGGTCGCGGAGTCGCTCGCCGGGTTCGAGGGCCGGCTGGAGATCGCGGCGGTGAACGGGCCGCGTGCGGTGGTGGTCTCCGGCGACGCCGACGCCGTGGAGGAGTGGCTGCCGCTGTGGAAGGACCGCAAGACCACGCGGCTGCGGGTCTCGCACGCCTTCCACTCCCCGCGCATGGAACCGATGCTGGCGGAGTTCGAGGCGGTGGCCCGGGAGCTGGAGTTCCACGAGCCGCGCATCCCCGTCGTCTCCAACGAGACCGGCAAGCCCGTGGGCCAGGAAATGGCCGACCCGCAGTACTGGGTCCGGCACGTGCGGCAGGCCGTGCGCTTCGCCGACGGCGTACAGACCCTGTGGGCCCTGGGCGTGCGCCGGTTCCTGGAACTGGGCCCCGACGCGGTGCTGACCGCGATGGCACGGCAGTCCCTGGAGAACGAGGACGACGTCGTGTTCGTACCGGCGCTGCGCGCCCGCCACTCCGAGTCCGAGACCTTCGCCGGTTTCCTCGGGCAGGCGCACAACGCGGGCGTACGGGTGGACTGGGCGGCGTTCTACGCGGGCACCGGAGCCCGGCGCACCCAGCTGCCGACCTACGCGTTCCAGCGCGAGCGGTACTGGCTGGCCCCGGACACCGGTGGCCGGGACGCGACCGCGGCCGGACTCGGGCGGCTCGACCACCCGCTGCTCGCGGCGGCCGTCTCCGTCGGCGACCGCGACGAGTGGCTGTTCACCGGCCGTCTCTCCACCGACACCCAGCCGTGGGCCGCCGAGCACAGGCTGCTCGGCACCATCGTGGTGCCGGGCACCGGACTGGTCGAGCTGGCCCTCGCCGCGGGGCGCCGGGCCGGCAGCCCCGTCCTCGCCGAGCTGGTGCTGGAGGCGCCGCTCCTCCTGGAGGACGGCGTCACACGGCAGCTGCAGGTCACCGTCGGCGAGGCCGGCGACGACGGCCGCCGCGAGGTGGCGGTCTACTCACGACCCGAAACCGGAGCCGAGGACGCCGAGCGGGACGTCACCTGCCACGCGCGCGGCCTCCTCACCACCGAGGCCGAGGCCGGGGCCGCGATGCCGTGGCCCGCCACCTGGCCGCCGGAAGGCGCCGAGCCGCTTCCCGTCGACGAGCTCTACTGCGATCTGGCCGACCTCGGCTACGACTACGGCCCCGTCTTCCACGGCGTGCGCGCCGCGTGGCGCGACGGCGACGAGACCTACGCCGAGGTGGCCCTGCCCGACGACGTCGACGGCGGAGCGTTCGGCATCCACCCGGCACTGTTCGACGCCGCGCTGCAGAGCGGCGCCGCCCTCCTGGCCGCCCGCGACACCGGCCGGCACAAGATGCCGTTCAGCTGGACCGGCGTCCGGATCGAGCAGCGCGGCACCACCAGGCTGTACGTCCGCACCGTCGCCACCGGTGACTCCTCGCTGCGGCTCGACGCGGTCGACGACACCGGGACCCCGGTCGTATCCGTCGCCTCCATCGACGTGCGTCCGGTGGAGCAGGCGAGGCTGGAGACAGGCCGGCCCGGCGGGCGCGACGCCCTCTTCGGGCTCGACTGGACCGTTGTCACGGCCGACCCGGCGACCGGGACGCCCCGGATCGCGCTCCTCGGCGCGGGTCACACGAGCACGGAGAACCACTACGCCGACCTGGCCGCGTGGGAGCGGGCACTCGCCGACGGCGCCACGGTCCCCGAGGCGGTCGTCGCCACCATCGGCGCGGGGGACGGGGCAACGGCCCCGGCGGACGCAGCGCGCGAGGCCGCGGCACAGGCCCTGGAGCTGGTGCAGCGGTGGCTGGCGGATGAGCGGGTGGCCGGTGCGCGGCTGGTGTTCCTGACGCGTGGTGCGGTGTCGGTGGCCGGTGAGGCTCCGGACGTCGCGCAGGCGGCGGTGTGGGGTCTGGTGCGCAGTGCGCAGTCGGAGCATCCGGGCCGGTTCGTCCTGGTGGATGTCGAGGCCGGGGCTGAGCGGGCCGACTGGGGTGTGGTGGTCGGTTCGGGCGAGTCGCAGGTGGCGGTGCGGGACGGTCGGTTGTTCGCGCCGCGTCTGGGCCGGGCTGCGGCGGGTGCGCCGCGGGGCTGGTCGGCGGATGAGCGTGTGCTGATCACGGGTGGTACGGGTGGTCTGGGTGCGCTGGTCGCTCGGCACTTGGTGGAGCGGGGTGTGCGGGATCTGGTGCTGGTGAGCCGGCG
>NZ_JBITEO010000047.1:0-10724 GCF_044455245.1 Streptomyces sp. NPDC051310
TCACCGGCCACCGACACCGCACCACGCGTCAGGAACACCAGCCGCGCACCGGCCACCCGCTCATCCGCCAGCCACCGCTGCACCAGCTCCAGGGCGGCCCGGGCGACGGCCGGCGCCGAGTCGGCCGGGCTCCCGACGGACGTGACCACGACGTCGGGCGAGCCCTCGGCCAGTGCCTGGTCGAGCTCCGCCAGGTCCACCGCTCGTACGGCCGCGCCGGCCGCGGTGACCGGCGTCCAGTCGAGGGTGTACAGCGACCGCTTGGCGCTGTCGAGGCTCGCCTGCTGGACGGGGCGGACGGCGAGGGAGGCGACCGTCAGCACCGGGGCGCCCGTCTCGTCGACCGCCTCCAGGCGCACGGTGTCGTCGCCCGTGAGGGTCGAGCGCACCCGCAGCCGTGTGGCCCCGGGCCGGTCGATCCGCACGTCGCCCCAGCTGAACGGCGCGCGGAGGCGGGTGTCGCCGGGGGCGGACAGCGGGAAGACGGCGCTCTGCACCACGGCGTCGAACAGAGCGGGGTGCATGCCGTGCGCGCCACCGCCGGCGCTGTCGGGGAGCGCCACCTCCGCATAGCACCGGTCGCCGTCGCGCCAGGCGGCCTGCACGCCCTGGAAGGCGGGGCCGTAGCCGTAGCCGATGTCGGCCAGGTGGGTGTAGAGGTCGTCCACCGACAGGGGTTCCGCGCCCTCCGGCGGCCACACGGCGGGCCACTGCGACGCGACGGCCGCCGTGGTCCCGTGGCTCAGGACGCCCCGCGCGTGGCAGACGGCGTCCGTCTCGCCGTCGCCCGGCTCCGGGTGCGAGGAGGAGAGCAGCAGCTCATCGGACTCCGAGTACGAGTAGACCGCCACCTCGCGGCGGCCGTCGTCGCCGGCCGCTCCGACGGTGACCTGGAGCTGCCGGGCGGCACCGTCCTCCAGCAGCAGCGGGGCCGCCAGCACCAGCTCGTCGAGGGCCGGCAGACCGGTGCGGGCACCCGCCGCGAGGACCAGGTCGACCAGTGCGGCGCCGGGGACGACGGTGGTGCCGAACAGCTGGTGGTCCACGAGCCAGGGCTGGGTGTCGGCGGACACGCGTCCGGTGAACACCCACTCGTCGCGGTCCCCGAGCCGTACCACGCCCGCCAGGATCGGGTGGTCGACGCGGTTCAGGCCGGCCGCGGTGACGTCGCCCGCCCCGCTGCCCGGCGCCGGCCAGTAGTGCTCGCGCTGGAAGGCGTAGGTGGGCAGGTCGATACGGCGCGCGCCGGTACCGGCGTAGTACGCCTCCCAGTCCACCGGCAGCCCGGACGCGTACGTCCGGCCCAGGAAGTTCGCGAACGCCGCCGGCTCGGGGTGCCCGGCCCGCAGCACCGGCAGGAACACCGCACCGCTCTCGCCGTCGAGGGTCTGGCGGGCCATCGCGGTCAGCACCGCGTCGGGGCCCAGCTCCAGGAAGCGGCGCACACCCAGCTTCCACAGGGTCCGCACGCCGTCGGCGAAGCGCACGGCCTGCCGCACGTGCCGGACCCAGTACGCGGCGTCGAAGGCCGGCACCGGCTGCCCGGTCACGTTCGACACCACGGGGATGCGCGGGGCGCCGAAGCGCACTCCGCGCGCCACGGCCTCGAACTCCGCGAGCATCGGTTCCATCCGCGCGGAGTGGAAGGCGTGCGAGACCCGCAGCCGCGTGGTCTTGCGCCCCTCCCACCGCGGCAGCCACTCCTCCACCGCGTCGGCGTCGCCGGAGACCACCACCGCACGCGGCCCGTTCACCGCCGCGACATCCAGCCGGCCCTCGAACCCGGCGAGCGACTCCGCGACCTCGGCCTCATCGGCCTGCACCGCGACCATCGCGCCACCGGCGGGCAACGCGCCCATCAAACGCCCGCGGGCGACCACCAGCTCGCACGCGTCGGCCAGGGACAGCGCACCCGCCACATGGGCGGCGCTCAGCTCACCGACCGAATGCCCGACCAGGTAGTCCGGGCGGACGCCCAGCGACTCCACCAGGCGGAACAGGGCCACTTCGACGGCGAACAGCGCCACCTGCGTGTACTCCGTGGAGTCCAGCAGAGCGGCCTCGTCGGAGCCCTCCTCGGCGTCCAGCAGGCTCCGCACCGGACGGCCCACCCGCGGGTCGAGCTCCGCGCACACCTCGTCCAGTGCCTCGGCGAACCGCGGGAAGCGTGCCGCCAGTTCCGCGCCCATCCGCGCCCGCTGCGCACCCTGGCCCGTGAACAGGAAGGCCGTCCTGCCGCCCACCTCGGTCTCGCCCGCGGTCAGCGCGGCAAGACCCGCCAGCAGCTCGTCACGGCCGGACGCCGTGACCACCGCACGCCGCTCCAGCAACGCCCGCGTACGCACCGACGAGAACGCCGTGTCCGCGACGGACACCTCCGGGCCGGCGGCCAGCCGGGCCCGCAGCCGCTCCGCCTGCGCCCGCAGGGCCGCGTCGCTGCGGGCCGACAGCACCACCGGTACCGCGCCCGCCGGCCGCTCCGCGGCGGCCGGTTCCTCCGCCGGTGTGTCGGCGGGTGCTTCCTCCACGATGACGTGCGCGTTGGTGCCGCTGATCCCGAAGGAGGACACACCGGCCCGCCGCGGGCGGTCCGACGCGGGCCACTCCTTGGCCTCGGTGAGCAGCTCCACCTGCCCGCCCGACCAGTTGACGTGCGGTGACGGCGCGTCCGCGTGCAGGGTGCGCGGCAGCACACCGTGCCGCATCGCCTGCACCATCTTGATCACACCGGCGACGCCGGCGGCCGCCTGCGTGTGCCCGATGTTGGACTTCAGCGATCCCAGCCACAGCGGGTCACCGGCGGTCCGCTCCTGGCCGTAGGTGGCCAGCAGCGCCTGGGCCTCGATCGGGTCGCCGAGCGGCGTGCCGGTGCCGTGGCCCTCGACCGCGTCCACCTCGGCCGGCGACAGCCCGGCGTTGGCAAGGGCCTGCCGGATGACACGTTCCTGCGAGGGGCCGTTGGGGGCGGTCAGGCCGTTGCTCGCACCGTCCTGGTTGACGGCACTGCCCCGCAGCAGCCCCAGCACCCGGTGCCCGTTGCGGCGCGCGTCCGACAGCCGCTCCAGGACGAGCAGTCCGGAGCCCTCGCTCCAGCCGACACCGTCCGCGCCGGCCCCGTACGCCTTGCACCGGCCGTCCGGGGACAGCGCACGCTGGCGGCTGAACTCGACGAAGATGTTGGGCCGGGACAGCACGGTCACACCGCCGGCCAGGGCCAGCGAGCACTCCCCGGACCGCAGCGACGTGATCGCCTGGGCGATCGCCACCAGCGACGACGAACACGCGGTGTCGACCGCGATCGAGGGGCCTTCGAAACCGAAGGTGTAGCTGATGCGCCCGGACGCCACGCTCGCGGCGGACGAGATGTAGAGGTAGCCCTCGATCTCGTCACGCCGGTCGCTCATCCCGGCCAGGTGCTGGTAGTCCGCGTACATCAGCCCGCAGAAGACACCGGTGTCGCTGCCCTGGAGCGAGGTCGGGTCGATGCCCGCGTCCTCCATCGCCTCCCACGCGGTCTCCAGCAGCAGCCGCTGCTGCGGGTCCATGGCGAGGGCCTCGCGCGGGCTGATGCCGAAGAACTCCGCGTCGAACTCCCCGGCCTTCTCGACGAAGCCGCCTTCCCGCGTGTACGCGGTCCCCGGGTGGTCCGGGTCGGGGTCGAACAGCCCGTCCAGGTCCCAGCCGCGGTCGCCCGGGAACTCCGACACCGCGTCACGGCCCGACGCCACCAGCTCCCACAGCTGCTCCGGCGAGGTCACCCCGCCCGGCAGCCGGCATCCCATGCCCACGATCGCGACCGGCTCGTTCGCCCGGTCCACGAGTTCCTGGTTCTGTCGCCGGAGGCGCTCGGTCTCCTTGACCGACCTCCGCAGGGCTCCGATGATGTCGTTCTTGTCGGTGGCCACGCCTATCCCTCCTGACCCGGGCGCGGCGATGCGACCAGGTTCTCGACTGCTCCCATGCCGCGCGCTCCCCTGTTGCGCCAATGAGTCACGGCCTCGTCCACACCGGACCGCCGGACCCGTTGGTCCGCGGTCGGGCAATCTCTCGCTACGGGACGTTCCGACTGCGCCGGAGCGGCTTTCCCGGCACACCAAATAGGGTCGGCGTCGCGGCGCGCCGAAAAGCGCACCGAAGAAAGCCTTTGGAACGTCAAACTCCGGCAGAAATACCTAAAAACGAGCGCTGCGCATCCCTATGCGATGCACGCACCGAGCGACTCGGTCCTGCCATGTGGCACGGATGCCCATACTTCACCTTGCATGCTTCCGTGACTCCCCCGTGTGTACTGCATTGCCTTGAGTCTCATCAACATTTCGGCGAAACGCGCGCGGCGAACAGTGATGCTCAAGCGGCGCCCTGCGTTCGTAAATGGTGAGTGCGACGTTAGGCCACTTTCCCGGGCCGCAACCACCGGGGGACAGGTAGCTGTCATGCCCTGCCGGTCGCTCTACGGAACGTCGCGAACCAGGTTCTCTCCGTTGCGGGTTGTCCGGCCCCCGGGCAGGAAACTGTCACCCCGTCCTCCGGGGCCCGGGCCCGCGTACGGCCGGCTCGCCCGGGCCGGCCGCCGTGCCGCCGGCCGGCCCGGCGACCGGGGCGCGGCAGCCTCCTTTCGGAGGGTCAGCTCTCGATGAGGCGGTGGAGGACCACCGTGTCGAAGACGTCCTCCATCCGCACCGCGACTCCGCCCCGCAGCGTCCAGGAGTGGACGAAGGACAGGGTCCGGGTGGTGCCGCTGAGCGAGGTGACCCGGCGGACGCCGAAGACGACGACCCGGTCCCCGGAGACCACGTACTCCTGCGGCTCCAGGCGCATCCCGCCCAGGACCTCCGGCACCCGGGAGAGGAACTCCCGGACTCCCGCGTGGCCGTGCCGGGTACCGCCGAGGCCGTACTCGGCCATCCCCTCGGGGTGCACCCACTCCACCCGCGGGTCCAGGGTGGCGAGCAGCGCGGCCACATCGCGGTCGTGGAAGGCACGGTAGGCCCGCTCGATGAGGGCCAGGTGCTCGTCGCGGGCGGTCGCGCCGGTGGCCGTGGCCGCGCTCGCGGCCGTCGTCATGCTGTTCATGTCGTGTGTCCCCGTTGTCGGTGGAACTGCTTCAGACCTGGACGTGCTGCGGATGCAGGGCACGCAGGGTGCGCTCGATGCCGTCGCGCCAGCCGATCCGGCAGGGGCCGGTGAGCCGCCGGCGCAGTGTGGGGTCGAACCGGTACGTCTCCCGGGTGACCTCGCTCGGCAGGAGCCGGGCCTCGACGCCGGTCAGCGCCTCGATGTGCCGGAGCAGGTCGGTGACGCCGACCGGCTCGTCGCCGCCCCAGTTGACCAGCGTGGCGGGGACGGAAGCGGCCCGCCACAGGTGCGGGACGTGCGCGACGAGGTCGTCGGTGTGGAGGAGCGAGCACCAGTTCTGGCCCGACCGTGGCACGGCGATCGGCGCCCCGGCCAGCATCTGCCGGAAGTACAGCATCGGCACACCGCCGTAACTGCCTGGCCCGTAGGCGATGTTGAGGCGAGCGATGGTGGTGGGCAGGCCCAGCACCCGGGCGAACGCGCGGACCACGCCCTCCGTGGCGAGTTTGGCCACCGGGTAGGCGGGGAGCCAGTCGGCGGACGCGTCCACCGGATCGTCCTCGGTGTAGGCGTGGTCCAGCGTCCGCCGGGCGTACAGGGCGCCCGTGGAGACGTACAGGAAGGACGCGGCCCGGCGGCAGTGGTTCATCAGGCGGCCGGTGGCCACCGTGTTGATCTCGGTGGTGCGGTTGACGTCGCCGTCCTCGCCGCGGTCCACAGCGGAGTGCAGCACATGGGTGAAGTCCTGGGGCACGCCCCGGAACGCGTCCTCCGAGGTGTCCGCCATGTCCCAGTGCCGGGTGGTGATCCCCGCGTCGGCCAGTTCGCGCTCGACGCCCGGGGTGCCGAACCGGCCCAGGCACCAGACCTCGTTGTCCGCGGCCAGGGCCAGTGCGACCGGCCGCGCCACCTGCCCGGTGCCGCCGGTGATCAGGATCTTCCTGCCTCGTGTCACTTCGCCTCTCCCCCGTGATCAGTGGTGCGTACGGTGCTGCCGGTGGCGCACGCGGCGTCGGCGTCGGCCAGGCAGCGGTCCAGCTCGCGGCGCAGGACGGCCTGGAAGGCCGCCACATGGCGCGGCCCCATCAGGGTGTGGTGCTCGCCCGGCACCTCCAGGTACCGGTTGGGCTCCGTGGTGTGCTCGTCCCAGCGGCGCAGTTCGCGCTCCAGCCAGTCCTCCCTGGTGCCGCGCAGCGGCTCGGCGTGGAAGACGCTCATCGAACGCACCGTCCCGGCCGGCTCGTAGCCGCGCCCCAGATCGGTCAGCGCGTCGGCGACCTCCGCCCAGGCGGCGAACTTCTCCTCGTCGAGGTCGAGGTCGGCCAGCCGCCGGGCCGGGGCGAGGCCGATCAGGCGGGCCACCTGCGCTTCCCGGGGCAGCGCCCGCAGGACGGCCGGGAGCCGGACGGCCTGCTCCTTGTCGATGAGGTCGAGGAAGGCCGCCAGGTGGGTGGCGGTCTCGGTGTAGTCCAGCTCCTGCATCCGGTACTTGATGTGCGGCGGCAGGTTGAAGCTGCCGACGAAGTCGACCCGCTCTCCCCCGGCCTCCAGGACCTTGGCGATCTCGAAGGCCACCGAGGCGCCGTACGAGTAGCCGGCCAGGGCGTACGGGCCGTGCGGCTGCCGCGCCCGGATGGCGGCCGCATAGGTGTCGACCATCTCCGCGTAGGAGCCGAAGGGTTTCTCGCCCTCGTTGAAGCCGCGGGCGCGCAGGGCGTAGAAGGGGCGGTCACCGGTGAAGTAGGTGGCGAGCCCGACGAAGACCAGCACTTCGCCGACGCCCGGGTGGACGCAGAAGAGCGGGGTCTTGGTACCGGATGTCTGCAGCGGCACGACCGGGTCGTACGGGCGGGCGCCGGCCCCGGTCGCGCCGGCCGTCCCGGCCGGGGTGCCGCCGGCGAGGCGGGCGGCCAGGCCGCGGACCGTGGGCGAGGTCAGGACGGTGACGACCTCCATCCCGGTGGCGCCGAGGCGCTGCGCCACCATCGCGCGCAGCCGCAGGATGTCGAGCGAGGTGCCGCCCAGGTCGAAGAAGCTCGCGGTGGCGCTGACCGCGGCCGGGTCCAGGCCGAACACCTCGGCGTAGATCTCCGCGATCGCCCGCTCCAGGGGCCCCTCCGGTGGTGTGTGGCCGCCCAGCATCCGCTGCCGCAGGTCGTCCGCGGCGCGCCGTTCGGCGTCGTACGCGCCCGACTCCAGGCTGCGCCGCATCCGAGCGCGCTGGATCTTGCCGAGGCTGGTCTTCGGGAAGGCCTCGGCGGGCAGGGGCAGCACCAGCGCGGGGCGGAAGCCCCAGTGCATCACCACGGTGCTGCGGATGGCCGTCATCACACCGTGCAGGCCGGCTTCGGCACCGGCCGGGAGGTCGGGGGTGAAGGCGATCACGAGCTGCTCGGTGTCGCTGCCGGCCGGGCGGGTGGGGAAGGCCGCGACATGGGAGCGGGTGACCCCGTCGAGCCGTTCGAGCACGGTCTCGATGTCGTGGCTGAACCGGCTGACGCCGTTGACGATGACACTGTCCTTGCTGCGCCCGACCAGAGTGAGCCGGCCGCCGTCGATGCGGCCCAGGTCGCCGCTGCGGAACCAGCCGTCGGCCGTGAAGGCCTCCGCGGTGGCCCGCGGGTCGTTGAAGTAGCCGGAGGTGACCATGGGGCCGCGCAGCTGGAGTTCGCCGGCCTCGCCGTCGGGCAGCACCCGCCCGTCCTCGTCCACCACCCGCATCCGCAGCCCCTCGACCGGCGTACCGAGGTGGGCGAACTCCGCGCCCCGGTCGGCCTCGGGGAAGGCGCCGCGGGAGTACACGCTCCCCGCGCAGGTCTCGGTCATCCCGAAGGCCGGCCACAGGGCGTCGGGCGCCAGGCCGTACGGGGCGAGCCCGCGCAGGAACGTCTCCCCGGTGGACACGACCACCGCCTCACCGCCGCTGACGATGTGTCGCAGGCTGCTGAGGTCGAGGGGCCGGGGCTCGGCGGCCAGCCGGCCGGCCGCCGCGTTGATCAGCCCGAGCAGGAAGTTCGGTGTGAAGGTCATCGTCACGCCGTGCCGGTCGACCAGTCGCAGGAATTCCAGCGGATCGCCGAGCACCGCCGCGGCCGGTGCGTGGACCTGGTCGCTGCCCGTGGACAACGGCAGCAGGTGGCATTCCAGGAGCGCCGCCACGTGGTCGAAGGAGACCCAGTTGAGCGTGGTGTCGGCGGCGGTGAGCCGCTGGTGGCCGTTCTTGGCGGCCATGGAGGCGAGCAGGGCGGCATGGCTGAGCATGACCGCCTTGGGGGCGCCGCTCGAACCGGAGGTCAGCATGAGCAGTGCCGTGTCGTCCGGCTCGGCGCGGTGCGGTGCGCCGGCCGGCCGGTGGTCGCCCAGCTCCTCCAGCGTGGCCACCCGCAGTCCGTTGCCGCGCACCGGGCTGCCGGCGAGGGCGGCGGTGGTCACGGTCAGCGGGTCGCCGAGCAGGGCGGCCACATGGTGCAGCCGCTCGGTGAAGGCCACCGGGTCGCCCGCCGGTGCCGCCATCGGACAGGGGAGGAAGCCGCCGAGCACCGCCGCCCAGAACGTGGGCAGGAAGTCCTGCGAGCGGTCCAGGACGATGACGACCCTGTCCTTCGGTCGCAGCCCCCGGGCGCGCAGTCCGGACAGGATGCGGCGGGCCCGCTCCAGGAGCTCGGGGTGGGTCTGGGTCTCGTACCCGAGGCGGGCCGCGCCGTGGCAGTGGCGCAGGCCGGAGGCGGGGTACTGCTCGGCGGCGGCCAGGAGCAGGTCGGTGAGGGTGGCCGCAGGGGTGCGTGACGGGAGGGGGGTCGAGGCGGCGGTGGCCGGGGACGCGGTGGTGGGGAGCGTCGAGGAAGTCACGGTCGGGTCTGTCTCCTGGCATCGGGGCACGCCGAACGCGGCGTGTGGGCCGAATCGGATGAAGGGCGTGGACGTCGTCCGGGAGCGAGGAGGTGGCGACAGGCGCGAGACGTGCCGGGAGGCGGCCGGGGCACCGCTGCCGTGGGCCGGGACCCGCCCCGGTGGGCGCGGTCGTGCCGGCGGCCGGCCGGTGGGCGGCGAGGACCGGGGACGCGGTGCCGGCACGGCGTGGGCCGTGCCGCTCACCGGAGGGAGCGCCGGCCCGCGGCGCGTCCCGGCCGGCGGTGGTGCCGGCTTCCCGATGACATCCCGGTAAGTGGTCCACCCCACACCCGGACAGCGGTGCCGGTGGCTTGGAAGCAGTGCGCATCTGTGAGCTGACTCATCCCCGTGCGACTTGTGGTCAGGGGCCCACCGTAGGCGCGATCATGGCTTGAACGGGGGTGTGAAGGGCTCTGGTTGGCCAGGACCGGACACCCCGGGCACACAGCGTGCGGGGAACGGCACGGTGCGCGACACAAGCGAAACCGGTGTTCTGCGTTCCGGGGCGACGGTGCAGCTTGCTGCCAGCGTGGCCGGATACGTCATCGAAGCCGGGGCGCGCGGTGCAGGTTGATGCCCCGGCCGGTTTCGGAGGTTTGCGCCGATGGTCGCGGTGGACCGCCCGGGGAGGGACGGGGGCGCGATGCGGGTGGGGCCTCGACGGGGCCGGGGTACGCGCCGCGCGTTGGCGCGCCCCCGGCCGGGCGGCCGCGGTGCGGCGGGGCCGCAGGGTCGGGGCGAGTGTCGTTTCCGCGGGGCCGCAAGGGTTGGGCGGGTGTCGTCTCCGGGGCCGCAGGGGCGGGGCGCCGCGGTGCCGCGGGGCCGCAGGATCGGGGCGAGCGTCGCTTCCGCGGGCCGCAGGGGCGGGGCGGGTGCCGCTTCCGCTGGGCGGCGACCGGGCGAGGACACCGACGGGTGCCCCTCGGCCACCGGACCCGCACGGTCCGGGGCTCCGACGGCACCCGCCCGGTGGGTCAGTAACGCCTGCTCGCGGCTACCGCGACCACGCCGCCCAGGACGCCGAGCGTCACACACAGCGGCGAGTACAGGACACTGTTCCAGCGCTGGAATTCACTGGCGGCGCCGGAGTTCATGAAATACCCGCCGAAACCACGGGCGAGCAGCACCACGGCCAGCCCGTACATGCCCGTCAGCCGCAGCCAGTCGGGGCCGATCGACGGGATCGACTCATTGACCATGAGGGTGAGCACCGCGCCACCGATCAGTGCCACGCCCACCATCATGGCGCTCGCCGCCGACGGCATCACGCCGTCGTCGGTACCACCGATCGTTTTGGTGAACGTCACCGTATCCTTCATCGGCCAGGGCGAGAACGCCCAGATGAAGTGCATCAGGCCGGCTGCCGTGAGTACCGTCGCCAATCCCACGGGGACCACAGTGCGGATCATTTCAGTGCCTCCAACTCGGTTCCGTACACGCCGCGGAACCAGTATGGCAACACCCTTTTCATAAAAAGCAGTTGACCCCCTTTTCCACCCCGGCCAGGGGTGTGACACCCGCGACACCACCGTTGTTTCCGGCCTTCGGACGCGCGAACGGGACCTTCGATGGCCGAGAAAATACGAACACCATCTCGATACCGGAGGTCCCGTTGCCGTCATTTCGGCAGAGCCGTTGCGATCAGGTCATGGGCCGGCCGGTGACGGTCCAGGTGTCGCTGCCTGTGAGGAGTGCGGCGAGGTCGCCCTTGCCGTGTTGTTCGATGGCGGTGTCGAGCTGGTCGGCCATGAGGGTGT
>NZ_JBITEO010000048.1:0-10672 GCF_044455245.1 Streptomyces sp. NPDC051310
GCCGACCGGTCGACGACGGATCGGGACGTCGTCATCGCCGGGACGCTGCGCAGGGGTGAGGGGGGTCTGCACCGGTTGTGGACCTCGATGGCGGAGGCGTTCGTCCGCGGTGTGGCGGTCGACTGGAAGGCGGCCTACACCGCGCACGGCCTCACCACCCGCCGGATCGACCTGCCCACCTACCCCTTCCAACGCCGGCACTACTGGGCCGAGACATCCCCCGCAGGTGTCGGGGACCTCGCAGCGGCCCGCTTCGGCATGACGTGGCAGGAGCATCCGTTCCTCGGCGGCGCGTTCCGGCCGGCGGGCTCGGGAGAGGTGTTGCTCGCCGGGCGGCTGTCCCTCGCCACCCACGCCTGGATGACCGACCACGCGGTGTCCGGTACCGCGCTTCTGCCTGGTACCGCGTTCGTCGAACTCGCCCTGCATGCCGGCTCGGTGGCCGGGTGCCCCGTGGTCGAGGAGCTGGAAGTCCGGGCTCCGCTGGTCCTGCCGGAGCGCGGCGGGGTGCAGATCCAGGTCCGTGTCGCGGATGCCGACGAGTCGGGCGGGCGCCACCTGTCGGTGCACGCGCAGCCCGACGAGCTCGCGGTCTCCGGAGCCGGCGGCCTCGGTACGGACCCGGACGAAGCCCCCTGGACGCTGCACGCCGTGGGCGTGCTGGCCCCGGTGAGCGCGCGGCGACGGCGCCCGGAGGCCGACAGTGGGCCGGCGCCGGATGCATGGGCCGGCGCGGCATGGCCGCCCGCCGGCGCCGTACCCGTCGAGCCGGCGGTGCTGTACGACCGGTTCACCGAGCTGGGATACGAGTACGGCGAGGTGTTCGGCGGCCTGCAGTCGGTCTGGCGCCGCGACGGCGAGGTCTTCGCCGAAGTGCGGCTCCCCGGCCGGGTGGTGGCCGACGCCCCGCGCTATGCCGTCCATCCCGCGCTCCTCGATGCCGCGCTCCAGCCGTGGATGGCGGGCGGTCTGTTCGAGGTGCCGGACGACAGCTTGCTGCTGCCGTTCGTCTGGCGCGGAATGACCGTGCACGCACCGGGCGCGGACACGGTGCGCGTCCGGCTGGCCCGGGACGATGACGGGGCCCTGTCGTGCCGGGCTGTGGACCTGTCCGGAGCTCCGGTGTTCTCCCTCGACGCTTTGGCCATGCGTCCCGTGGAGCGTGACCGCCTCGCCGCCGCTCTGGGTGCTTCGGCTGCTGCTGCCCCTCTCTACGAGGTCGCGTGGCGCCCGGTCCGTGCGCGGTCGGCCGACCGGCCGGTGCGCTGGGCGCTGATCGGTGGCCACCGGCTCCAGGCCCGTCTCCCGCTCGGCACCGAGGCCGAGGCGGCCGGGTTCACCGCGTACGCGGGCCTCGACGACCTGCGCCGCGAGCTCGAGGCGGGTGGCGCCGCGCCGGAGGCCGTCGTGGTCGCCCTCGGTCCCCGCCGGCCGCCCGGCGCCCTGCCCGGCCGGTCCGTCGACGCGGAAGTACGGGCGGTCCTGCACGAGGGACTGGCCCTCGTCCAGGAGTGGCTGGCCGACGAACGGCTCGCCGACGTCCGGCTCGTCGTACTGACGGAACGCGCGGTGGCCGCCGACCCGGACGAGGACGTGTACGCGCTGCCCTCTTCGGGCCTGTGGGGGCTGCTGCGCTCGGCGCAGTCCGAGCACCCCGGACGCTTCGGGCTCGTCGATGTGGACGACCGCGACGCGTCGGTGGCGGCGATTCCGGTCGCCCTGGGCGAGATCGCCGAGGGGACGCCCCAGCTCGCGGTCCGCGAGGGCACGTTGTACGCGCCGGCCCTGGTACGTGCGCAGGCACGGGCCGGCGCCCCCGGCGGCCCCCCTGCTTCCGGCACCCTGAGCGCAGCAGGCCCGACGGCCGGTGATCCCGGTGGTACCGGCGATCCCGGCGCTTCCGGTGATCAGACTGATTTCAACGACGCCGACAGCCCCGCTGCCGTCCGTGAGCCCGGTGCCGTCCGTGACCCCGGAACCGTCCGTGACCCCGGTGACCCGGGCCCGGCGGGCCACGCCCCCCGCCTCGGTGACGGCACTGTGGTGGTCACCGGTGCCACCGGCACGCTGGGCCGCTTGTTCGCGCGGCACCTGGTGCAGCGCCACGGCGTACGCCACCTGCTGCTGCTGAGCCGCAGCGGCGCGGCGGCCCCCGGGGCGGACGAGCTGATGGCGGAGCTGCGGGAGCAGGGCGCGGAACCGGAGCTCGTCGCCTGCGACGCGGCGGACCGCGACGCGCTGCGCTCGGTGCTCGCGGGCATCCCCGGCTCGCGTCCGCTCACCGGCGTGGTGCACGCGGCCGGTGTCCTCGACGACGGCGCGATCGAGGCGCTCGACCCGGGCCGTATCGACTCCGTACTGCGCGCCAAGGCCGACGCCGCTCTCCATCTGCACGAGCTCACCGCGGACCGGCGGCTGGCGGCGTTCGTGCTGTTCTCCGGAGCCGCCGGGCTACTCGGGCGGCCCGGACAGGGCAATTACGCCGCGGCGAACACGTTCGTCGACGCTTTGGCGCACCGTCGTCGCGCCCAGGGGCTGCCCGCGCTGTCCCTCGCCTGGGGCCTGTGGGGCGAGGCCACCGGGATGACGGGTCACCTGGCGGAGCGGGACCTGCGGCGCATGAGGCGCTCGGGCATCGCTCCGATGTCGAACGAGCAAGGGCTCGCGCTCTTCGACCGCGCCCTCGCTCTGGCGTCGGACCACGCCCTCCTCGTACCGATGAGGCTGGACCAGGCGGCCCTGGCCCGGGAGCGTGCCGTCAGCGGTCCCGAAGCCGTACCCGTACTCCTGCGGACCCTCGTGCCGGCGGCCACGGCGCAGCGGGCGGCGACGGCCCGGGCCGCGGCAGCGCGGCACGGGGCGTCGGCCACCGAGGACGCCCGTGCCTCGGCGGACGTCACGCCGGGGGAACTCGCCGAGCGGCTCGCGACCCTCGACGAACCCGCCCGCGGACGTGAACTGCTCAAGCTGGTCAGGACCCGAGTGGCGAAGGTCCTGGGGTACTCCGGCCCCGACGCGGTGGAGCCGGGGCGTCCGTTCCGCGAGGCGGGCTTCGACTCGCTGATGTCCGTGGAGCTGCGCAACCAGCTGAACGCCGCCACCGGACTGCGGTTCCCCGCGACCGTCGTGTTCGACCACCCGACCCCGCGGGCCGTCGCGGAGCACATCGGCGCGCAACTCGGCCTCGGCCTGGCCGGCGGGGGAGAGGACGCCGCAGCCGCGGCCCTGTCGAGTCTGGAGGCACTGCTGGCCGCCGTGGCGGGCATGGAAGCGGGCGACAGCAGGCGCGCTGTGGTCCGCAGGCAACTGGAGGCCGCGCTCGTGGCGGTCGGCGCCACCGGAGCGGCATCCGATGCCACCAACGGTCGGTCCGGGTCCGGCGAAGACCCCACCGGCACGCGGGCGGCCGTCGAGGAACGGCTCGACTCCGCGAGCGACGACGACCTCTTCGCCTTCATCGAGGAGCAACTGTGAGCAACGACAAGGCCCGGGACGACAAGGCCCGGGAGTACCTCAAGCGGCTCACCGCCGAGCTGATCAGCACGCGGGAGCGGCTCAAGGCACTGGAGGACGGCGCCCGCGAGCCGATCGCGATCGTCTCGATGAGCTGCCGCCTCCCCGGCGGGGTGACGACCCCCGAGGACCTGTGGCGGCTCCTCGAAACGGGGACGGACGCCGTGTCCGGGCTGCCCGAGGACCGCGGCTGGGACCTGGCGGCGCTCTACGACCCGGACCCCGCGTCCACGGGCACCAGCTACGCCCGCGAAGGAGGCTTCCTCGACGACTGCGCCGGCTTCGACCCCGAGTTCTTCGGCATCTCCCCGCGCGAGGCGCTGGCCATGGACCCGCAGCAGCGGCTGTTGCTGGAGACGTCATGGGAAGCCCTGGAACGCGCCGGCATCGACCCGACGACCGTCCGGGACAGCCGTACCGGTGTGTACGCGGGCGTGATGTACGACGACTACGGCGCCCGACTGCTCCACCAGCCGGCCTCCGCCACACCCGCCGATCTGGAGGGGTACCTCGTCAACGGCAGCGCGGGCAGCGTCGCGTCGGGCCGCGTCTCGTACGCCCTCGGTCTGCGCGGGCCCGCCGTCACGATCGACACCGCCTGCTCGTCGTCGCTGGTCGCGCTGCACCTGGCCGTACAGGCGCTGCGGCTGGGGGAGTGCGACCTCGCGCTCGCGGGCGGGGCGACCGTGCTGTCGACACCGACGATGTTCATCGACTTCTCCCGCCAGCGCGGACTGGCCGCGGACGGACGGTGCAAGGCGTTCGCCGACGCCGCCGACGGCACGGGTTTCGGCGAGGGCGCCGGGATGGTCCTGCTGCAGCGCCTCTCCGACGCCCGCCGCGAGGGTCGGCCCGTCCTGGCCGTCATCCGCGGTTCGGCGGTCAACCAGGACGGTGCCGGCAACGGCCTGACCGCGCCGAACGGCCTGGCACAGCAGCGGGTCGTCCGGGCCGCGCTCGCCCACGCAGGTCTGGGACCCGACCAGATCGACGCGGTCGAGGCGCACGGCACCGGCACCCGGCTCGGCGACCCGATCGAGGCCCAGGCACTCCTCGCCACGTACGGCCGCGACCGGCCCGCCGACCGGCCCCTGTGGCTCGGCTCGCTGAAGTCCAACATCGGCCACACACAGGCGGCAGCCGGTGTCGCGGGCGTGATCAAGACGGTGCTCGCCATGCGCCACGGCGTGCTGCCGCGCACGCTGCACGTGGACGCGCCGTCGTCGCACGTGGACTGGTCGTCGGGTGCGGTGGAGCTGCTGACCCGCCCGGTGCCCTGGCCGCGCCGCCCCGACGGCGAGCCGCTGCGCGCCGGCGTGTCGTCCTTCGGGGCCAGCGGCACCAACGCGCACGTGATCCTGGAGAGCGCCGCCGCCCCGGAGCCCGAAGCGCGGCCCGAAGCGGAGGCCGGAGCGGAATCCGGTGCCGAGCCCCGGGCGAAGTCCGGTGACCAGCCCACGGCGGAGCCCGGGGTGAAGCCCGCCACAGAGCCGGCCGAGGCGCCGGCCGCGGGCGCGGCCGAACCCGCCGACTCCCGTGACAAGGCCCCCGTGATGTGGACGGTCTCGGGCCGGAACCGCGCCGCGTTACGGGAACAGGCGGACCGCCTGCACTCGCACCTCAGCGGTTCGGAGGCCGCTCCGGCCGCCGTGGCGAGCGCCCTGGCCCACCGACGCACCGCCTTCCGCCACCGGGCCGTCGTCCTCGGCGAGGACCGCGAAGCCCTGCTGAGCGGACTGCGGGCGCTCGCCGACGGACAGGAGCCGGGGCCGGCCGCCGCCGGTGTCCGGGTCGTCACGGGAGAGGCGGCCGGGGAGCGCCGGACTGCCTTTCTCTTCTCCGGCCAGGGCAGCCAGCGTCCGGGCGCGGGGCGGGAGCTCTACGACCGGTTCCCCGCCTTCACGCGCGCCTTGGACGCCGTCTGCGCCGAGATGGACCGGCACCTCGACCGGCCGCTGCGTGCCGTCATGTTCGGCGAGACCCAGCACGAGCCCACCCGGGCCGGAAGCGGGAGCAACGCCGGAACCGGAACCGGAACCGGGGCCGTTGCCGGCAGCGGGAGCGGCGCAGGAACCGGAACGGAAGCCGGACTGCTGGACCGTACGGCATACACCCAGCCCGCGCTCTTCGCCCTGGAGGTGGCCCTCTTCCGCCTGCTGACCGAGGAATGGGGCATGCGCCCGGACGCCGTCATGGGCCACTCCGTCGGCGAGATCGCCGCCGCCCACGTCGCCGGAATCCTCGACCTCGCCGACGCCTGCGCCCTGGTCACCGCACGCGGCCGCCTCATGCAGGAACTGCCGCACGGAGGCGCGATGGCCGCCGTCGCGGCGAGCGAGGCCGAGATGGCACCGTACCTGGCGGGCCGGGAGACGGAAATCGCCCTCGCCGCCGTCAACGGCCCCTCCTCCGTCGTGGTCTCGGGCGACGAACAAGCCGTACTGGACCTGGTCGACCTGTGGCGATCACGCGGCAGGGAGACCAAGCGGCTCACCGTCAGCCACGCCTTCCACTCGCCCCGCATGGACGGCATGCTGACACAGTTCGAACGAGTTGCTCGCGCACTGCGCTACCGGCGACCGACGCTTCCTGTCATGTCGAACCTGACCATGGAGAACGGCGCTGCCGCTGATCCGTGCACCCCGGACCACTGGGTCCGCCATGTGCGCGAGCCGGTGCGGTTCCTCGATGGCATGCGCGGCCTGCGTGCCGACGGCATCGACACCTTCCTGGAGGTGGGGCCCGATGCGGTGCTCACCGCCATGGCCCGCTCCTGCCTCGATGACGACACCGTGCACCCCACCACTCAGGACGCGGCGAGCGCGCCGCTCACCGTGCCGGTGCTGCGCCGGGGCCACGGCGAGACGGACGCCCTGACACGCGCGGTGGCCGAGATGTATGCCCATGGCGTGCCCGTCACGCCGGCGGCCCCGCCGGACCGCCCCGACGGCGCCGCCACCCGGTTGGCAGCCGGTCTGCCCACCTACCCCTTCCAGCGCAAGCGCTACTGGCTCGACGCCCCGGCGGCGTTCGCTCCGAAGGCGATGGGGCTGGACGACAGCCCGCACCCCCTGCTGTCCGCCGCCGTGGTACTTCCCGACGGACAGGGCACGGTGTGGACCGGCCGCCTGTCCACCCGCAGCCACCCATGGCTGGCCGAACACACGGTGCGCGGCCAGGTGGTCGTACCGGGAACCGCTCTGCTGGAGCTCGCCCAGTACGTCGCCGACGCCCCGCACGCCGCCTCCGCCTCCGCGGCCGCGGTCACGGCGGCCGCCCACCCAGCCCGCGGCACCGTCTCCGAACTCACCCTGGAGACACCGCTGGTGCTGCCGCAGCACGCGGCGGTACGCCTGCGCGTCACGCTCGGAGCGCCGGACGGGCACGGCGAGCGCAGCCTGCAGATCCATTCGGACGCTTCCGAGGCACCGGGGGACGGCCGCTGGATACGCCACGCCTCCGGCACCCTCACCGGCACGGACGAACCGCCCGCCGACCGGCCGCCGTTCGACACCACCTGGCCTCCGGAGAACGCCCAGCCCCTCGACCTCACGTCCGAGTACGAGCGCTTCGCCGCCGCCGGCATCGGCTACGGGCCCGCCTTCCGCGGCCTGTCCGCCGCGTGGCGGCGTGGCACCGAGGTCTTCGCCGACGTCCGCCTGCCCGACGCGTACGCCGACGAAGCCGGCCGCTACACCGCCCACCCCGCGCTCCTGGACGCCGCGCTCCACGCCGCCGCGCCGGGCCTCGGCCTGGAGCACGGGCTCGTGCCCTTCACCTGGACCGGCGCGCGCCTGCACGGCCCGAGCGCCGATGCCCTGCGCGTACGTATCACTCCCGCGTCCGGCGCCGCAGGAACCGGTACGGTCGCGATCACGGCCGTCGACACCGCCGGCCGCCTCGTCCTCACGGTGGACGCGCTCGCCCTGCGCCGCCCCGACACCGACGGCCTCGCCGCCGCGGGAGCCGCGCACCTGCCGCTGCACCGGCTGCACTGGACCGCCCTCCCGGGTCGGCCCGCCCCGGCCGTGGCCACGCCCGGACGCGAGGGCATGCGCGTGCGCTGGGCCGACGCCACCGACGAGGAGCTCTTCGCCAAGGCGGTCGAGGAGAGCCGCCGGGACCGGCTGCCGCTCCTCGTGGACCTCGGCGGCGCACCGGGCCCCGACCCGGACGCGGCACGCGCCACGGTCAGGCGGGCCCTCACCCTCGTCCAGCGATGGGTCGGCGAGGCGTACCAGGACGAGGCGCCCCAGGACCACGCCTACCAGGACCACGCCTACCAGGACCACGCGCACCGCGAGGACGCGCACCGCGAGGACGCGCACCGCGAGGACGCGCACCGCGATGACGCGCACCGCGAGGACGCGCACCGCGAGGACGCGGACCATGACGCCGCACGCCTCGGCGCCGAGCGCCTCACCTTCGTCACCCGCCGTGCCGTGGACACGGGGGACGGCAGCATCGATCCGGCGGCCGCGGCAGTCTGGGGGCTGCTCGGCTCCGCACTGGCGGAACACCCGGGCCGTCTTGCCCTCGTCGACACCGACGGCACCCCCGCCTCCCGGCACGCCCTGGCCGAGGCCGCCGCTCTCGGTGGTCGGCTGGCCGTCCGCGACGGGGTCCTGCTGCGGCCCGCACTGGTCCGCATCGACTCCGACCGCGCCGAGCCGGCCCGTGCGGAGCTCGTCCGCGCCGATGTGGACCGTGCCGCCTCCGGCACCGCCGCACCGGTCTGGCCGACCGCAGAGGGCACTGTCCTCATCACCGGCGGCACGGGAAGCCTGGGTGCCATGGCGGCGAAGCACCTCGCGGCCGTCCACGGCGTACGCCACCTGCTGCTGCTCAGCAGGCGCGGACCGGCGGCGCCCGGCGTGGACGAACTCGTCGACGAACTGGCCGCGCTCGGCACCCGTGCCGACGTGGTGGCGTGCGACGCGGCCGACCGCGAGGCCCTGCGCGCCGCGCTCGACGGCATCCCCGCCGACCGGCCGCTGACCGCCGTCCTCCACACCGCCGGAGTCCTGGACGACGGCATCGTCACCGGGCAGAACCCCGAGCGCCTGGACGGTGTACTGCGCCCCAAGGCCGATGCCGCCTGGAACCTCCACGAACTGACCAGGGACCTGCCCCTGTCCGTCTTCGTGTTCTACTCCTCCGCCGCCGCGACCCTGGGCAGCGCCGGCCAGTCCGCCTACGCCGCGGCCAACGCCTACCTCGACGCGCTCGCCGTATGCCGCCGGGCCGAGGGCCTGCCGGCCGTGTCCCTCGCCTGGGGGCCCTGGGACAGCGGCATGGCCGGCACCCTCACCGACGTGGACGCAGCCCGCCTGCGGCGCACCGGGATCGTCCCCCTCCACCGCGCCGAGGGCCTCGCCGCACTGGACGCCGCGGTCGGCGGGCCGGTGGACGCGGCGGTGCTCCTGCCGATACGGGTCGACCCGGCCGCCCTGCGCGACCACGACGACCCCGGGCGGATTCCCGAGGTGCTGCGCTCCCTCGCCGCATCTGCTACCGCCTCTGCCTCTGCTCCCTCCTCCGCGTCCGTCACGGCCGCGACGAACGCGCCCGGCTCCGACCGGCGGGACGCGGCCACGCTCGCCGAACGCCTCACCGGCGCATCCCGCGCCGAACGGGCGGCCGTACTCGACGAGGCGATCCGTGCGGACGTCGCGGCCGTGCTCGGACACGACGACTCCACGGCCATCACGCGTGACCGCAGCTTCCGGGAGCTGGGCATCGACTCGCTCACGGCGGTGGAACTGCGCAACCGACTGGCCGCAGCCACCGGATTGCGCCTCCCGGCCACGATGGTCTTCGACCATCCGACGCCGCAGGCCCTCGCGGCGTTCCTCGACCGGGAGCTGCCCGGCCCCGGGACAGCCGTACTCAGCACCCTCGACCGGCTCCAGGACCAACTCGACGACGCACTCGCGGCATCCGTCGGCGACGACGTGCTGCGGGGGCGTATCACCCGACGACTCGAAGCACTGCTCGCGGCACTCACCGGGCCGGGGCGACGACCGGCCACCGACGCTCCCGATGGTCCCGACACTCCCGGCGGTCATGGCGGCGCCGCAGCCGTCGAGTCCACCGAATCCGTCGAACCCGTCGATCCGGGTGAGGCGGTGGGGAATCGCCTGCGAACGGCGTCCGACGACGAGCTGTTCGACTTGCTCGACAACGGATTCCGGCAGTGACCACCCGGCCGATGCACGCGCCCTGAGGCGACGACCGCACTACGACACCTTCTCAGGAGAACTGTGTCCACGAACGACTCCGACGCCGCGAACGGTTCCACCACCACCGAGGCGAAGCTCCGCGACTACCTCCGCCGCGCCATGGTGGAGCTCCACGAGACCCAGGAGAAGCTGCGCCGGGTCGAGGAGCGTGCCCACGAGCCGATCGCGATCGTGGGGATGGCGTGTCGTTTTCCGGGTGGGGTGGGTTCTGCGGAGGATCTGTGGGATCTGGTGGTTGCGGGG
Source organism: Streptomyces sp. NPDC051310 (assembly GCF_044455245.1). Lineage (NCBI taxonomy): Bacteria > Bacillati > Actinomycetota > Actinomycetes > Kitasatosporales > Streptomycetaceae > Streptomyces > Streptomyces sp. NPDC051310. Next base: position 9,999 of record NZ_JBITEO010000048.1, read on the forward strand.
ACGGATGCGGTGTCGGGGTTCCCGGTGGATCGTGGGTGGGATGTCGAGGGGTTGTACGACCCGGATCCGGATGCGGTGGGGACGTCGTATGTGCGGGAGGGGGGTTTCCTGCATGGGGCGGGGGAGTTCGATGCGGGGTTCTTCGGGGTGTCGCCGCGTGAGGCGGTGGCGATGGATCCGCAGCAGCGGTTGTTGCTGGAGACGTCGTGGGAGGCGCTGGAGCGGGCGGGCATCGATCCGCACACCCTGCGTGGCAGCCGCACCGGCGTGTACGCGGGAGTGATGTACCACGACTACGGCAGCGGGCAGACGACCGCTGCGGACGACATGGGCGGCTACTTCGGCACCGGGACGTCCGGAAGCGTGGCGTCGGGTCGGATCTCGTATGTGCTGGGGCTTGAGGGTCCTGCGGTGTCGGTGGACACGGCGTGTTCGTCGTCGCTGGTGGCGTTGCACCTGGCGGTGCAGGCGTTGCGGCAGGGCGAGTGCGATCTGGCCCTGGCCGGCGGCGTGACGGTCATGGCCTCACCGGATGTGTTCGTGGAGTTCTCGCGGCAGCGGGGGCTGGCGGTTGATGGTCGGTGCAAGGCGTTCTCGGATGCGGCTGATGGGACGGGCTGGGCCGAGGGTGTGGGGATGCTCGCGGTGGAGCGGTTGTCGGATGCGCGGCGTCG
>NZ_JBITEO010000049.1:0-8259 GCF_044455245.1 Streptomyces sp. NPDC051310
GTGCCCTCGGGGTCGAACGACGTCACCGCCGCACCGGCCGACGCCCGGGACAGCCGCGGCGCCAGCACGCGACCACCGCGCACCGCCACCTGCGGTTCATCGGCACCCAGCACCGCGCCCCAGTCCGGCTCATCACCGTCGGGACCGAGGTCCACGAGGACGAACCGGTCCGGATGCTCCGTCTGCGCGCTGCGCACCAGGCCCCACACCGCTGCCTGCGCGACATCGCACGCCTCGCCGTCGACGGCGACGGCGCCACGGGTCACCACCACCAGCCGGGCACCGCCCGGCCATTCGCCCGCCAGCCACCGCTGCACCAGGACAAGGGCCCGGGCGGCGGTGGCGCGCGCCGAGGCGGGGGTGTCCTCACCGGTGGTGGGTACGGCGGCGAGCACCGCGCGCGGCGCGGGCGCGCCCTCGGCGAGCGCCCGCTCCAGGGCGTCCAGGTCCGGGTACGTACCGCCTTCGCCGATCCGGACGACGTCCGGGGCACCGGCGGCGGGCCCGGTCTCGATGCGCGTCCAGTCCACCGAGTACAGCGACTGCCGCGCGTCGCCGCGCGCACCGTCGATGCGTTCCTGCTCCACCGGGCGCACGACGAGGGAACGGACGGACACCACCGGGGCGCCGTTCTCGTCGACGGCGTCCAGCCGCAGCGATGTGTCGCCGGTCATGGTGGAGCGGACCCGGAGCCGCGAGGCGCCGGGGCTGTCGAGCCGCACACCGCTCCAGCTGAACGGCATGAGGTGCGCGGCGGCGTCGCTCCCGGTCAGCAGGATGACACCGCTCTGCAGGGCGGAGTCGAAGAGGGCGGGGTGGATACCGAAGCCGTCGTGCCCTTCGGGGAGGGTCACTTCCGCGTAGGTCTCGTCACCGTCGCGCCACACGGCCTCGACGCCGTGGAACAGGGGCCCGTAGTCGTACCCGAGGTCAGCGAGACGGCTGTAGAGCTCGTCGACGGGCATCGGTTCGGCGCCCTGGGGGGGCCACTGCTCCGGCCAGGCCGGAGCAGGCGCGCTCCCGGTGCCGAGGGGGCCGAGGGTGCCCCGGGCATGGCAGGTGGTCCCGGCCTCTCCGGTGGCGTCCTCCGGCCGCGAATAGATGGCCACCTCACGGCGGCCGTCCGCGGCGGACGCCCCGACGGTGATCTGGAGGTGCCGGGTGATGCCGTCCTGGACGAGCAACGGCGATTCGAGCACCAGCTCGTCCAGCACCGGCGCACCCGCACGGTGGCCGGCGGCCAGGGCGAGCTCGACCAGACCCGTGCCGGGCACCACCATGGTGCCGAGCAGCAGGTGCTCCGTGACCCAGGGCTGGCTCTCGGTGGAGAGGCGACCGGTGAACACCCATTCGTCCCGGTCGCCGACCTGCACGGCCGCGGCCAGGAGAGGGTGCTCGACGCCGACGAGCCCGGCGGCCGAGACATCACCCGTGGCGGTGCCCGGGGTCAGCCAGAACCGCTCGCGCTGGAAGGCGTACGTGGGCAGCTCCACGCGCCGCGCGCCCGTCCCGGCGAACACCGCGTCCCAGTCCACACCGACGCCGGCCGTGTGCGCCCGGCCGAGGAAGGCGGCGAACGTCTCCCGCTCACCGCGCTTGGCCCGCAGGGCGGGCACGAACGCCGCCTCGGAGTCCTCCACGCACTGGCGCGCCATCGCGCTCAGCACAGCATCCGGGCCCAGCTCCAGGAACCGCCGAACACCCAGCTCCCACAGCGTGCGCACACCGTCGGCGAAACGCACCGCCTGACGGACATGGCGTACCCAGTACTCCGCGTCGAAGGCCGTCACCAGCTCGCCGGACACGTTCGACACGACCGGGATACGCGGCTCCGCGTACTCAAGCCGCTCGGCGACCGCGCGGAACTCCGCCAGCATCGGCTCCATACGCGGCGAGTGGAACGCATGCGACACCCGCAGGCGAGACGTCTTACGCCCCTCCCAGCGCGGCAGCCACTCCTCCACCGCGTCCTCGTCACCGGATACGACGACCGCGAGCGGCCCATTGACGGCCGCGATCTCCAGACGGCCCTCGAAACCGGCCAGGGACTCCGCGACCTCAGCCTCGTCGGCCTGGACGGCGACCATCGCACCACCGGCGGGCAGCGCACCCATCAACCGGCCACGTGCCACCACCAGTTCGGCCGCATCCGCCAGCGACAGCACACCCGCCACATGCGCGGCAGCGATCTCACCGACCGAATGCCCGATCAGGAAGTCCGCACGAACCCCCAGCGACTCCGCCAGACGGAACAGCGCCACCTCGACCGCGAACAACGCCACCTGCGTGAACTCCGTCGAGTTCAGCACATCACCATCAGCCGCCAGCAACTCCCGCAGCGAGCGACCCAGCCGCGGATCAACCTCCGCACACACCTCCGCCAGCGCCCGCTCGAACACCGGGAACGCCTCGGCCAGCTCCAGGCCCATACCGGCCCGCTGAGACCCCTGCCCCGTGAACAGGAACGCCGACTTGCCCGCAACAGCGGACTCACCCACCACGTCGGCCAGCCGCGCCAGCAGCTCGTCCCGGTCCCCGGCGACCACCACGGCCCGCCGCTCCAGCAGCGCGCGCGAGGTCACCAGCGAGTACGCCGTGTCGACCACGGACAACTCCGGCCGCGACAGCAGGTGCGACCGCAGCCGCTCAGCCTGCGCCCGCAGCGCCGCGTCATTGCGCGCCGACAGCACCACCGGAAGCGCACCGGCCGGTCGCCGGACCTCCTCGGCGGGAGCGTCCTCGGAGGGCTCCTCGGCGGGAGCCTCCTCGAGGATCAGGTGCGCGTTGGTCCCGCTCACGCCGAACGACGAGACACCCGCACGGCGCGGACGACCCTCGACCTGCCATTCACGGGCCTCGGTCAGCAGCTCGACGCGTCCGGAGTGCCAGTCGATGTGCGGGGAGGGCTCGTCCACGTGCAGCGTGGGCGGCAGCACGCCGTGCCGCATCGCCATCACCATCTTGATCACACCCGCGACACCCGCCGCGGCCGAGGTGTGACCGATGTTCGACTTGATCGAGCCGAGCCACAGCGGGTCACCGGCACGCTCACGCCCGTACGTCGCCAGCAGGGCGTGCGCCTCGATCGGGTCACCCAGCTTGGTGCCCGTGCCGTGGCCCTCGACCGCGTCGATCTCGACCGGGGACAGGCCGGCCGAAGCCAACGCCTGCCGGATGACCCGCTCCTGGGAGGGACCGTTCGGCGCGGTCAGACCGTTGCTCGCGCCGTCCTGGTTGACCGCGCTGCCGCGGATCAGGCCGAGGATGTTCCGCCCGTTGCGCTTGGCGTCGGACAGCCGCTCCAGCACCACCAGGCCGACGCCGTCGGAGAAGCCGGTGCCGTCCGCCGAGGCCGCGTACGGCTTGCAGCGGCCGTCGCTGGCCAGGCCGCGCTGACGGCTGAACTCGACGAAGAGGAAAGGTCCGGCCAGGACCGTGACGCCGCCGGCGAGCGCCAGCGAGCACTCGCCGGCGCGGAGCGCGTTCGCCGCGAGGTGCAGGGCCACGAGGGAGGCGGAGCAGGCGGTGTCGATCGAGACCGCGGGGCCTTCCAGGCCGAGGCTGTAGGCGACGCGGCCGGACATGACGCTGCTCTGGGTGCCGGTCACCCGGAACCCTTCCAGTTCGGGCAGCGTCGACGGGCCGTAGTCGGAGGAGACCGTGCCGGCGAACACGCCGGTGTCGCTGCCCCGCAGCGTCGTCGGGTCGATGCCCGCGTCCTCGAACGCCTCCCAGGCGGTCTCCAGCGTCAGCCGCTGGGTGGGGTCCATGGCCAGCGCCTCGCGCGGGCTGATCCCGAAGAAGTCGGCGTCGAACGTGGTGACGGTGTCGACGAACCCGCCTTCCCGGGCGTAGGCGCTGCCCGGCCGCTCGGGGTCCGGGTCGTAGAGTCCGTCCAGGTCCCAGCCGCGGTCGGTCGGGAACGGGCCCATCGCGTCCCGACCGGACGCCACCAGCTCCCACAGCTCCTCCGGCGAGGTGACCCCGCCGGGGAAGCGGCAGCTCATGCCGACGATCGCGATCGGCTCGACGTCGCGCTGCTCCAGCTCGTGCACCCGCCGGTTGGCGGTGCGGAGTTCGGCGGTCACGCGGCGCAGGTAGGTGCGGAGTTTCTGCTCGTCGCTCATGGATCCACTCCGGCTGTCGTCCGTCATCCCGGTCATGCGGATCCGAGCTCCTTGTCGATCAGGTCGAACATCTCGCTGTCGGAGACGAAGTCGAGGTCGTCGTCGAGGTCGTCGCCGGGGTCGTCGTCGTGGTCGGTGTTCGTCTGGCTCAGCAGGGTCCGCAGCCGGTTGCTGAGCGAGCGCAGGCGCGGCTCGGCGCCGGCGAGCTGCTGCTTGTGGCCGGACACGGCGATCAGGAGTGCCTCCAGCCGCTGCAGCTCCTCGTCGAGCGGCGAGGGCCGCGGTCCGGACCCGGCTCCGCCGACCTCGGCGAGGATCAGCCGCGCGGTTTCGAGGGGGGTGGGGTGGTCGAAGACGAGTGTCGCGGGCAGGCGTATGCCGGCCACCTGGCTGAGCCGGTTGCGCAGCTCGACCGCGGCGAGGGAGTCGAAGCCGAGCTCCTTGAAGGCGCGCTCGGGGTCGATGGCGGCGGCGGACGCGTGGCCGAGCACGGAGGCGACCTGGGTGCGGACGAGGTCGAGGACGACCTGCTCGCGGTCGGCCTCGGGCACTCCGGCGAGCCGCCGCTCCAGCGACCGGTCGTTGTCGGCGCGGCGCGCGGGGGCTCGTACGAGACCGCGCAGCAGGGCGGGCAGCATGCCGGACCGGGCCTGGGTGCGCAGCGCGCCGAGGTCCAGGCGGACGGGGGCGAGCAGCGCGGCCTCCGAGCCGAGGGCCTGGTCGAACAGTTCCAGGCCGAGGTCCTGGGAGATCGCGCCGATGCCGGTGCGCTCCATGCGGGCGAGGTCGGTCTCGTCCATCTCGCCGGTCATGCCGGTGGAGTCGGACCACAGGCCCCACGCCAGGGAGAGGGTGGGCAGGCCGGCTGCCTGCCGCAGTGCGGCGAGCGCGTCGACGGCGGCGTTGGCGGCGGCGTAGTTGGCCTGGCCCGCGTTGCCGAGGAGTCCGGCGGCGGAGGAGAACAGGACGAACGCCGACAGGTCCATGCGGGAGGTCAGCTCGTGCAGGTGCCACGCGGCGTCCAGCTTGGGTCGCATGACGTGGTCGATCTGCGCGGGGCTGAGCGACTCGATGACGCCGTCGGCCAGCACGCCGGCGGTGTGGATCACCGCGGTGAGCGGGCGGTCGAGGGTGTCGAGGAGGCGGGCGAGCTGGTCACGGTCGGACACGTCGCAGGCGGCGACGCGTGCCTGCGCGCCGAGGGCGGCGAGTTCGGTGACCAGTTCGGCGGCGCCGTCGGCGGCCGGGCCGCGCCGGCTGACCAGCAACAGGTGGCGTGCGCCGTGCCGGGTGACGAGGTGCCGGGCGAACAGGGCGCCCAGGCCGCCGGTTCCGCCGGTGACGAGGACGGTCCCCTCGGGGTCGAGGGGCGCCGGCACGGTGAGGACGACCTTGCCGACGTTGCGGCCCTCGCGCAGGTAGCGGAACGCCTCCTGTCCGCGGCGTACGTCCCAGGCGCGGATCGGCGAGGGCGTCAGACTGCCGTGGGCGAACAGCTCGGCGATCTCGACCAGCATCTGCTGGATGCGGTCGGGTCCCGCCTCCATCAGGTCGTACGAGCGGTAGCGCACGCCCGCGGTGCGGTGGGCGACGGCCTCGGGGTCACGGATGTCGGTTTTGCCCATCTCGATGAAGCGGCCGCCCTCGGGCAGCAGTTCCAGGCTCGCGTCGACGAACTCGCCCGCGAGGGAATTGAGCACCACGTCCACGCCGGCACCGCCGGTGGCGGCGCGGAGGGCGTCGCGGAAGCCGAGGTCGCGGGAGGAGGCGATGCGCTCCGCGGGCACCCCGAGGGCGCGTACGGCGTCCCACTTGGCGGGGCTGGCGGTGGCGAAGACCTCGGCGCCCCAGTGGTGGGCGAGTTGTACGGCGGCCATGCCGACGCCTCCGGCGGCGGCGTGCACCAGCAGCTTCTCGCCCTTGCGCAGGTCGGCGAGGTCGACCAGGCCGTAGTACGCGGTCAGGTAGACGACGGGGATGGCGGCCGCCTCGGCGAAGGTGAGGTGCTCCGGCATGCGGGCGACGGTCTTGCGGTCGGCGACGGCGACGGGGCCGAAGGCGTCCATCACCAGACCGAACACGCGGTCGCCGGGCCGGAGGTCGGTCACCGCGGAGCCGACCTCCAGGACGACGCCGGCGGCCTCGCTGCCGAGGGGTGCCTCGCCCGGGTACATGCCGAGGGCGATGAGCACGTCGCGGAAGTTGAGGCCGGCGGCGCGGACGGAGACGCGGACCTCGCCGACGCCGAGCGGGCGGGTGCCGTCGGAGGGCACGATCGCGAGGTTCTCCAGGGAGCCCTTCTCCGTGCTGGCCAGCCGCCACGACTCACCGGACGGGCCGGCGGCCGGCCGTCCCAGGCGGGGTGCGAGCAGCGCGCCGCCGCGCACGGCCAGCTGCGGCTCGTCCAGCCCGGTCAGGGAGCTCCAGTCGGGCTGGGCGCCGCCGTCCGTGTCGACCAGGACGAAACGGCCGGGGTGCTCGGTCTGCGCGCTGCGCAGCAGACCCCACGCGGGGGCCTGGGCGAGGTCCACGGACTCGGCGCCGACGGCGACGGCGTGCCGGGTCACCGCCACCAGGGTCGCCTCGCCGAGCCACTCGCTGGCCAGCCACCGCTGGGCCAGGGCGACGGTGCGCTCGGCCACCGCGTGTGCGGCGTCGACGGGATCGTCCCCGGCCGGGGTCTCGATCTCGGCGAGGACCACGTCCGCGCCGGCGGCGCCGTCGGCGAGCGCGGCTTCGAGGGCGGGCAGGTCGGCGTAGCGCTCACCGGGTGCGTCGAGGTCACCGAGGACCACGACGCGGGCCTGGGACGACGTTCCCGTGACGGGCGCCCACTCCAGCTGGAACAGGGTGTTCTGCTCGCCCTGGGCGCGGCCCAGCTGCGCCGGGTCGACGGGGCGCACGGCGAGGCTGTCGACGGCGACGACCATGTGGCCGTTCTCGTCGGCGATGTCGACGCGGAAGGCGGACTCGCCGGCGTTGCCGATGCGTACGCGCACCCGGGAGGGCGCGGTGTTTCCGCACCGTACGCCGGACCAGGAGAACGGCAGGTCCGGGGCGGACGCCGGGTCCTTGTCCACCATGCCGGCGTGCAGCGCGGCGTCGAACAGCGCCGGGTGGATGGCGTAGCCGTCGAGGGCGGTGTCATCCGGGAGGGCGACCTCGGCGTACACGTCGGTGCCGCTGCGCCACACGGCCTGCACGCCCTGGAAGAGGGGGCCGTAGTCGAGCCCGATGTCGGCCAGGCGCTCGTAGAGGGCGTCGGCGGAGGACTCGACGGCCGCGACCGGCGGCCAGGAGGCGGGGAAGGGCGTCGCGGGTGCGGCTTCGGGGGCGATCCAGCCGCGTGCGTGCCGGACGACCCGGCGTTCGCCGTCCGGTCCGGTGCCGGTCTCGGCCAGGGAGTGGAGGGCGACTTCGCGCCGGCCGTCCTCGCCCGGCCGGCCGACGGTGACGCGGAGGTGGCGGGCGGTGCCTTCGTCGAGGGTCAGCGGGGATTCGAAGACGAGTTCGTCGAGGAGTTCGCAGCCGAGGTGGCGGGCCGCGGCGAGGACGAGTTCGACGAGTGCGGCGCCCGGCACGATCACCGTGCCCAGGACGACGTGGTCGCGCACCCACGGCTGCGACTCTGTGGAGAGGCGGCCGGAGAACACCCACTCGTCGCGGTCGGCGACCTCCACGGCCGCCGCGAGGACGGGGTGCCGCATGCGGTCGAGGCCGGCCGCGGCGACGTCACCGCCCTGCGCCGACGGCGTCAGCCAGTACGTCTCGCGCTGGAAGGCGTAGGTGGGCAGGTCGACGCGCTGGGCGCCCGTGCCCGCGTACACCGCCTGCCAGTCGACCTTCACGCCGATGGTGTGCGCCTGGCCGAGGGAGAGGAGGAAGCGGGGCAGTCCGCCCTCGTCGCGGCGCAGGGAGCCGACGACGGCGACCCGGCCGGCGGCGTCCTGTGCCTCGACGGTGTCCTCGACCGCCATGGTCAGCACGGGGTGCGGCGACACCTCGACGAAGCAGCCCATGCCCTTGTCGATGAGCGTGCGGATGGCGGGTTCGAAGCCGACCTGTCCGCGCAGGTTCCGGTACCAGTACCCGGCGTCCATCGTGGTGGTGTCGATGAACCCGCCGGTGACGG
>NZ_JBITEO010000050.1:0-7932 GCF_044455245.1 Streptomyces sp. NPDC051310
GTGCCCTCGGGGTCGAACGACGTCACCGCCGCACCGGCCGACGCCCGGGACAGCCGCGGCGCCAGCACGCGACCACCGCGCACCGCCACCTGCGGCTCGTCCAGGTCCGGCAGGCCGCCCCACTGCAGCCCCTCGGCCACGGCATCGGTGTCGAGGTCGACCAGCAGGAACCGGCCGGGGTGCTCGGACTGCGCACTGCGCAGCAGACCCCAGACGGCGGCCTGCGCGGCGTCGGGAGCCTCACCGTCGACGGCGACCGCGCACCGGGTCACCACCGCCAGCTTCGCCCCGCCCAGCCGCTCGGTGGCCAGCCACCGCCGCACCAGGGCGAGCGCCTCGACGGCGGCAGCGGTGGCCCCCGGGGCCTCGACGGCCGCGAGCACCAGCTCGGGCGCCTGGGCGCCGTCCGCCACGGCCTGCTCCAGCGCGGTCAGGTCCTCGTACCGCTCGCCCTCGGCGGGGAGCCCACCGAGCACCGCCACGCCGGCGGACCGGCCCGTATCGACCGTGACCGGGATCCAGTCCAGCCGGTACAGGGAACCTTGCGTCTCGGCGGCACGCTTCAGCTGGGCCCGGTCGACCGGGCGGAAGACCAGTTTGTCCATGCTGAGCACCGGCTCGTCGTACTCGTCGACGATGTCGATGCGGAAGGCGGCCTCGCCCGCCGGCGTGAGCCGGGCACGGGCCCGCGACACACCGGTCCGGCCGATCCGGACGCCGTTCCACGAGAACGGCATGACCAGCGTGTCGTCCGGCTTCTCACCGAACAGCGAGCTCTGCACCGCGGAGTCGAAGAGTCCCGGGTGGATGCCGAAGGCACCCGCGTCGGCGTCGTCCGGCAGGGCCAGCTCGACGTAGACGCCGTCCTCGGCCTGCCACGCCTCCACCACGCCCTGGAACAGGGCGCCGTAGTCGTAACCGATGTCGGCCATGCGCGTGTAGAGCGCCTCGGCCGAGAGCGGCTCGGCGTCCTGCGGCGGCCATGCGGCGTCCCACTCGGGGAGGGCCTTGGCCTCCGATCCCAGCCAGCCGCGGCCGTGGCAGGTCGCCTCGGACCGCTCGTCCGCGTCACCGTCCTCGGGCCGCGAGAAGATGACGAACTCCCGGCGCCCGTCCTCGTCGGCGTGACCGACGAGGATCTGCACCTGCCGCGCCGCGGTGTCGTCCAGCGCCAGCGGCGCCTCGATGACCAGCTCGTCGAGCACGGGGCAGCCGACCTCGCGGCCGGCGGTGAGGCTCATCTCGACCAGCGCCACGCCGGGTACGACGACCGTGCCGACGACGACGTGGTCCCGCGTCCACGGCTGGTGCGTCGTGGAGATCCGGCCGGTGAACAGCCACTCGTCGCGGTCCCCGATGAGCGCCCGGCCGGCCAGCACGGGGTGCTCGACGGCGATGAGCCCGGCGGCCGAGACATCACCCGTGGCGGTGCCCGGGGTCAGCCAGAACCGCTCGCGCTGGAAGGCGTAGGTGGGCAGCTCGACGCGCCGCGCGCCGGTCCCGGCGTAGTACGCCTCCCAGTCGACGCCGACGCCCGCGGTGTGGGCGCGGCCGAGGAAGCCGGCGAACGTCTCCCGCTCACCGCGCTTGGCCCGCAGGGCGGGCACGAACGCGGCCTCGGTGTCGTCCTCGACGCACTGCCGCGCCATCGCGCTCAGCACAGCATCCGGGCCCAGCTCCAGGAACCGCCGGACGCCCAGCTCCCACAGCGTGCGCACCCCGTCGGCGAAACGCACCGCCTGACGGACATGGCGTACCCAGTACTCCGCGTCGAAGGCGGTGATGGGCTCGCCGGACACGTTGGAGACGACCGGGATACGCGGCTCCGCGTACTCAAGCCGCTCGGCGACCGCGCGGAACTCCGCCAGCATCGGCTCCACACGCGGCGAGTGGAACGCATGCGACACCCGCAGGCGAGACGTCTTACGCCCCTCCCAGCGCGGCAGCCACTCCTCCACCGCGTCCTCGTCACCGGATACGACGACCGCGAGCGGCCCATTGACGGCCGCGATCTCCAGACGGCCCTCGAAACCGGCCAGGGACTCCGCGACCTCAGCCTCAGCAGCCTGGACGGCGACCATCGCACCACCGGCGGGCAGCGCACCCATCAACCGGCCACGCGCCACCACCAGTTCGGCCGCATCCGCCAGCGACAGCACACCCGCCACATGCGCGGCAGCGATCTCACCGACCGAATGCCCGATCAGGAAGTCCGCACGAACCCCCAGCGACTCCGCCAGACGGAACAGCGCCACCTCGACCGCGAACAACGCCACCTGCGTGAACTCCGTCGAGTTCAGCACATCACCATCAGCCGCCAGCAACTCCCGCAGCGAGCGACCCAGCCGCGGATCAACCTCCGCACACACCTCGGTGAGCGCCTGGTCGAAGACGGGGAACGCCTCGGCCAGCTCCAGGCCCATACCGGCCCGCTGAGACCCCTGCCCCGTGAACAGGAACGCCGACTTGCCCTCGACGGCCGAGTCCCCGGTCGTCAGTTCACCCAGCCGCGCGAGCAGCTCGTCGCGGTCCCCGGCGACCACCACGGCGCGCCGCTCCAGCAGCGCCCGGGTCGTCGCTGCCGAGAAGCCGATGTCCGCGACCGACGCGTCCGCATCGGAGGCCACCCGCTCCCGCAGCCGCTCCGCCTGCGCCCGCAGCGCCGCGTCCGTCCGCGCGGACAGCACCACCGGCACCGGGCCCGCGGACACGACAGGCTCGACCGCCACCGGCTCCTCTGCCGGAGCCTCCTCCACGATGATGTGCGCGTTCGTACCACTGACACCGAACGACGACACACCCGCACGACGCGGACGACCCTCGACCTGCCATTCACGGGCCTCGGTCAGCAGCCGGACCTCGCCCGACTCCCAGTCCACGTGCGGGGACGGCTCGTCCACGTGCAGGGTCGGCGGCAGCATCCCGTGCCGCATCGCCATCACCATCTTGATCACACCCGCGACACCGGCGGCCGTCGACGTGTGACCGATGTTCGACTTGATGGAGCCGAGCCACAGCGGGTCGCCGGCACGCTCACGCCCGTACGTCGCCAGCAGGGCGTGCGCCTCGATCGGGTCACCCAGCTTGGTGCCCGTGCCGTGGCCCTCGACCGCGTCGACGTCGGCCGGAGACAGCCCGGCGTTGGCGAGGGCCTGGCGGATGACCCGCTCCTGGGAGGGACCGTTCGGCGCGGTCAGGCCGTTGCTCGCGCCGTCCTGGTTGACCGCGCTGCCGCGGATCAGGCCGAGGATGCGGCGTCCGTTGCGCTTGGCGTCGGACAGTCGCTCGAGCACCACCAGGCCGAGGCCGTCGGAGAACCCGGTGCCGTCCGCCGAGGCCGAGTACGCCTTGCAGCGGCCGTCGGGGGCCAGGCCGCGCTGACGGCTGAACTCCATGTGGAGGAAGGGCCCCGAGAGCACCGTCACGCCGCCGGCCAGGGCGAGGGAGCATTCGCCGGCGCGCAGGGCGGTCACGGCGAGGTGCAGGGCGACGGCGGAGGCGGAGCAGGCGGTGTCCACGGACACGGCCGGGCCTTCCAGGCCGAGGCTGTAGGCGACGCGGCCGGACACGACGCTGGTGGTGGAGCCGGTCAGGCGGAAGCCCTCGATCTCGGGCAGGGTTCCCGCGGGCATCGACGCGTAGTCGGACGGGCCGACGCCGCAGAAGACGCCGGTGTCGCTGCCGCGCAGGGAGTTCGGGTCGAGGCCCGCGTCCTCCAGCGCCTCCCAGGCGGCCTCCAGCAGCAGGCGCTGCTGGGGGTCCATGGCGGTCGCCTCGCGCGGGCTGATCCCGAAGAAGTCGGCGTCGAACTCGGCTGCGCCGTCGATGAAACCGCCCTCGCGGGCGTACACCGTGCCGAGCCGGTCCGGGTCCGGGTCGTAGAGCCCGTCCAGGTCCCAGCCGCGGTCGGTCGGGAACGGGCCGATCGCGTCCCGCCCGGTCGCCACCAGCTCCCACAGGTCCTCGGGGGAGGTCACCCCGCCCGGGTACCGGCAGCTCATGCCGACGATCGCAAGGGGCTCCCCGTCGCGGGACTCGTACTCACGAAGGCGCGCACGGGCCTGGTTGAGGTCGCTCGCCATCTTCTTGAGATAGCGGGCGATCTTCTCCTGCTGATCGGTGTTCTCTGCCATTTCCCCGCCCCTTGTCACGCTTCGCCGAACTCGGCGTCGATCATTTGGAAGACCTCGTCCATGGAGGTGGCCGCTTCGATGCGCTCGGCCGTCTCGGCCTCGTCGTCATCCGTGACGACGGCGAGCAGGCGGCGCAGGCGCTCGGCCACCGAGCGCCGTTCGTTGTCGGCGATCGCGGCAAGCATGTCTTCCAGCTTCTTCAGTTCCTTCTCGATCGGAGGCTCGCCGGCGGCTGCGCCGCCGAACTCGGCGAGCAGCAGGCGGGCGATGTCGGCGGGCGTGGGATGGTCGAACACGAGCGTGGCGGGCAGGCGCACACCCGTGGCCTGCGTGAGCCGGTTCCGCAGGTCGACGGCGCCGAGCGAGTCGAAGCCCATCTCCTGGAAGGCCCGCCCGGGTTCGACGGCCGCGGCCGAGGCGTGTCCGAGCACGGCCGCCACGTGGTTGCGGACCATGTCGAGGACGATGCGCTCCCGGTCTGCCGCGTCCACTCCCGCGAGTTGGTCGCGCAGCGAGACCGTGGGGGTGTCCACCCGCCGGGCCGCGACGGGCGCGAGCCCGCGCAGCACGGCCGGGATCGTCCCGGCCCTGGCCTGGGCGCGCAGCACCGCCGTGTCCAGCCGGACCGGCGCGAGCAGCGCCGCGTCCGAGGTGAGCGCCTGGTCGAACAGGCCGAGACCGAGGTCGGTCGTCAGCGCCTTGGACCCCATCCGCTCCAGACGGGCCAGCTCGTTCTGTCCGAGCTGTGCGGCCATGCCCGCGGTGTCGGACCACAGGCCCCACGCCAGCGAGGTGGCGGGCAGGCCGGCGGCCCGGCGGGACGCGGCGAGCGCGTCCAGGGCCGCGTTGGCGGCGGCGTAGTTGCCCTGACCAGGGCTGCCGATGAGGGCGGCCACCGAGGAGAACAGCACGAACGCGGAGAGGTCGGCGTCGGCGGTCAGCTCGTGCAGGTGCCAGGCCGCGTCCACCTTGGGACGCATCACGCGCTCGATCTGCTCCGCCGACAGCGACCCGATCACACCGTCGTCGAGCACACCCGCCGCGTGCACCACCGCGGTGGGACGCCGCTCCAGCGTGCCGAGCGCCGAGGCGAGTTGTGCGCGATCGGACACGTCGCACGCGACCGCCCGTGCCGCACACCCCAGTTCTGCCAGCTCGGCGACCAGTGCGGCGGCGCCGTCGGCCTCCGGGCCACGCCGGCTGAGCAGCAGCAGATGGCGTACGCCGTGGGTGACGACGAGGTGCCGGGCGAACAGCGCGCCCAGGCCACCCGTACCACCGGTGATCACCACGGTGCCCTCGGGGTCGAACGACGTGACCGCCGCGCCGGCCACCGCACCCGCACGTGCGAGCCGCGGTGTCAGCAACCGACCGTCGCGGAACGCGAGTTGCGGCTCGTCGGCGGCCAGGACCGCACCCCAGTCGGGCCCGTCCTCACGGGGATCGCCGTGGTCGGCTCCGTGGTCGGCACCGAGGTCGACCAGGACGAACCGGTCCGGATGCTCCGACTGCGCACTGCGCGCCAGACCCCACACCGCGGCCTGGGCGACGTCCGCGGCCTCACCGTCGACGGAGACCGCGCCCCGCGTCACGAGCACGAGCCGCGCCTCGGCCAGCCGCTCACTGGCCAGCCACTGCCGCACCAGCGCCAGCGCCTCACCGGTGGCCGCCCGCGCCGCCCCGGGTACGTCGCCGTCCGGGGTGCGGACCGCGGCCAGCACCACCTCGGGTGCCTTCGCCCCGTCGGCCAGCGCCTTCTCCAGGGCGGTCAGATCGGCGAACCGGTCCGCCGCCCCGGCGATCTCGCCCAGTGCGGCGACACCGGCGGCCGGTGCCTTCGCAGCGTGCGTGCCCTGCGCGGCCTGCGCGGGGACCCAGCCCAGCTCGTAGAGGTGGCGATCGCCGTCACCCCGCGCCGCTTCGAGGTGCGCCTGCTCCACCGGCCGCACGTCGAGCCGCCGCAGGCAGGCCACCGGCAGACCGTCCTCGCCCGCGATGTCGAGCCGCAGGGACATCGGGTCCGGCAGCGTGATCCGCACGCGGAGCCGCGTGAGGCCGAAGCGCCCCAGTTGGACCCCGGACCACGAGAACGGCAGCCCGCTCGGGTTGTTCTCCCCCATGTCGAGCATGCCGAGCCCGCCGTGCAGGGCGGAGTCGAAAATCGCCGGGTGGATGGCGAACCCGTCGGCCGGACCGGCCGCCTCGGGCAGCGCCAGCTCGACCAGCACCTCATCGCCCCGACGCCAGGCGGTCTCCACGGCGCGGAAGGCCGGGCCGTAGTCGAAGCCCACGTCGGTGAGGTGCGCGTTGCGGTTGAGCAGCGTGTAGAGCTCGGACACGGCGAGCGGTTCGGCGTCCGCGGGCGGCCAGGGAATGGGCAGCGGCTCCAGGGGCTCGGCCTTGGCGGACAGCCAGCCGCGGGCGTGGCAGGTCAGCTCGGTGACCGCGTCCTCGCCCGCCTCGATCCGGGAGAAGAAGGCGATCTCGCGGCGGCCGTCCTCACCGGCCGCGCCGACCGTGACCCGGATCTGCCGCGTCACGTCGTCCTCCAGGACCAGCGGAGCGGCGATGACCATCTCGTCCACGACGTCGCAGCCCAGCCGGCGGCCGATGGTCAGCGCCATCTCGCACATCGCCGTGCCCGGTACGAGCACGATCCCGAACACCGCGTGGTCCCTCGTCCACGGCTGGGTCTCCTGCGACATGCTGCCGGTGAACACCCACTCGTCGCGGTCCCCGACCTGCACGGCCGCGGCCAGGATGGGGTGCCTCATCCGGTCCATCCCGGCAGCGGCGGCGTCGGCGGCACCGGCCTTCCGGGACAGCCAGTAGTTTTCGCGCTGGAAGGCGTACGTCGGCAGGTCCACGCGCCGCGCGCCGGTCCCGGCGTAGTACGCCTCCCAGTCGACACCGGCGCCCGCGGTGTGGGCGCGGCCGAGGAAGCCGGCGAACGTCTCCCGCTCACCGCGCTTGGCCCGCAGGGCGGGCACGAACGCGGCCTCGGAGTCCTCCACGCACTGCCGCGCCATCGCCGTCAGCACAGCATCCGGGCCCAGCTCCAGGAACCGCCGGACGCCCAGCTCCCACAGCGTGCGCACACCGTCGGCGAAACGCACCGCCTGGCGCACGTGCCGTACCCAGTACTCCGCGTCGAAGGCGGTGATGGGCCCGCCGGACACGTTGGAGACGACCGGGATACGGGGCTCGGCATAGGTCAGCCGCTCGGCGACCGCGCGGAACTCCGCCAGCATCGGCTCCATACGCGGCGAGTGGAAGGCGTGCGACACCCGCAGCCGGGACGTCTTGCGCCCCTCCCAGCGCGGCAGCCACTCCTCCACCGCGTCCTCGTCGCCGGATACGACGACCGCGAGCGGCCCATTGACGGCCGCGATCTCCAGACGGCCCTCGAAACCGGCCAGGGACTCCGCGACCTCAGCCTCAGCAGCCTGGACGGCGACCATCGCACCACCGGCGGGCAGCGCACCCATCAACCGGCCACGTGCCACCACCAGTTCGGCCGCATCCGCCAGCGACAGCACACCCGCGGCATGCGCGGCAGCGATCTCACCGACCGAATGCCCGATCAGGAAGTCCGCACGAACCCCCAGCGACTCCGCCAGACGGAACAGCGCCACCTCGACCGCGAACAACGCCACCTGCGTGAACTCCGTCGAGTTCAGCACATCACCATCAGCCGCCAGCAACTCCCGCAGGGAACGACCCAGCCGCGGATCAACCTCCGCACACACCTCGGTGAGCGCCCGCTCGAACACCGGGAACGCCTCGGCCAGCTCCAGGC
>NZ_JBITEO010000051.1:0-7265 GCF_044455245.1 Streptomyces sp. NPDC051310
ACACCCGCACCCTCGGACCAGCCCGTACCGTCCGCACCCGCCCCGAACGCCTTGCACCGCCCGTCCGACGCCAACCCACCCTGCCGACTGAACTCGGTGAACATGATGTCGGTGGCCATGACGGTGGCGGCCCCGGCCAGGGCGAGGGTGCTCTCGCCGCGGCGCAGCGAGTCGGCCGCCAGGTGCAGCGCGACCAGGGACGACGAGCACGCCGTGTCCAGCGTCACCGAGGGACCGGAGAGACCGAGGACGTAGGAGACCCGGCCGGACGCGACGCTCACACTGCTGCCGGACAGCATGAACCCGTCGACGTCGGCGCCGGTCCGCTGCACGCGGGCCAGGTACTCCTGGTAGCTGGTGCTCAGGAACACTCCGGTGTCGGAGCCCTTGAGGCGCAGCGGGTCGATTCCCGCGCGTTCGATCGCCTCCCAGGACGTCTCCAGCAGCAGCCGCTGCTGCGGGTCCATCGCCACCGCCTCACGCGGCGAGATGCCGAAGAAGCCGGCGTCGAACTCGGCGGCGTCGTACAGGAAACCGCCCTCGGCGGCGTACGCCGTCGTGTCGAACGTCTCCCCCACGTCCCAGCCCCGGTCCTCCGGGAAGGGACCGACGGCGTCGGTGCCGTCCGACACCAGCCGCCACAGGTCCTCCGGCGTGCGCACCCCACCCGGATACCGGCACGCCATGCCCACGATCACGATCGGGTCGTCGCGCCGGGCCTCGGCCTCGCGCAGTCGTTCCTGCGTGGCCTCCAGTTCGGCGGAGACCCGCTTCAAGTAGTACCGGAGCTTCTCTTCGTCAGCCATGTCGGCCCCCTTCACGCCTGGTTCGTCGGACTCGGACGCGGTGGCCGGCTCACGAAATGCCGAACTTCTTGCCGATGATGTCGAACATCTCCTCGTCCGACGCCGCCTGGAACGCCCCGCCGTCCCGGTCCCCGGTGCCGGCGGCCCGGGCCTCGGTCCAGTCGCTGAGGAGGCGTTCCAGGCGCCGGCCGATCACCTCGTCCGCGTCCGGGTCGGCGGTCAGCTCGGCCAGTGCGGCTTCGAACTTGTCGAGGTGGACCAGCGCCTCGGAACGGGTGGCGGCCGCCGGGTCGGGCAGGGCCTCCGCGACGGCGCCGGCGAGGTGCTGGGCGAGGTCCCGGGGCGTGGGGTGGTCGAAGACCAGGCTCACCGGGAGCGCGAGGCCGAGCGCCGAGCCCAGCCGGTTGCGCAGCTCCACGGCCGTCAGCGAGTCGAAGCCCAGGTCCTGGAACGGCCGCGCCAGGTCCATCTCGTCGTCCGAGCCGTGGCCGAGCACCGCGGCCGCCTGGTCGCGGACCAGGTCCACCAGGGCGGCCGGGCGTTCCTCGGCGGGCAGTCCGGCCAGGAGCCGCAGGACGTGTCCCGTGGCGCTCTCGCCCGTGCCGTCGTCGGACGGGTCGGCACCCGTGTCACCCGCCGCGCTCGCGGCGGCCACCGTGCCGGTGCCGCCCACGGTGCCGTCCGGGCGGGGACCCACCGGGACCGGGGCCGTCGCGTCGTCCGGCCAGAACCGCCTGCGCTGGAAGGTGTACGTCGGCAGGTCCGTGCGGCGCGCGCCGGACAGGTGCGGCAGGCGGGCGAGGTCCACCGGGAGCCCGCGTACGTACGCCTCGGCGACGGAGGTGAGGAACCGGTCCTCCCCTCCTTCGTCACGGCGCAGGGTGCCCACCACGGCGGCCGGCGCGCCGGCCCGCTCGAAGGTCTCCTGGAGCCCCACGGTCAGGACGGGGTGCGGGCTGATCTCCAGGAAGAAGCCGTGCTCGTCCTCCAGCAGCCGGCGCACGGTGCCCTCCAGGAGCACCGGTTCGCGCAGGTTCCGGTACCAGTAGCCGGCGTCCAGCGCCGCCGTGTCGACCACCTCGCCGACGACCGTCGAGTAGAACGGCACGCGTCCGCGGCGCGGGGCGAGCGACGTCAGGTTGGCGACGAACTCCTCGCGCACCGCCTCGACCTGCGGCGAGTGGCCCGCGGCCGTGGCGCCGGGCACCTTGCGGGCCCGTACGCGGTCCGCGATGCACGACGCCACCAGGGCCTCGACGGCCTCCGGCTCACCGCACACCACGACCGACGTGGGGCCGTTGACCGCGGCGATCGCGAGCCGGTCGCCGTACGGTGCGATGCGCTGCCCGGCCTCCTCGGCCGACAGCAGCAGCGAAGCCATGGCGCCCTTGCCCGTCAGCCGGTTCAGCAGGACGCTGCGCAGGGTCACGATCCGGGCCGCGTCCTTCAGCGACAGGGCGCCCGCGACGTACGCGGCGGCGATCTCCCCCTGGGAGTGGCCCACGACGGCGTCCGGCTCTACGCCGTGCGCCCGCCACAGTTCGGCGAGGGCCACCATCACGGAGAACAGCACGGGCTGCACCACGTCGAGGCGGTCCAGGGACGGCGCGCCGGGCCGGCTCCGCAGGACGTCCGTGAGCGACCAGTCGACGTACGGGGCGAGTGCCTCGCCGCAGGCGTCGATCCGCTCGCGGAACACCCCCGACGAGTCCAGCAGGCTCGCGGCCATCTCCGGCCAGTGCGAACCCTGGCCGGGGAAGACGAACACGGTCTTCCCGGACGTGGTGCCCGTCCCCTTGACCAGTCGGGCGTCCTCCCGGCCGGCCGTCAGCGCGTCGAGCCCCGCCTCCAGGGCGGTCCGGTCCGTGCCCACCACGACGGCACGGTGCTCGAACGCCGTGCGGGCCGCGAGGGAGGCGGCGAGATCGGCGGACGGCACGCCGGGACGGGCCCGCAGGTGGTCCGAGAGGCGCTCCGCCTGGGCGCGCAGCGCCTGTTCGCTGCGCCCCGAGACGGTCCACAGGAAGGTGGCGTCCGCCGGGGCGGCCGGGTTCTGCGCGGGTGTCTGCCCGGGCGCCGGCATCGAAGTCTCCGCGGGTGTCTGCCCGGGCGCAGGCGCCGAGGCATCACCGGCGGGGGCGGGCGCCGGGGCGTCCTGCGCAGGGGCCGGGGCCTGCTCGACGATGACGTGCGCGTTGGTGCCGCTGATGCCGAAGGAGGAGACGCCGGCGCGGCGCGGCCGCCCGTCCTCCGGCCAGGCCACCGGCTCGGTGGCCAGCCGCACGGTGCCCGTGCTCCAGTCGACGTGCGGGGTGGGTTCCTGCGCGTGCAGCGTCCTGGGCACGACGCCGTGCCGCATCGCCATAACCATCTTGATCACTCCGGCCAGACCGGCCGCCGCCTGGGTGTGCCCGATGTTGGACTTCACCGACCCGAGCCACAGCGGCCGGTCCGGCGTACGGTCCTTCCCGTACGTCGCCAGCAGCGCCTCGGCCTCGATCGGGTCGCCCAGCTCGGTGCCGGTGCCGTGCGCCTCCACCACGTCGACCTGGTCGGAGGGGATGCGGGCGTTCGCCAGCGCCTGCCGGATCACCCGCTGCTGGGCGCCGCCGTTGGGCGCGGTCAGGCTGCTGCTGGCACCGTCCTGGTTGACCGCGCTTCCGCGGATCAGGGCGTGGACGGGGTGCCCGAGGCGCCGGGCGTCGGAGAGCCGCTCCAGCAGCAGGACGCCGACGCCCTCCGAGAAGCCGGTTCCGTCCGCGGCGCCGGAGAACGCCTTGCAGCGCCCGTCCTTGGCCAGCACCCGCTGGTTGCTGTACTCGACGAACCCCATCGGCGTGGACATCACCGTCACACCGCCCGCCAGTGCCAGCGAGCACTCCGCCTGCCGCAGCGACTGGCTGGCCAGGTGCAGGGCGACGAGCGAGGCCGAGCACGCGGTGTCGACGGTCACCGCGGGGCCCTCGAAGCCGAACGTGTAGGCGAGGCGGCCGGAGAGCACCGCGGCCGCGTTGCCCGTGCCCACGTGGCCTTCGAAGGCCCCGGGGGAGCGCAGGAGCAGCGAGGAGTAGTCCTGGATGTTGGTACCGGAGAAGACGCCGACGTCCTTGCCTCGCAGGGAGGTCGGGGCGATGCCGGCCCGTTCGAAGGTCTCCCAGGCGGTCTCCAGCAGCAGCCGCTGCTGCGGGTCCATGGCCACGGCCTCCCGCGGGCTGACGCCGAAGAACGCGGCGTCGAAGTCGGCGGCCCCTTCGACGAAGCCGCCCTCCCGGACGTACAGGGTGCCCTTGCGGGTGTGCTCCGGGTCGTACAGCGCGTCGGTGTCCCAGCCCCGGTCGTCGGGGAACGGGCCGATCGCGTCGCCGTCCTCGGCCACGAACCGCCACAGGTCCTCCGGGGAGGAGATCCCTCCCGGGAAGCGGCAGGCCATCCCGATGACGGCGATCGGCTCGTGCAGCGAGTCCACGAGCTGCTGGTGCTGCTGCTTCAGCCGCTCGGTCTCCTTCAGCGAGGCGCGCAGGGCTTCGACGACGCGTGCGTCGGTGGTGTCCATCAGCAAACTCCGGGAGGTAGTCAGGCGTCGGTGTTGATAGCCATGTGAACGAGGCTCTCCAGATCCATGGCGTCGATGGACTCTGGTGTCACGGCCGCCGCTTCGGCGTCGTCGGCGGCCGCCTGCGGGTCCTGTGGTCCGCCGGTCCCCGTGGCCGGTGCCGGGGCGCCGGGTACGGCGTCGAATCCGGTGAGCCGCAGCAGGGCGTCCAGGACGCCGACCTCCTTGAGGCGGGAGAGCGGCAGCGCGGCGAGGGCGGCGCGGAACTCCGCGTCGGCGGTGCCCGGTCCGCCGCCGTCACCGGCCCCGGTGGCGAGGCCGCCCGCGGCACCGGTCACCTCCGCGAGCGCGGTCAGGATGTGCCGGGCCACGGCCCGCGGGGTCGGGTGGTCGAACAGGGTCGCCGCGGAGAACCGCAGGCCGGTCGCCCGGCTGAGGCGGTTGCGCAGCTCGACCACCGCGACCGAGCTGAACCCCGACTCCAGGAAGCCGCGGTCCGGCGAGACGGCCGTCGGGTCGGCGTGGCCGAGGACGGTGGCGGCGTGGCCGCGTACGAGACCGACGAGGGTACGGAGCTGCTCGGCTTCCGGCAGTCCGGACAGGCGCCGGGCGAGGTCGTCGGCCGCGTTCGCCGGGGTGCCCTCCTGCCGGGCCACCGCGTCCAGTCGCTTGCGCGCGGGCCGTACGAGCCGGCGCAGGACCGACAGCGGCGGTGCGTCGGAGCCGCCCAGCGCCGCGAGGTCGAGGCGGGCCGGTACGCACAGGGCCCGGTCGCGGACCAGGACCGCGTCGAACAGGGCGAGGGCCTCCTCGGCGGGCATCGGGACCGCGCCTTCGCGCCGCAGCCGGGCCAGGTCGGCGCCGGTCACGTGGCCGCCCATGCCCCGGTCCTCCTCCCACAGGCCCCAGGCGGCGGAGACCGCGGGCAGGCCGAAGGCCCGCCGCTGCTGGGCGAGGGCGTCGAGGAAGGCGTTGGCGGCGCTGTAGCTCGCCCGTCCCGGAGCTCCGAACACACCGGCGACCGACGAGAACAACACGAACGCGGAAAGGTCCAGCCCGGCGGTCAACTCGTGGAGGTGCAGCGCCGCTTCGGCCTTCGGGCGCAGGACGGTGGAGAGCCGGTCGGGGGTGAGCGATTCGAGGATGCCGTCGTCGATGACACCCGCGCAGTGGACGATGCCGGTCAGCGGGCGGTCGTCCGGGATCGAGCCGAGCAGCGCCGCCAGGGCCTCGCGGTCGCCGACGTCGCAGGGCTCCACGCGTACCCGGGCGCCGCACTGTTCCAGCTCCGCCACCAGGTCCGCGACACCCTCGGCCGCCGGACCGCGACGGGAGACCAGGAGCAGGTCCCGCACCCCGTACGCCGATGCCAGATGCTTCGCCACCAAGGCACCCAGACCACCGGTGCCACCCGTCACCAGCACCGTGCCCGAAGAACCGAACACCGCTCCCCCGGAACGCGGCTCCGCAGACGCAGGGACAGCCCGCACCAGACGGGGTGCGAGCACCCGGCCCGCGCGCACCGCCACCTGCGGCTCACCCGACGCCACAGCCGTCCGCACCGCGGCCTCCTCCGCCTCCGCGGACAAGCCCGGCTCCACATCCACCAGCACCAACCGGTCCGGATGCTCCCGCTGCGCCGAACGCACCAGACCCCACACCGACGACCCCGCCACATCCGCGACAACCTCGCCCTCGGCCACTGCCACCGCACCACGGGTCAGCACCACCAGACGCGAGCCCGCGAACCGCTCACCCGCCACGAACTCCCGCACCACCGCCAAAGCACCCGCCGCAACCCGCGACACGTCCTCCGGCACACCGTCCGGGGCCTCGCCCTCGACCGCCCACACCAGCACCTCCGACGGCACCGGCGCACCCCACGGCGACCACTCCACCGAGGACCGCGCGGACGCCACCACCGGCACCGGCTCCCAGACCACGTCGAACAGCGCGTCCCGCACACCGCTGCCGCCGGCGGCGCGCAGCTGCTCACGCGCCACCGGGCGCGTCACCAACCGGCCCACCGACAACACCGGCACACCCGACACATCCGCCACGCGCAGGGACACGCCGTCCTCACCCGACGGCGTGACGTGGACGCGTACCACCGAAGCACCCGCCGCATGCAGTCGAGTGTCCGACCACTCGGCCGGCACGGGAGCGCTGTCGGCGTCGTCGTGCGCCGCGGACAGTGCCGCCGTGCGCGACACCGCGTCCAGGAGCGCCGGGTGGATGCCGTACGCCGGTGCCTCGGCGTCCGCCGGTTCCGGCAGCGAGACCTCGGCGAAGACGTCGTCGCCGCGCCGCCAGGCGGCCCGTAGTCCGTCGAAGGCCGGTCCGAGGCCCATCACGGCCCCGGCCGTGCGCTCGTACACCTCCTGGACCGGCAGCGGGACAGCCCCGGCGGGCGGCCACGCGTCAGGTCGTACGCCCTCGAAGGCGGTATCGGTGCCGGTGTCGGTGCCGAGCTCCGGGGTGGTGTCGGCGGTCAGGGTTCCGGAAGCGTGCAGGGTCCACGGGGCGTCGGCGGCCGCGTCCCCGGGGCGGGAGAAGACCTCCACCGTGCTGCGGCCCTTCTCGTCCGGGTGCGACACCAGTACCTGGATGGGCAGGGGGGAGGCGGCACCGTCGGGCAGCACCATGGGTTCCTGCGACGTCAACCGCTCCAGACGGGGGCACGACACGTGGTCGCCTGCCTGGAAGGCGAGTTCGACGAGCGCGGAGGTGGGCAGGACGGCGTGGCCGAACATGGAGTGGTCGGCGAGCCACGGCTGCTCGGCGAGCGAAAGCCGGCCTGTCCACAGCACACCCCGGTCATCGGGCAGCGACACCATCGCGCCGAGCAGGGGGTGGCCTGCGGGGGTCAGGCCGAGACCGGCCGCGTCACCACGCCGCGCCGGGAC
>NZ_JBITEO010000052.1:0-5164 GCF_044455245.1 Streptomyces sp. NPDC051310
CCGACAGATCCATACCCGCCGTCAGCTCGTGCAGATGCAGCGCCGCGTCCACCTTCGGCCGCATCACCCGCTCCACCTGCTCCGCCGACAGCGACCCGATCACACCGTCGTCCAGCACACCCGCCGCATGCACCACACCCGTCAGCGGACGCTCCAACGACCCGACCAACCGCGCCACCTGCTCACGGTCGGACACGTCGCAGGCGACGACCCGCACCTCGGCGCCGAGCGCCTCCAGTCCGGCCGTCAGCTCCCCGGCCCCCTCGGCCGCGGGACCGCGCCGGCTCACCAGCACCAGATCCCGTACGCCTCGCTCCACCAAGTGCCGAGCGACCAGCGCACCCAGACCACCCGTACCACCCGTGATCAGCACACGCTCATCCGCCGACCAGCCCGGGGCCCCGCCCGGTACCACCGCACCGGCGCGCCCGAGCCGGGGAGCCCACAGCCCGCCCTCGCGGACGGCCAGTTGCGGCTCGTCCACGGTGAGGAGCGTGCTCCACTCCGGCGCGTCGGCGCCGGCGTCGGCGAGGTCGACCAGCCGGAACCGGTCCGGGTGCTCCGACTGCGCACTGCGCACCAGACCCCACACCGCCGCCTGCGCGACGTCCGGAGCCTCACCGGCCACCGACACCGCGCCGCGTGTGACGAGGACGAGCCGCGTACCGATGAAGCGCTCGCTGCTCAGCCAGCGCTGGATCAGTTCGAGGGTCCGCCCGGTGACCGTCCGCGCGCTCTCGCCCGCGTCACCCGCGCCGGCCGGGGCCTCGATGCCGACCAGCACCGCGTCCGGTGCCGTCGCGCCCTCCGCGAGGGCCCGCTCCAGCGCGTCGAGATCCGCGAACCGCTCACCGGCCAGGGCGTGTGCGCCGAGGGCGGCACACCGCACCGGCGCCGGCGCCCCGGCCCTCACCGGGGTCCAGTCGACCTTGAACAGCGGGCTGTCGGAGCGGCCGCGTGCCGCCTCGATCTGCGCCTGTTCGACCGGCCGGATGTCGAGCCGCTCCACGCTCGCGATCGGCTGCCCGTCCTCCCCGGCGATGTCGATCCGCAGCGCGGTGTCGCTCGTCGGCCCGCTCCGTACCCGCAGGCGCGTGAGACCGCCGCGGTGCAGCCGCACCCTGGTCCAGGAGAAGGGCAGCCCGCCCTGGGTGGCGCCGCTCCGCCCGAGCAGGCTGAGTCCGCCGTGCAGTGAGGAGTCGAACAGCGCGGGGTGGAGGGCGAACCCCTCCGCCGGTCCCGCGTCGTCCGGCAGCGCGAGTTCGGTGTAGACCTCGTCGCCGGAGCGCCACGCCGCCTCCACGGCCCGGAAGGCGGGGCCGTAGTCGAAGTCGCCGTCGGTCAGGTGCGCGTAGGTGTTCACCCGGGCGTAGAGCGTGTCGACGGTGACCGGTTCCGCACCGGCCGGCGGCCACTGCGCCGGGAGCGCCTCGGACGGCTCCGTGTCCACGGCCAGCCAGCCACGCCCGTGGCAGGTCGGCTCCGGCCGCTCCTCATCGGCGCCGGCCTGCGGCTGCGAGAAGATCGCGACCTCGCGCCGGCCGTCCTCGCCGGCCTGGCCGACGGTGACCTGGATGTGCCGTACGGCGTTCTCCTCCAGGATCAGCGGCGACTCGATCACCAGCTCGTCCAGCATCCGGCAGCCGACCTCGTCACCCGCCGTCAGGGCGAGTTCGACCAGCGCGGCACCCGGCACCACGACCGCTCCGAACACCGTGTGGTCGCGGGTCCAGGGGTGTGCGTCGATGGACATGCGGCCGGTGAACACCCACTCGTCGCGGTCGCCCATCCGCACCGCGGCGGCGAGGACCGGGTGCTCGACGCTGCCCTGCCCGGCGGTGCTCGCGTCGGCGGCCCTCGCGCCCGGGGCGAGCCAGAACCGCTCGCGCTGGAACGCGTACGTGGGCAGCGACACGCGCCCGGCACCGCTGCCTGCGTACAGCTCCGGCCAGTCCACCTCCACCCCGGCCGCGTGGGCCTCGGACAGGGACGTCAGGAACCGCCGCAGACCGCCCTCGTCCCGGCGCAGCGACCCGATGATCGCGGTCCGGTCGGCGGCGCCGTGCGCCTGGACGGTGTCCTCCACCGCCATGGTGAGCACCGGGTGCGGCGACACTTCGACGAAGCAGCCGGCGCCGTGGTCGGACAGCGCGCGCACGGCCTGTTCGAAGCCCACCCGGCCACGCAGGTTGCCGTACCAGTAACGGGCGTCCAGGGTCGCGGTGTCGACGAACCCGCCGGTCGCGGCGGAGTGGAACGGCACCTGTCCGGACACCGGCCGGATCGGGGCCAGGACCTCCAGCAGCTCGTCCTCGATCGCCTCGACATGGGCGGAGTGCGAGGCGTAGTCCACCGCCACCCGGCGTGCCCGCACCTTGTCCCGCTTGCAGACGGCGACGAACTCGTCGAGCGCGTCGGCGTCACCCGCGACCACCACCGCCGTGGGGCCGTTCACCGCGGCGACCGACACCCGGCCGCCGTACGGGGCGAGGAGTTCCTCGACCCGCTCGACCGGCTGCGCCACCGAGACCATGCCGCCCAGGCCGGCCAGCCGCTCGCGGATGAGCCGGCTGCGCAGGGCCACGACCCGGGCGCCGTCGGCGAGCGACAGCCCGCCCGCCACGCACGCGGCCGCGATCTCGCCCTGGGAGTGGCCCACCACCGCCGCGGGCTCCACGCCGTACGAGCGCCACAGTGCCGCCAGCGACACCATCACGGCCCACAGCGCCGGCTGCACGACGTCGACCCGCTCCAGGGACGGGGCGTCCTCGACGCCCCGCAGCACGTCCTCCAGCCGCCATTCCACGAAGGGCGACAAGGCCGCGGCGCACTCCGCCATCCGCTCCGCGAACACCGGGGACGTGTCGAGGAGTTCGACGGCCATGCCCGTCCACTGAGCGCCCTGGCCCGGGAACACGAACACCGCGTGGCCGGCGACCGTCTGCCCCTCGACCACGTTGGCCGCGGGAGAGCCCGCCGCCAGCGCGCCGAGGCCCGCGAGCAGTTCGTCGCGGTCCGAGGCCACCACGGCCGCGCGCCGCTCCAGCTGCGCACGCGTCGTCGCCGAGGACAGGCCGATGTCCGCGAGGTCCAGTTCGGGCCGTGCCGCGAGGTGGGCACGCAGCCGGTCGGCCTGTGCCCGCAGTGCCGTCTCGATGCGCGCGGAGACCACGACCGGCACGACGGCGGGCCGCGAAGACCCGGTCCCGGCCGGCCCGGCCGGCTGCCGCTGGTCGGCCGGGGCCTCCTCCAGGATGACGTGCGCGTTGGTGCCGCTGACACCGAACGACGACACGCCCGCGCGCCGTGTCCGTCCGGAAGCCGGCCACTCCTTGGCTTCCGTCAGCAGCTCGACCGCGCCCGACTCCCAGTCCACGTGCGGTGAGGGCTCGTTCACGTGCAGCGTGGCGGGAAGGACGCCGTGCCGCATCGCCTGCACCATCTTGATCACACCGGCGACGCCGGCCGCGGCCGAGGTGTGCCCGATGTTCGACTTGACCGACCCCAGCCACAGCGGCCCGTCGGTGCGGTCGCGGCCGTACGTCGCCAGCAGCGCCTGCGCCTCGATCGGGTCGCCCAGCTTCGTGCCGGTGCCGTGGCCCTCCACGGCGTCCACGTCCGTCGGGCCCAGCCCCGCGTTCGCCAGCGCCTGCTGGATCACGCGCTCCTGCGACGGGCCGTTGGGGGCGGTGAGGCCGTTGCTCGCACCGTCCTGGTTGACGGCCGAGCCGCGCACCACGGCGAGGATCTCGTGGCCGTTGCGGCGCGCGTCGGAGAGCCGCTCCAGCACGACCAGGCCGACACCGTCGGCGAAGCCGGTGCCGTCCGCGTCCGCCGAGTAGGACCGGCAGCGCCCGTCCGGTGACAGGGCCCGCTGCCGGCTGAACTCCGTCAGCAGGTACGGCCCCGCCATCAGCGTCACGCCACCGGCCAGCGCCAGCGAGCACTCGCCGGAGCGCAGTGCCTGCGCGGCCAGGTGCAGGGCCACCAGCGAGGAGGAGCACGCCGTGTCCACCGACATGGAGGGCCCTTCGAGCCCCAGCGTGTAGGAGATCCGCCCGGACAGCACGCTCGTCGTCGTGCCGGTCAGCCGGTACCCCTCCAGCTCCTGGACGAGCGCGCCGCCGTAGTCCGAGGTGACGGCGCCGGTGAACACCCCGGTGTCACTGCCGCGCAGCGAGGTCGGGTCGATGCCCGCGGCCTCGAACGCCTCCCAGGCCGCCTCCAGGACGAGCCGCTGCTGCGGGTCCATGGCGAGGGCCTCGCGAGGGCTGATGCCGAAGAACTCGGCGTCGAACTCGCCCGGCCGCTCCAGGAATCCGCCGCCGCGCGTGGAGACCTTCCCGGGCTTGTCCGGGTCCGGGTCGTAGAGCCGCTCCAGGTCCCAGCCGCGGTCGGTCGGCAGACCGGACACCGCGTCGCGCCCCGAGGCGACGAGCTTCCACAGCTCCTCCGGCGACGTCACACCGCCGGGGTAGCGGCAGCTCATGCCCACGATCGCGAGCGGCTCGTCGGCTTCCGCGCGCCGGGGCAGCGCGACGGCGCGCGGCGCCGTGGCGGTCTCCCCGATCTCGGCGAGGACCAGTCGGGCGACCGCCGCCGGTGTCGGGTGGTCGAAGACCAGGGTGGCGGGAAGGCGCACACCGGTCGCCCGGGTGAGGTTGTTGCGCAGCTCGACCGCGCTCAGCGAGTCGAAGCCGAGGTCCTTGAAGCTGCGTCCGGTGCCGATCGCGGCCGCCGAGGTGTGGCCGAGGACGGCCGCGACCTGGGTCTGTACGAGCTCCAGTACGACGCGCTCCCGGTCGGGCTCGGGCACCCCGCCCAGCCGCTGCGCCAGGGAGCCACCCGCCGCGGTACGGCGGGCGGGGGCCGGTGCCAGCGCCCGGAGCAGCGGGGGGAGCAGTCCGGCCCGCGCCTGGGCGCGCAGTGCGGCCGTGTCGAGCCGGACCGGCGCCAGCAGCGCCGCGTCCGAACCCAGCGCCCGGTCGAACAGCTCCAGGCCCAGCTCCGCCGACAGCGCACCCACACCCGTGCGTTCCAGACGCGCGAGCTCCGCCTCACCCAGATGACCGGTCATACCGGTCGCGTCGGCCCACAGCCCCCACGCCAACGACACCGCCGGCAACCCGGCCGCACGCCGCTGATGCGCCAGAGCATCCAGCGC
>NZ_JBITEO010000053.1:0-3288 GCF_044455245.1 Streptomyces sp. NPDC051310
ACACAGTGGACGCGAGCAACTGAGGACAAGCCCTCGGCCTATTAGTACCGGTCAACTCCACCCATTACTGGGCTTCCATATCCGGCCTATCAACCCAGTCGTCTACTGGGAGCCTTACCCTCTCAAGGAGGTGGGAATACTCATCTCGAAGCAGGCTTCCCGCTTAGATGCTTTCAGCGGTTATCCCTCCCGAACGTAGCCAACCAGCCATGCCCTTGGCAGAACAACTG
The DNA here is from genome assembly GCF_044455245.1 of Streptomyces sp. NPDC051310. Classification (NCBI taxonomy): domain Bacteria; kingdom Bacillati; phylum Actinomycetota; class Actinomycetes; order Kitasatosporales; family Streptomycetaceae; genus Streptomyces; species Streptomyces sp. NPDC051310. The sequence continues at coordinate 231 of NZ_JBITEO010000053.1, forward strand.
GCACACCAGAGGTTCGTCCGTCCCGGTCCTCTCGTACTAGGGACAGCCCTTCTCAATATTCCTACGCGCACAGCGGATAGGGACCGAACTGTCTCACGACGTTCTAAACCCAGCTCGCGTACCGCTTTAATGGGCGAACAGCCCAACCCTTGGGACCGACTCCAGCCCCAGGATGCGACGAGCCGACATCGAGGTGCCAAACCATCCCGTCGATATGGACTCTTGGGGAAGATCAGCCTGTTATCCCCGGGGTACCTTTTATCCGTTGAGCGACGGCGCTTCCACAAGCCACCGCCGGATCACTAGTCCCGACTTTCGTCCCTGCTCGACCCGTCGGTCTCACAGTCAAGCTCCCTTGTGCACTTACACTCAACACCTGATTACCAACCAGGCTGAGGGAACCTTTGGGCGCCTCCGTTACCCTTTAGGAGGCAACCGCCCCAGTTAAACTACCCATCAGACACTGTCCCTGATCCGGATCACGGACCCAGGTTAGACATCCAGCACGACCAGAGTGGTATTTCAACGACGACTCCACCTGAACTGGCGTCCAAGCTTCACAGTCTCCCACCTATCCTACACAAGCCGAACCGAACACCAATATCAAACTGTAGTAAAGGTCCCGGGGTCTTTCCGTCCTGCTGCGCGAAACGAGCATCTTTACTCGTAGTGCAATTTCACCGGGCCTATGGTTGAGACAGTCGAGAAGTCGTTACGCCATTCGTGCAGGTCGGAACTTACCCGACAAGGAATTTCGCTACCTTAGGATGGTTATAGTTACCACCGCCGTTTACTGGCGCTTAAGTTCTCAGCTTCGCCGACTCGAAAGTCAGCTAACCGGTCCCCTTAACGTTCCAGCACCGGGCAGGCGTCAGTCCGTATACATCGCCTTACGGCTTCGCACGGACCTGTGTTTTTAGTAAACAGTCGCTTCTCGCTGGTCTCTGCGGCCACCCCCAGCTCACGGAGAAAATCCGATCACCAGTTGTGGCCCCCCTTCTCCCGAAGTTACGGGGGCATTTTGCCGAGTTCCTTAACCATAGTTCACCCGAACGCCTCGGTATTCTCTACCTGACCACCTGAGTCGGTTTAGGGTACGGGCCGCCATGAAACTCGCTAGAGGCTTTTCTCGACAGCATAGGATCATCCACTTCACCACAATCGGCTCGGCATCAGGTCTCAGCCTCAATGTGTGACGGATTTGCCTATCACACGGCCTACACCCTTACCCCGGGACAACCACCGCCCGGGCTGGACTACCTTCCTGCGTCACCCCATCGCTTACCTACTACCACCTTGGGCCGGCGGCTCCACCACTTTCCATTCCCCGAAGGGTCCGGAACGGCTTCACGGCCTTAGCATCAGAGGATTCGATATTGGGCGTTTCAAAGCGGGTACCGGAATATCAACCGGTTGTCCATCGACTACGCCTGTCGGCCTCGCCTTAGGTCCCGACTTACCCTGGGCAGATCAGCTTGACCCAGGAACCCTTAGTCAATCGGCGCACACGTTTCCCACGTGTGTATCGCTACTCATGCCTGCATTCTCACTCGTGAACCGTCCACAACTCGCTTCCGCGGCTGCTTCACCCGGCACACGACGCTCCCCTACCCATCACAGTCCCCGTTGGGGGTATGTACTGCAATGACACGACTTCGGCGGTACGCTTGAGCCCCGCTACATTGTCGGCGCGGAATCACTTGACCAGTGAGCTATTACGCACTCTTTCAAGGGTGGCTGCTTCTAAGCCAACCTCCTGGTTGTCTCTGCGACTCCACATCCTTTCCCACTTAGCGTACGCTTAGGGGCCTTAGTCGATGCTCTGGGCTGTTTCCCTCTCGACCATGGAGCTTATCCCCCACAGTCTCACTGCCGCGCTCTCACTTACCGGCATTCGGAGTTTGGCTAAGGTCAGTAACCCGGTAGGGCCCATCGCCTATCCAGTGCTCTACCTCCGGCAAGAAACACACGACGCTGCACCTAAATGCATTTCGGGGAGAACCAGCTATCACGGAGTTTGATTGGCCTTTCACCCCTAACCACAGGTCATCCCCCAGGTTTTCAACCCTGGTGGGTTCGGTCCTCCACGAAGTCTTACCTCCGCTTCAACCTGCCCATGGCTAGATCACTCCGCTTCGGGTCTTGAGCGCGCTACTGAATCGCCCTGTTCGGACTCGCTTTCGCTACGGCTTCCCCACACGGGTTAACCTCGCAACACACCGCAAACTCGCAGGCTCATTCTTCAAAAGGCACGCAGTCACGAGATGCAAGCAAGCTCGCATCCGACGCTCCCACGGCTTGTAGGCACACGGTTTCAGGTACTATTTCACTCCGCTCCCGCGGTACTTTTCACCATTCCCTCACGGTACTATCCGCTATCGGTCACCAGGGAATATTTAGGCTTAGCGGGTGGTCCCGCCAGATTCACACGGGATTTCTCGGGCCCCGTGCTACTTGGGTGTCTCTTAAACGAGCCGTTGATGTTTCAGCTACGGGGGTCTTACCCTCTACGCCGGACCTTTCGCATGTCCTTCGCCTACATCAACGGTTTCTGACTCGTCTCACAGCCGGCAGACCGTGAAAAAGAGATCCCACAACCCCGCATGCGCAACCCCTGCCGGGTATCACACGCATACGGTTTGGCCTCATCCGGTTTCGCTCGCCACTACTCCCGGAATCACGGTTGTTTTCTCTTCCTGAGGGTACTGAGATGTTTCACTTCCCCTCGTTCCCTCCACACTGCCTATGTGTTCAGCAGCGGGTGACAGCCCATGACGACTGCCGGGTTTCCCCATTCGGAAACCCCCGGATCAAAGCCTGGTTGACGGCTCCCCGGGGACTATCGTGGCCTCCCACGTCCTTCATCGGTTCCTGGTGCCAAGGCATCCACCGTGCGCCCTTAAAAACTTGGCCACAGATGCTCGCGTCCACTGTGCAGTTCTCAAGCAACGACCAGCCACCCGTCACACACCACCGAAGCAGTGTTTCACCGGGGCCGGCATCGCGAAGATGGGACAAAGTCCGCACCCTCAGACACCCAACAGCGTGCCCGACACGA
>NZ_JBITEO010000054.1:0-2933 GCF_044455245.1 Streptomyces sp. NPDC051310
GTCGAGGAGCAGGACGTCCTTGACCTCACCCTTGAGGACACCGGCCTGGAGCGAGGCGCCGATGGCGACGACCTCGTCCGGGTTCACACCCTTGTTGGCCTCCTTGCCGCCGGTCAGCTCCTTGACGAGCTCGGCGACGGCCGGCATGCGGGTGGAGCCACCGACGAGAACGACGTGGTCGATCTCGGAGAGCTGGATGCCCGCGTCCTTGATGACGTTGTGGAACGGAACCTTGCAGCGTTCCAGCAGGTCCGCGGTCAGCTGCTGGAACTGGGCGCGGGTGAGCTTCTCGTCCAGGTGCAGCGGGCCCTCGGCGGACGCCGTGATGTAGGGCAGGTTGATCGAGGTCTCGGTGGACGAGGACAGCTCGATCTTGGCCTTCTCGGCCGCCTCGCGCAGACGCTGCAGCGCCATCTTGTCCTTGGACAGGTCCACGCCGTGCCCGGACTGGAACTGCTTGACCAGGTAGTCGACGACGCGCTGGTCCCAGTCGTCACCACCGAGGTGGTTGTCGCCGTTGGTGGCCTTCACCTCGACGACGCCGTCGCCGATCTCCAGCAGCGAGACGTCGAAGGTGCCGCCACCGAGGTCGAAGACCAGGATGGTCTGGTCGTCCTTGTCGAGGCCGTACGCCAGGGCAGCGGCCGTCGGCTCGTTGACGATGCGCAGGACGTTCAGGCCCGCGATCTCGCCGGCCTCCTTGGTGGCCTGGCGCTCGGAGTCGTTGAAGTACGCCGGCACGGTGATGACCGCGTCGGTGACCTTCTCGCCCAGGTACGCCTCGGCGTCCCGCTTCAGCTTCTGCAGGATGAAGGCGCTGATCTGCTGCGGGTTGAAGTTCTTCCCGTCGAGCTCGATCTTCCAGTCGGTGCCCATGTGGCGCTTGACGGACCGGATGGTCCGGTCGACGTTGGTGACCGCCTGACGCTTGGCCACCTCGCCGACGAGCACCTCGCCGTTCTTCGCGAAGGCGACGACGGACGGCGTGGTCCTGGCGCCCTCGGCGTTGGTGATGACGGTGGGCTCGCCGCCTTCCAGAACGCTGACGACGGAGTTAGTCGTGCCCAGGTCGATGCCGACCGCACGTGCCATTTCGATTCCTCCAGCTGACTTGAGTGGAACAGGCTCAAGGATGCACGACCGGGGGAATCGAGTCAACAGACCTGAGTCGAGGCGGCTCAGCTTTTATCGGGTGCTTATGCGCAAGCAGCCTCCGCGCCACCGTCCAAGCAGGCCCGCACACCCCGCCCCGCCCGCCAGGGCCGCCGCGCGACCCGCCGCATACCGACACGCTCTACCCATGGCGCACCTCACCATGCGATCGTTCCTGGAAGACGACAAAAGCCGCGTTCTTCGCGTCTTACGGATTGACGAAACGGTCGGGTGCCCTCCATGCGACGACCCCTGCCTCCCCTGTCCGACCGGCCCGGCGTCCCCGCCCCGCCCGGCCCGCCCGCCCCGCCCGGCCCGTCCACCCCGCCCGGCCCGTCCACCCCGCCGGGGCCCGCCGCCCCGCGCGGCCCGCGCGCCGGAGCCTTCGGCGGCAGGCCCCGGCTGCGCGCCCCGGCCCCCAAGCGCCTGCTGGACCTGCTCCTCGGCTCGGCGCTCCTGGTCCTGACCGCTCCGCTGCTCGCCGCGGCCACCGCCGCCGTCGCCCTGCGAAGACCCGCCGACGGTGTCTTCGCGCGCGAGACGCGCACCGGCCTGGGCGGCCGGCCCTTCACCCTGCGCCGGCTGGCGACCCGGCGGCCCGGCCTGCGGCTGCTGTCCCAGCTCCCCCACGTCGTACGTGGCGAGATGTCGCTGGTCGGTCCGGCCCCGCTGGCCCCCGGCGCACCCGGCGCCGCGGCCCCCTGGCGCGGGAGCGTCCGGCCCGGCCTGACCGGCCTCGCCCAGGCACGGCGGCACTCCGGACTGCCCTGGAACGAGCCCCTGCTGCTCGACCAGCACTACGTCGAGCACCATTGGCTGGGACTCGACCTTGCGCTGCTGCTCCGGACCCTGGTGCCCACGGCCCGGGCGAGCGACGCAGATCACCGCGCACGCGGCTACAGTGCGGCGGAATAAGTGGGTACGCTCAGCATCGAACTGAATAAGTTACCGCTTAGTAGTACCTAAGTTTCCCCCACCTCGCAGGCCCGAGGAGCCCCCATGCAACTCGCCGCGATCATTGTGTCGCTGACCCTGACCGTGGTCGGCGTTGCGCTGCTCGCCCGCGCCATCGGCCAGTTCGTCCGGTACTTCAGGCTGGGCCAGCCGGTCCCGGCCGGCAGCCGGACCGACAACCCCTACCAGCGCAGCGTGACCCTGGTACGGGAGTTCCTCGGCCACACGCGGATGAACCGGTGGGGCATCGTCGGCGTCGCCCACTGGTTCGTGGCGGTCGGCTTCCTGACGCTGCCGCCGACGATCATCACGGCGTACGGCCAGCTGTTCCAGGCCGACTGGACGCTGCCGGTGCTCGGCGGCTTCCTCCCCTACGAGCTCTACATCGAGTTCATCGGTGCGATGACCACCCTCGGCATCGCCACGCTCATCGTCATCCGCCTGCTGAACCTGCCCTCGCGTCCGGGCCGCAAGTCCCGCTTCGCGGGCTCGAAGATGGGCCAGGCGTACTTCGTCGAGTACGTCATCCTCACCATCGGCCTGGCCATCTACGTCCTGCGCGGCCTCGAAGGCGCCCTGCACCACGTCGACCACTACGAGGCCGCGTACTTCGCCTCGTACCCCCTGGTCCTGCTCTTCGAGGGCCTCAGCGTCGGTGCCCTGCAGAACCTGGTCTACCTCTTCGCCATGATCAAGCTGGGCACGACCATGGTCTGGATGATCACGGTCTCGCTCAACACCAACATGGGTGTGGCGTGGCACCGGTTCCTCGGTTTCCCGAACATCTGGTTCAAGCGGAACGCCGATGGTTCCACCGCGCTGGGTGC
>NZ_JBITEO010000055.1:0-2886 GCF_044455245.1 Streptomyces sp. NPDC051310
AGAAGGAAGTACGCCGTCTGGATCGGGTGATCATCCGTTTTGCGGGTGATTCCGGTGATGGTATGCAGCTGACGGGTGACCGTTTCACGTCGGAGACGGCGTCGTTCGGGAATGATCTGTCGACGCTGCCGAACTTCCCGGCGGAGATCCGGGCGCCGGCGGGGACGCTGCCGGGGGTGTCGTCGTTCCAGTTGCATTTCGCCGATCATGACATTCTCACCCCGGGTGACGCGCCGAATGTGCTGGTCGCGATGAACCCGGCGGCGTTGAAGGCGAATGTGGGTGATGTGCCGCGGGGCGGTGTGATCATCGTCAACACCGACGAGTTCGCCAAGCGGGCGATGGCGAAGGTGGGGTATGCGACCTCGCCGCTGGAGGACGGGACGCTGGAGGGTTACCGCGTCCACCCCGTTCCGCTGACGACGCTGACGATCGAGGCGCTGAAGGACTTCGGCCTGCCGCGCAAGGAGGCCGAGCGGAGCAAGAACATGTTCGCGCTGGGGCTGCTGTCGTGGATGTATCACCGGCCCACCGAGGGCACGGAGCGGTTCTTGCGGTCGAAGTTCGCGAAGAAGCCCGGTATCGCGGAGGCGAACGTGGCGGCGTTCCGTGCGGGCTGGAACTTCGGTGAGACGACGGAGGATTTCGCCGTCTCCTACGAGGTCGCTCCGGCGACGACGGCGTTCCCGGCGGGCACCTACCGCAACATCTCCGGGAACCTGGCGTTGTCGTACGGGTTGATCGCGGCGTCGCGGCAGGCGGATCTGCCGTTGTACTTGGGGTCGTATCCGATCACTCCGGCCTCCGACATCCTGCACGAGTTGTCCCGGCACAAGAATTTCGGGGTGCGTACGTTCCAGGCGGAGGATGAGATCGCCGGGATCGGTGCGGCGCTGGGGGCGGCGTTCGGCGGGTCGCTGGCGGTGACGACGACGTCGGGTCCGGGGGTGGCGCTCAAAAGCGAGACGATCGGGCTGGCGGTGTCGCTGGAGCTGCCGCTTTTGATCGTGGACATCCAGCGTGGTGGGCCGTCGACGGGTCTGCCGACCAAGACCGAGCAGGCGGATCTGCTGCAGGCGATGTACGGGCGCAACGGGGAGGCGCCGGTGCCGGTCATCGCGCCGCGGACCCCGGCGGACTGTTTCGACGCGGCCCTGGAGGCCGCCCGGATCGCGCTGACCTACCGCACCCCGGTGTTCCTGCTGTCGGACGGGTATCTGGCCAACGGTTCGGAGCCGTGGCGGATCCCGGACGTGGAGGACCTGCCCGATCTGGGGGTGCGGTTCGCCACCGGGCCCAACCACACCCTGCCTGATGGCACGGCAGTGTTCTGGCCCTACAAGCGCGACCCCCGCACACTGGCCCGCCCCTGGGCGCTGCCCGGGACGCCGGGGCTGGAACACCGTATCGGCGGGATCGAGAAGCAGGACGGCACCGGGAACATCTCCTACGACCCGGCCAACCACGACTTCATGGTCCGCACCCGCCAGGCCAAGATCGACGGCATCGAGGTGCCCGACCTGCAGGTCGACGACCCGACCGGGGCGCGGACGCTGGTGCTGGGCTGGGGCTCCACCTACGGCCCCATCACCGCCGCCGTCCGCCGCGTCCGCAAGGACGGCCACCCCATCGCCCAGGCCCACCTGCGCCACCTCAACCCCTTCCCCGGAAACCTCGCAGCGGTCCTGCAGCGCTACGACAAGGTCGTCATCCCGGAGATGAACCTCGGCCAGCTCGCCACCCTCATCCGCGCGAAATACCTGATCGACGCACACAGCTACAACCAGGTCAACGGCATGCCGTTCAAAGCCGAACAGCTCGCCACCGCACTGAAGGAGGCCATCGATGACTGAGGCACTGAAGCTGGTGCCCAAGGCCGAGGCCACCCAGTCCATGAAGGACTTCAAATCCGACCAGGAAGTGCGCTGGTGCCCCGGCTGCGGCGACTACGCCATCCTCGCCGCCGTCCAGGGCTTCATGCCCGAACTCGGCCTGGCCAAAGAGAACATCGTCTTCGTCTCCGGCATCGGCTGCTCCTCCCGCTTCCCCTACTACATGAACACCTACGGGATGCACTCCATCCACGGCCGCGCCCCGGCGATCGCGACCGGCCTGGCATCCTCCCGCACCGACCTGTCCGTCTGGGTCGTCACCGGCGACGGCGACGCACTGTCCATCGGCGGCAACCACCTCATCCACGCCCTGCGACGCAACGTCAACCTCAAGATCCTGCTGTTCAACAACCGGATCTACGGCCTGACCAAGGGCCAGTACTCCCCCACCTCCGAGGTCGGGAAGATCACCAAGTCGACCCCGATGGGATCACTCGACGCCCCGTTCAACCCCGTGTCCCTCGCCATCGGCGCCGAAGCATCCTTCGTGGCCAGAACCGTCGACTCCGACCGCAAACACCTCACCGACATCCTGCGGCAGGCAGCCCACCACCCCGGCACCGCACTGGTGGAGATCTACCAGAACTGCAACATCTTCAACGACGGCGCCTTCGACGCCCTGAAGGACAAGGACACAGCCCAGGAAGCGGTGATCCGGCTGGAACACGGACAGCCCATCCGCTTCGGACCCGACAACAGCAAAGGCGTCGTGCGGGACCCCGCCACCGGCGAGTTGAAAGCCATCACCCTCACCCCCCGGACCGAACACCAGGTCCTCATCCACGACGCCCACAACCAAAGCCCCACCACCGCCTTCGCCCTCTCCCGCCTCGCAGACCCCGACACCCTCCACCACACCCCCATCGGCGTCTTCCGCGCCGTCCAACGCCCCGTCTACGACACCCTCATGGCCGACCAGCTCGACACCGCCATCGAACAACACGGCAAGGGCGACCTCGCCGCACTCCTCACAGGCAGCGACACCTGGACCGTC
>NZ_JBITEO010000056.1:0-2371 GCF_044455245.1 Streptomyces sp. NPDC051310
AGCTATCTGAAGGACCTGCGTGAGCGCCGGGAAGCCGCACTGCTCGACGTCATCTCCGCCATGCCACCCGCGGAGCGGGCCGCACTCGCGACAGGACTGAGCGGTTTCCGTCTCGCCGTCGCGGACACCGCGCAGCGGGCCGGCCCCGGTGGGGCAGCGGAGTCCGCCTGACCGCCATGGGGGGCCGGTCTGTCGTCCGCTTCACCGTTCACCTGCCATTGCTCTTGAGCGTGGGACCGCAGGGGGCACGCAACGAACTCGCACGACGCAAGAGTGTTTCCTCGGGCGTACAGTTGTCAAACGGCAACAGTTTCCGTGGGAAAAGGTCCGGCCGCACCCGTCCTCCCGTCGGCATGGCCACCGTCACCACCCCGTCACTCCTCCCTGTCCGGACACGCCGCCCCGCGCAGCCGCGTCCGGGCGATGTCGCACGCCGCCTTGACGGCCTGCAGCTGGGACGCCGACGGCGGCAGGGCCGCCGCCATGGCGTGCGCGTACCGGGCCCGCATCCGTTCCATCTCCGCGGCCCCCGTGGGTGTGATCTCCAGCACCATCCTCCGGCGGTCGCCCGCGTGCGAGCGCCGGGTCAGCAGTCCTGCCCCTTCGAGGCGCCCGCACAAGCGGCTTGCCGAAGCCGGCGTGATGTCGAGCGCCCTGCCCAGTTCGGTGAGGCCGAGGGCGGGGGACCGGTAAATGGCGGTGAGGGCGCGCAGCGTCAGATACGGCACGGCCCCCGGGGCGTGGAGATCGGCGTACTCCCACAGCGCCACGAGGGCCGCGGCGGCCGTCCGGGCATCGGTGTCCGCATCCGCTCCGGCCGGGCGGTGGGGGCTCTTGTTCTCGCTGTCAGTCATCGTCTGCCGCTCGGGTTCGCATGGGGCTGTGGTCGTACCTCGGCTGGTACCCGTCAACAGCGGCATACCGTCTCTCCCTCGGCCATACAATTGCCGGACGGCAACTGTTTGCGGGTGGACGGCTCGAGCGCCGGGGTCACCACCATCCCTCCCGACCCCTGCCATCCCGGCACCTCCCGCGTCGCGGGCAGGTCGCCGGCGATGGCGCGAACCGGTACCAAGCGCTCGATTGCCCTCCCCTGTCGAGTGGGATAACCTGCGGAATATTTGTCGTACGGCAACGGTTTAAACATAAAAAGACGGCACGGTTCCCCGGCGTGACAGACCGGGCGGACCGACGCCGTTCTCACTCTCTTCAGGGCATCTGACGGAACGAGGTTGGTCATGGCTGAGGCTGCGGTCGAAGAAGCGCGCTCCGTGCCGCGGTCGCGGTCCTCGCGCGGGGGCGGCAAAGTGGGCGAGTCGGAGCTGCGCCAGCTGCTGGCCGGGCTCACGGCCGTACGTGACGGGGACTTCGGCACCAGGCTCCCGGACGAGGGCGACGGGCTGATCGGGGAGATCGCGACGGTCTTCAACGGCATGGTCGATCAGCTGTCGCTGTTCACCTCCGAGGTGACCCGGGTGGCCCGCGAGGTCGGCACCGAAGGGACCCTGGGCGGCCAGGCCGTCGTCCCCGGGGTCTCCGGTACGTGGGCGGACCTGACCGACTCGGTGAACGCCATGGCGGGCAACCTCACCACACAGGTCCGGGACATCGCCCAGGTGGCGACCGCGGTGGCCAAGGGTGACCTGTCGCAGAAGATCGACGTGGACGCCCGCGGCGAGATCCTGGAGCTGAAGGAGACCGTCAACACGATGGTCGACCAGCTCTCCGCCTTCGCCGACGAAGTCACCCGCGTCGCCCGCGAGGTGGGCAGCGAGGGCCGGCTGGGAGGGCAGGCCGAGGTTCCGGGCGTCGGCGGCGTCTGGCGTGACCTGACCGACTCGGTGAACTTCATGGCGGGCAACCTCACCGACCAGGTCCGCAACATCGCGCAGGTGACGACCGCGGTGGCCAAGGGTGACCTGTCGCAGAAGATCACCGTCAACGCCCGCGGCGAGATCCTGGAGCTCAAGAACACCATCAACACGATGGTGGACCAGCTCTCCTCGTTCGCCGACGAGGTCACGCGCATGGCGCGCGAGGTGGGCACCGAGGGCATCCTCGGCGGCCAGGCCGACGTCAAGGGGGTCTCCGGCACCTGGCGCGACCTGACCGACTCGGTGAACTTCATGGCGGGCAACCTCACGGCACAGGTGCGCTCGATCGCCCAGGTGGCGACCGCGGTGGCCAAGGGCGACCTGTCACAGAAGATCACGGTGACGGCACGCGGCGAGATCCTGGAGCTGAAGGAGACCATCAACACGATGGTCGATCAGCTCTCGGCGTTCGCCGGTGAGGTGACGCGTGTCGCGCGTGAGGTGGGCACGGAGGGGCGTCTGGGCGGTCAGGCCGACGTCAAGGGCGTGTCGGGTAC
>NZ_JBITEO010000057.1:0-2225 GCF_044455245.1 Streptomyces sp. NPDC051310
CTGGGCTTCGACTCCCTGATGGCGGTCGAGCTGCGCAACCAGCTCAACCGGGCCACCGGGCTGCGCCTGCCCGCCTCCCTCGTCTTCGACCACCCCACGGTCCAGGAGCTGGCCGTGTACGTGGAGACCGGACTGACCGTGGCGGACGGTCCAGCGGTGGACCCGATCCTCGACGACCTCGTCAGGATCGAGAAGGCGCTGACCGGAGCCGAACTTTGCGACGACGCCCGGGAACGCATCGCCGATCGTCTCACCGCGCTGCTGGCCCTCTCGGCACCCGGGCGCGAGACCGCCGATCCCTTCACACAGCCGGAGCCCGCGGACGGCCCCCACTTCGTCGACGAACTGGAAGCCGCGACGGCCGACCAGATCCTCGACGTCATCGAAAAAGAGTTCGGGAACTCCTGAACCTGCCCTTCCAGCCCGACCTCGACGTGCCTTTGCGGGAGCGACCTCTCATGACCGACGAAAACAACCTGCTGAGCAAGCTGAAGTGGGCCGCGCGGGAGCTGCACCAGACGCGCCGGCAACTCCAGGAGGCGCAGGAGCGCCACCGCGAGCCGATCGCGATCGTCGGCATGGCCTGCCGGTACCCGGGCGGAGTGAACTCCCCCGAGGACCTGTGGCGCCTGGTCGACCGGGGCGGTGACGCCATCTCCGACTTCCCCGAGGACCGCGGCTGGGACACCGACGCCCTCTTCGACCCGGACCCCGACCGGCCGGGGAAGAGCGCCACCCGCAAGGGCGGATTCCTGTACGACGCGCCCGACTTCGACGCCGACTTCTTCGGCATCTCGCCGCGCGAGGCGCTGGCGATGGACCCGCAGCAGCGGCTGCTGCTGGAGACGTCCTGGGAAGCGGTGGAACGGGCCGGCATCGACGTCACCACCCTCAAGGGCAGCCGTACCGGCGTCTACGCGGGCGTGATGTACCACGACTACGCCGCCGGTCTGCCGTCCGTGCCCGCCGAGATCGAGGGCTACTACGGCACCGGAACGGCCGCCGGAGTCATCTCGGGCCGCGTGCCGTACACCTTCGGTCTCAACGGTCCGGCCATCACTGTCGACACGGCGTGCTCGTCCTCGCTGGTCGCCCTGCATCTCGCCGTGCAGGCACTGCGCAGGGACGAGTGCTCCCTCGCCCTGGCCGGCGGTGTGGCGGTGATGTCCAGCCCCGTCATGTTCGCGGAGTTCAGCCGCCAGGGCGGCCTGTCGGTCGACGGGCGGTGCAAGGCGTTCGGGGCGGGTGCGGACGGTACGGGCTGGTCCGAGGGCGTCGGCGTCCTCGTGCTGGAGCGCCTGTCCGACGCGGTACGCAACGGCCACCGGGTGTGGGCGGTGATCCGGGGCAGCGCGGTCAACCAGGACGGCGCCAGCAACGGGCTGACCGCCCCCAGCGGCCCCGCCCAGGAAAGCGTCATCCGCCAGGCCCTGGCCGACGCGGGACTCGGTGCCGAGGAAGTCGACGCGGTGGAGGCGCACGGCACCGGCACACGGCTGGGTGACCCGATCGAGGCGCAGGCGCTGCTGGCGACGTACGGGCGGAGCCGTGCGGCCGAGCAGCCGCTGTGGCTGGGGTCGCTGAAGTCGAACCTCGGCCATGCCCAGGCCGCTGCGGGTGTGGCGGGTGTGATCAAGATGGTGATGGCGTTGCGGCACGGGGTGCTGCCGCGGACGCTGCATGCGCAGGAGCCGACGCCGTTGGTGGACTGGTCGGCGGGTGCGGTGGAGTTGCTGCACGAGCCGCAGCCGTGGACGGCGAGTGGTGAGCGGGTGCGGCGGGCGGGTGTGTCGTCGTTCGGGATCAGCGGCACCAACGCGCACCTGATCCTGGAAGAGGCACCCGAACCGGCCGAGTCGGTCGAGGGGGCGAGTGAGCCGCTTCCGGTGGCGGCTGGTGTGCCGGTGCCGTGGGTGGTGTCGGGCCGCAGCGAGGTGGCGTTGCGGGCGCAGGCGCGGCGGCTGCGGGAGCACCTGGCCGGTCGGGGAGAGCTGGACGTGCGCGCGGTCGGCCGCGCGCTGGCGACCACGCGCGCGCGGCTCGAACACCGGGCCGTCCTGCTCGGAGAGGACCGGGAGACCCTGCTCGGCGGCCTCGATGCCCTGGCGGAAGGCGAGCGCATCGCCGGGCTCGTTCGCGGTGTGGTTGATGGGCCGGTGCGGACGGCGGTGATGTTCACGGGTCAGGGCAGTCAGCGGGTGGGTATGGGGCGTGCGTTGTATGCG
>NZ_JBITEO010000058.1:0-2215 GCF_044455245.1 Streptomyces sp. NPDC051310
TGGCGGTCGACTGGAAGGCGGCCTACACCGCGCACGGCCTCACCACCCGCCGGATCGACCTGCCCACCTACCCCTTCCAACGCCGGCACTACTGGTTGGAGTCGGGCACGCGTGCACAGGCGTCGGTGGAGACCGCGACGCCGTCCGGTGTCGATGTCTGGCGTTACAAGGTGGTCTGGAAGGGGCTGCCGACGGAGGAGACGTCCCGGCTGTCCGGGCGCTGGCTGGTGGTGCTGCCGGAGGGCATGGACTCCGGCACCGCGGATGACATCGCCGACGTACTCACCCGGTGTGGAGCTGATCCCGCGCGTGTGTCCGTACCGCTGACGGCTGACCGCGCACACTTCGCGGAGCTGCTCGCGGCACACCGTACAGAGAACGAGGAACGGGGGAAGGAGAAACCGGCTGTCCAGGGAGTGCTGTCTCTGCTCGCACTCTCGCACGCCCCTTCTGCCGTGGCAGCGTCCGTCTCCCTCGTCCAGGCGGCGAACGACGTCGGTCTGGGAGCCCCGGTGTGGGCCGTCACCCGGGGCGCCGTGGCTGCGATGCCGGGGGAAGTGCCCGACGACATGGGGGCTCGTCTCTGGGCGTTCGGCCGGGTGGCCTCCCTGGAACTGCCCGAGGTATGGGGCGGTTCGATCGATCTGCCGTCGGCCCCTCCGGGCGAGCGCGTCCTGCGCCGTATGGCTGCCGTCCTCGGAGCGGCCGGGACTGCCGACGGCGCCGAGGACGAGGTAGCGATCCGGAGCGCCGGGGCGTACGGACGTCGAGTCGTACGCGCCCCGGGAGGGACCCGCACGCACTGGCGACCGCGGGGGACGGTGCTGGTGACGGGTGGTACGGGTGCGCTCGGTGGCCACGTGGCCCGATGGCTGGCGGCGAACGGTGCCGAGCACCTGGTGCTCACCAGCCGGCGGGGCCGGGATGCCCCCGGGGCGGCCGCGTTGACGGCCGAGCTGGAGGCCCGGGGAGCCCGGGTGACGGTGGTGGCGTGCGACGTCGCCGACCGTGAGGCGCTGGCGGCGCTGCTGGACGAACATCCTCCCACCGCCGTGTTCCACACCGCCGGCGTACTCGCCGACGGAGTCATCGACGGGCTGTCCGCCGACGGTCTCGCGCTCGTGAGCCGGTCCAAAGCGGATGCCGCCGAGCTGCTGCACGAATTGACCGCCGGCCGTGACCTGGACGCGTTCGTGCTCTTCTCCTCGGTCACGGGCGTCTGGGGCAACGGTGGCCAGGCCGCGTACGCCGCCGCCAACGCCGCCCTCGACGCCCTGGCCGAGCGGCGGCGCGCCGACGGCCTGCCGGCCACGGCGATCGCCTGGGGCCTGTGGGCCGGCGGCGGAATGGCGGAGGGCACCGGCGAGGAGAGCCTGGTCCGGCGCGGCATCGAGTCCATGGACCCCGGGCGGGCCGTCGAAGCGCTGCAGCAGGCCCTCGACCAGGATGACACCTGCGTGACCGTGGCGTCCGTCGACTGGGAGCGTTTCGCGCCGAGCACCGGCGCCCTACGGGCAACCCGACTCTTTTCGACCGTGCCGGAAGCGCGTGAGGCCTTGGACACGGCCCGTCGACAGCACCCGGCCGCGCCCGGTGCCGCCGAACTGACGGCGCTTCTGGACGGCCGCACCGAAGCCGAACGCCGGCGCCGGCTCATCGAGCTGATCCGGGGCGAGGCAGCCGCCGTACTGCGGCACGGCACCACGGACGCGATCGGTCCGGACCGGGCCTTCAAAGAGGTCGGCTTCGACTCGCTCACCGCGCTGGAACTGCGAAACCGGGTCAATGCCGCCACGGGCCTGTCGCTTCCCACGACGACCGCCTTCGACTATCCGAACCCCGCGGCGCTCGCCGACCACATCCTCTCCCTACTCGCGGACGACGAGGGAACCGAGCGGGCCGGAGACCTTCTCCGGACGTTCAAGGCAGCCACGGACGACGGCTTGATCGCCATCGTCGGGATGGCCTGCCGCTTCCCCGGCGACGTCGACAGCCCCGAAGCGCTGTGGGACCTCGTACTGCGGGAGCGGGACGTCATCGGCGACCCGCCCACGGACCGCGGCTGGGACTTCGACGCGATCTACTCCCCGGAGCCCGGGATCCCCGGAAAGACATACGCACGGGAGGGGGGTTTCCTGCATGGGGCGGGGGAGTTCGATGCGGGGTTCTTCGGGGTGTCGCCGCGTGAGGCGGTGGCGATGGATCCGCAGCAGCG
>NZ_JBITEO010000059.1:0-1666 GCF_044455245.1 Streptomyces sp. NPDC051310
TGGGCGCGGAGAAGGTCGGCATCCACGACAACTTCTTCGAACTGGGCGGCGACTCGATCCTCTCCATCCAGCTCATCTCCCACGCCCGCCAGGCGCTCGGCGGACAGCTTTCGCCGCGGCTGCTCTTCGAGGCGCCGACGGTCGCCGAGTTCGCGGCCGCCATCGCCCCCGAGGCGGAGGGAGCGGCGGCCGGCGCTCCGGTGATCCCGGCGATCCCGGCGGTGCCGCGTGACGGCCTGCTGCCGATGTCGTTCGGTCAGCAGCGGTTGTGGTTCCTGGAGGACTTCAACGAGGGCGGCACCGAGTACCACTCGGCCGTCGGGCTGCGTCTGACGGGGCCCTTGGCCCCGGACGCGCTCCGCGCGGCGGTCGGTGATCTGGTGGCCCGCCACGAGGCGCTGCGGACGACGTTCGACGTGGTCGACGGCCAGGGCGTGCAGATCGTCCACCCCGTGCTGGAGCCGGAGTGGCGTGCCGAGGAGGCGGCGGGCGAGCATCGGCTGCGCGAGCTCGCGCAGGAGGAGCTGGCCCGCCCGTACGACCTGCGTACCGGCCCGCTCGTCCGGGTGCTCCTCGTCCGGCTCCGGGACGACGAGCACGTGTGCGTCCTGGGGATGCACCACATCGTCACGGACGGCTGGTCGATGGGCGTCGCCTCGCGGGAGCTGGGCGAGCTGTACGCGGCCCGCGTCGAGGGCCGCGAGCCCCGTCTGCCGGAAGTCGCCGTGCAGTATCCCGACTTCGCGGCCTGGCAGCGCGCCCGGCTGGCGGACGGCGGCCTGCTGGAGGAGCAGCTCGACTGGTGGCGCGAGCGCCTCGACGGCATCACGCCGCTGGACCTGCCCACCGACCGGCCGCGCCCGGCCGTGCGCTCGTCGAAGGGCGGCGTCCACGGCTTCGACGTGCCGGCCGCCACCGTGGGCGCGCTCAAGGAGCTGGCCCGCACGCGGGGCGCGACGCTCTTCATGGCGCTGACGGCCGCCGTCAAGGCGGTCTTCGCCCGCTACACCGGCCAGCGGGACATCGCTGTCGGCACCGCGTCCGCCGGCCGGGGCGACGCGGGTCTGGAGCAGCTGGTCGGCTTCCTGGTCAACACGGTCGTGCTGCGTTCGCACATCGACCCGGACACGCCCTTCGGCACCCTGCTCGGGCAGGTTCGGGAGACGGTGCTCGACGCGTTCGCCCACGAGGACGTGCCGTTCGAGCGCCTGGTGGAGGCGGTCCAGCCGGAGCGTGACACGAGCCGCACACCGCTCGTGCAGGCGATGGTGGTCCTGCAGAACGCGCCCGGCATGCAGCCGAGCCTGGGCGAGGTCCGCGTCGCCGACTACCCGTTGGAGCGGGACTCGGCGCTGTTCGACCTGACCATCGAATTCGAGGAGTACGAGGGCGGGCTGCGGGCGCTCGTCGAGTACAGCGCCGAGCTGTTCGACGCGCCGACCGTCGCGCGCTTCGGGGAGCACCTGAACACGCTGCTCGCCGCCGCCGTGGCCGAGCCTTCCCGGGCGGTCTCCGCGCTGCCGATGCTGGCTCCGGGTGAGCGGGAGCGGTTGGTGGGCGAGTGGGCCGTGACGCCCGGAATCGCCCCGTGGGAGGGCACGATCCACGAGCGGGTCGCCGCGCGCGCCGCGGCCACTCCGGACGCGGTCGCCGTGAGCTGCGCGGG
>NZ_JBITEO010000060.1:0-1457 GCF_044455245.1 Streptomyces sp. NPDC051310
TACGCGGCGGCGAATGCTGCGTTGGACGCGCTTGCCGCGTCCCGCCGGGCCGCCGGTCTGCCCGCCACCTCCCTGGCCTGGGGCCTGTGGGGCGAAGCCGCGGGCATGGCGTCCCAGCTGGGGCAGGGCGAGCTGGCCCGTCTGGAGCGGATGGGTGCCAAGGCGCTGACGACCGAGACGGGTCTCGATCTGTTCGACCAAGCCCTCGCGTCGGACGCGGCGCTGCTGGCGCCGGTCCAGCTGGACGCGGCGGTGTTGCGGGCCCACGCCCGGGCGGGGACGCTCCCGGCCGTGCTGCGCGGGCTGGCGCCCGCCCCGGCCCGGCGTGCGGAGGCCGGTGGATCACTGGCCCAGCGCCTCGCCGGCGTACCGGAGGCGGACCGTGAGCAGATCGCGCTCGAGCTGGTGCTGGCCCAGGTGGCGGGTGTGCTCGGGCACGCCTCCGCCGGCTCCATCGATCCCGGCCGCGCCTTCAACGAGCTCGGCTTCGACTCCCTGAGCGCGGTCGAGCTGCGCAACCGGCTCACGCAGGCCACCGGGGTGCGCCTGCCCGCCACGCTGGTGTTCGACCACCCCACCCCGGCCGCCGTGGCGCGGCTGCTGGTGTCGCAGATCGTGGTGGACCCCGCGAGTGTGCGCACGCGTGCGGCGCGGCCGCGGCGCGTCGACACCACCGAGCCCATGGCGATCGTCGGCATGAGCTGCCGCTTCCCCGGCGGGGTCACCTCGCCGGAGGAGCTGTGGGAGCTGGTGGCGTCCGGTCGGGACGCGATGGGCCCCTTCCCGACCGACCGCGGCTGGGACCTGGAGCGGCTGTACGACCCGGACCCCGACCAGCTCGGAACGGTCTACACGCGAGCCGGTGGCTTCGTGGACCGCATCGGGGAGTTCGACGCGGACTTCTTCGGGATCAGCCCGCGTGAGGCGCTGGCGATGGACCCGCAGCAGCGGCTGTTGCTGGAGGCCGCCTGGGAGGCGTTCGAGGACGCCGGCATCGACCTGACCTCGCTGCGCGGCAGCAACACCGGTGTCTTCTGCGGCACCGTCGCCTCGGGTTACCACGCCACGATGGTCCCGGAACTGGAGGGTTACCACCTCACCGGCACCACGATGAGCGTGGTGTCCGGCCGTATCGCGTACACCCTCGGCTTCGAGGGCCCGGCGGTGTCGGTGGACACGGCCTGCTCCTCCTCCGCCGTCGCCCTGCACCTGGCGTCGCAGGCGCTGAGGGCGGGCGAGTGTGAGATGGCCCTGGTCGGTGGCATCTCCCTCATGGCCACACCGGACCTGCTCATCGGCTTCAGCCGTCAGCGCGGCCTGGCGAGCGACGGGCGGTGCAAGGCGTATGCGGCGTCGGCGGATGGCACCGGGTTCTCGGACGGTGTCGGTGTGCTGGTGGTGGAGCGTCTGTCGGACGCCCGGCGCAAGGGGCACCGGATCCTGGGTCTGATCCGTGG
>NZ_JBITEO010000061.1:0-1301 GCF_044455245.1 Streptomyces sp. NPDC051310
GGTTCGTATCCCTTCACGCGGGGTGTGTACCCGTCGATGTACACGGGCCGGCCGTGGACGATGCGGCAGTACGCCGGCTTCGGTACGGCGACGGAGTCGAACGCCCGGTACAAGCAGCTGATCGCGAACGGCACGATGGGCCTGTCGGTCGCCTTCGACCTGCCGACCCAGATGGGCCACGACAGCGACGCGCCGATCGCGCACGGCGAGGTCGGCAAGGTCGGTGTGGCGATCGACTCCATCGACGACATGCGGGTGCTGTTCGGCGGGATCCCGCTGGACAAGGTCTCCACGTCGATGACGATCAACGCCCCGGCGGCGCTGCTGCTCCTGCTGTACCAACTGGTCGGCGAGGAGCAGGGCGTCCCGGCGGACAAGCTGACCGGCACCATCCAGAACGACGTGCTGAAGGAGTACATCGCCCGCGGCACGTACATCTTCCCGCCGAAGCCGTCGCTGCGGCTGATCGCGGACATCTTCAAGTACTGCAAGGCCGAGATCCCGAAGTGGAACACCATCTCGATCTCCGGCTACCACATGGCGGAGGCCGGCGCCTCGCCCGCGCAGGAGATCGCCTTCACCCTCGCCGACGGCATCGAGTACGTCCGTACGGCCGTCGCCGCGGGCATGGACGTCGACGACTTCGCGCCCCGCCTGTCGTTCTTCTTCGTCGCCCGCACCACGATCCTCGAGGAGGTCGCCAAGTTCCGCGCCGCCCGCCGGATCTGGGCGCGGGTGATGCGGGACGAGTTCGGGGCGAAGAACCCCAAGTCGATGATGCTGCGCTTCCACACCCAGACGGCGGGCGTGCAGCTCACCGCGCAGCAGCCCGAGGTGAACCTGGTGCGCGTCGCCGTCCAGGGCCTCGCGGCCGTCCTCGGCGGTACGCAGTCGCTGCACACCAACTCCTTCGACGAGGCCATCGCGCTCCCGACCGACAAGAGCGCCCGCCTGGCCCTGCGTACGCAGCAGGTCCTCGCGTACGAGACGGACGTCACCGCCACCGTCGACCCGTTCGCCGGGTCCTACGTCATCGAGAAGATGACCGACGAGGTGGAGGCCGCCGCCCTCGAACTGATGACGAAGGTGGAGGACCTCGGCGGCGCCGTCAACGCCATCGAGCGCGGCTTCCAGAAGAACGAGATCGAGCGCTCCGCCTACCGCATCGCCCAGGAGACCGACTCCGGCGAGCGGGTCGTCGTCGGCGTCAACCGCTACACCCTCGACGAGGAGGAGCCCTACGAGCCCCTGCGCGTCGACCCGGCGATCGAGGCCCAGCAGGCCGAGCGCCTCGCCAAGCT
>NZ_JBITEO010000062.1:0-1231 GCF_044455245.1 Streptomyces sp. NPDC051310
CCCCGGTCATCGGGCAGCGACACCATCGCGCCGAGCAGGGGGTGGCCTGCGGGGGTCAGGCCGAGACCGGCCGCGTCACCACGCCGCGCCGGGACATCCAGCCAGAACCGTTCCCGCTGGAACGCATACGTCGGCAGGTCGGCAAGGGCCGGGCCGGCACCGAGGACGGCCGGCCAGTCCACACCCGCCCCGCGGACATGGATACGGGCCAGGGCTTCCACCAGCGCCCTCGGCTCCGCGACATCCGCCCCGCGCAGCCCGGCCGCGAACACCGGCGCAGTCTCCTCGTCCGCGGTCACGCAGTCCGGGCCGAGTGCCGACAGCACACCGTCCGGACCGAGCTCCAGGAACACCGACACACCCTCGGCCTCCAGCGACCGCACACCGTCCAGGAAACGCACCGGACGGCGCACATGCCCCACCCAGTACTCCGCCGAACCCAACTCCTCCGACTGCGCGAGAGCACCCGTCACATTCGAGACCAGCGGCATCTCGGCAGAGCGGTAGTCCAATGCGCGAGCAACGCTCCGGAAGTCATCCAGCATGCCGTCCATGTGCGGCGAGTGGAACGCATGGCTCACCGTCAGCCGCTTGGCCCGCCGCCCACGCTCCTTCCACCCCGCGACGAACTCCTCCACCGCACGGTCGTCACCGGAAACCACCACCGACGACGCACTGTTGACCGCCGCGACCTCCAGCCGGCCACCAAAGGCCCCGGCCGCCAAAGCCGCCCGGACCTCCTCCTCCGACCCCTCCACCGCAGCCATCGCACCATCCGCACGCAACGCCTGCATCAACCGGCCCCGCGCCGCCACCAACCGCACCGCATCAGCAAGCGACAACACACCCGCCACATGCGCCGCAGCGATCTCCCCCACCGAATGACCGATCAGGAAGTCCGGCCGCACACCCCACGACGACACCAACCGGAACAACGCCACTTCCACCGCGAAGATCGCCGGCTGAGCCCACTCCGTCCGATCCAGCAAACCCTCGCCCGCACCCACCTCACCGAACATCACCGCACGCAACGACGAGCCCAGCTCACGGTCGAAGGTCCCGCCCGACGACTCGCCCGCCTCGCGGTCGAACAACCCGACGATCTCGTCCAACGCCTCCGCGAACACCGGGAACGCCGCATACAACGCACGCCCCATACCCACCCGCTGACTGCCCTGACCCGTGAACATCACCGCCGTCCGCACCGGCCCATCAACCACACCGCGAACGA
>NZ_JBITEO010000063.1:0-1152 GCF_044455245.1 Streptomyces sp. NPDC051310
TCGGCGTTCGCCGGTGAGGTGACGCGTGTCGCGCGTGAGGTGGGCACGGAGGGGCGTCTGGGCGGTCAGGCCGACGTCAAGGGCGTGTCGGGTACGTGGAAGGACCTGACGGAGTCGGTCAACGTGATGGCCGACAATCTGACGGCTCAGGTCCGGTCGATCGCGGAGGTCACGACCGCGGTGGCGCAGGGGGATCTGTCGCAGAAGATCCGGGTCGACGCGCGGGGGGAGATCCTGGAGCTGAAGGAGACCATCAACACGATGGTCGATCAGCTCTCGGCGTTCGCCGACGAGGTGACGCGTGTCGCGCGTGAGGTCGGTACGGAGGGGAATCTGGGGGGTCAGGCGACCGTCCGGGGTGTTTCGGGTACGTGGAAGGACCTGACGGACAACGTCAACGTCATGGCCTCCAATCTGACGGGTCAGGTGCGGTCGATCGCCCAGGTGGCCTCGGCGGTGGCGCGTGGTGATCTGTCGCAGAAGATCACGGTCGAGGCGAAGGGCGAGGTGGCCGCGCTCGCCGGGGTGATCAATACGATGGTCGACACCCTGTCGGCGTTCGCCGACGAGGTGACGCGTGTGGCGCGCGAGGTGGGTACCGAGGGGATGCTGGGCGGTCAGGCGCGGGTGCCGAACGTGGCCGGTACCTGGAAGGACCTGACCGACAACGTCAACTCGATGGCGAACAACCTGACCAACCAGGTCCGCAACATCGCCCTGGTCACCACCGCCGTGGCCAACGGTGACCTGTCGAAGAAGATCGACGTGGACGCGCGCGGCGAGATCCTGGAGCTGAAGACGACCATCAACACGATGGTCGACCAGCTGTCGTCCTTCGCGGCCGAGGTGACGCGTGTGGCGCGTGAGGTCGGCAGCGAGGGCCGCCTCGGCGGCCAGGCCGAGGTCGGCGGCGTGTCCGGCACGTGGAAGCGTCTCACCGAGAACGTCAACGAGCTGGCGGGCAACCTGACGCGGCAGGTGCGGGCGATCGC
The DNA here is from genome assembly GCF_044455245.1 of Streptomyces sp. NPDC051310. Lineage (NCBI taxonomy): Bacteria > Bacillati > Actinomycetota > Actinomycetes > Kitasatosporales > Streptomycetaceae > Streptomyces > Streptomyces sp. NPDC051310. The sequence goes on from NZ_JBITEO010000063.1 coordinate 993, forward strand.
GGAGGTGGCCAGCGCTGTCGCCGAGGGCGATCTGACCCGCTCCATCACCGTCGACGCCTCCGGCGAGGTCGCCGAGCTCAAGGACAACATCAACACCATGGTGGAGTCGCTGCGCGAGACGACCCTGGCCAACCAGGAGCAGGACTGGCTCAAGTCCAAC